>DASRNX010000071.1:0-15656 GCA_035647175.1 Clostridia bacterium | reverse complement strand
TAGTTATATGCCTAGCTACGCCGGAGCTTACTACAAATAGCATATTATATTCCACATTGTATTTGTTGAACAGACCAGCGGTTTTCATGACATTGTTAAAGGTACCCCTATTTCTGGGGTCTACCCTGCCCATATCATGTACGTCCTTGGTTCCATCCAAAGACAATCCCACTAAAAAATTGTTATCGTGCAGGTATTTTGCCCATCTTTCATCGATGACCATGCCGTTGGTCTGTATAGCATTATTGATCTGGACATCCTTTTTGTTATATTTCTTTTGAAACTCTATCAGTTTTTCAAAAAACTCCAGCCCCGCTAAAGTGGGCTCCCCACCTTGGAATGCAAAGGTACAAGTGACATCTGCAAACTCCAGAGTTTTTTTGACCAGGGTCTCTAAAGTGTCTAAGTCCATAATCCCATAGGATTTAACATCCCTATTCTCGGCTATGGAATGATAAAAGCAATACTTGCATCTAAGATTGCAATTGCTGGATGCAGGTTTTATAAGAAGGCTTACCGGTGGCATTTTATCCCGCCTTTACATCGTTTTATTATTAATGTTTAGAGCATTCAATAGCCATTACCAATATGCTAACTAGCGCAACAGGTTAAAGTACATAAAAAAACAGTATTCCCAAAGCCCCGGACAGGGAAATGACCAACATGGGATGGAACTTGGTTTTCTTCAGAATGATAAATGAAATAACAAATATAAATATACTTCCCAAATTTAAGACATCCAGCGGACTGCGAAGGAGCCGGGAAATAAGATTTATTGAGAGTTTCCCTTTAAAAATCGCGGTCTCTGACACAAAAACCGCCGCTGTTGCAATGAGCCCGGCTATTACGGGCCTGATCCCATAGAATACGGCAGCGTTTAGGGGATGGTCTTGAAATTTGAAAAAGTATCTGGAAATTATGAGTATAAGGACCAGTGAGGGTATGGCCACCCCAAGGGTGGCGGCAAATCCTCCTAAAAATCCTGCAGTCTTATAACCAACAAAGGTAGCGCAATTTACTGCTATGGGCCCCGGGGTCATCTCGGCTATGGCCACGATATCAAAAAACTCCAAAGCATTTAACCAGCCATGCCCCTCTATCTCCCTTTCTATCATTGGAATCATTGCATAACCCCCGCCGAAGCTAAAAAATCCTATCTTTACAAACGTTAGGAGGAGTCTTAAATATATCAATTATCCTCTCCCCCTTTTCCTTTGATATGTGCCAATCTTTTAGGGGAAGTAAAGTATATGATTAATCCCGCCAAAACACCACCTATAATAGCGAATATGGCATGTATATCTGCCACCAGTACCAGAATTACAGTTGTCGCCGATATGGCGGCAGAGAACTTGTCCTTTATGGCTTTTTTGCCTACATTGATAGCAGCCATTAGGATAAGGGCCACTACTGCCGACCTTATACCCATAAAAGTCGCCTTTACAACTTCGTTATCCTGGAACTTGGAGAAAAAGGCTGCAATAAGTGTAATAATAATAAATGAAGGCAACACTACCCCAAACATGGCAGCTATGGCGCCCTTTCTTCCCGCTATCTTATATCCCACAAAGGTTGAAGAATTTATGGCGATGGCACCGGGTATGGATTCTGAAACCGCAAAGACATCGATTATCTCCTCTTCATCTTCGATCCAGCCCTTGTTAGTTATCACTTCCCTTTCTATTAGAGGTATCATGGCATAACCCCCGCCAAAGGTAAATGATCCTATCTTAAAAAAAGTTATGAATATATCCGTCAATAATTTCATATTTACCCTCTTGTCCAATATAATTTCCCTCCGATGCCCTGCTTACATATTATGAAAATATCTTATGCTGCTACAAAAACCGCTGTTTTAGCAAAAAAATTAAAATTAAATGGAAAGGTGGTATATACCATCACCAAATGGCGATATAGTTGAATCCCCACGACTTAAAACATCGGAAGCAATTGCATTGGCGATTGCATCACACAGGTTTCAACGAGGCGGGTGATTTATACCCACCGCCTGCTTTACTAATCGGAACTCGCCGTTTATAGAAGCAGGGGATATTTTGCCGACTCGTCATATAGCCGCATCCCCTATTAGCACGTTTAATATTGTATCACTTTTTGTCCATTTTGCAAGGAACCCAGAAATATAGAACCTGTGGCCTAAACAAAGCAGGGGCTCATCTTATGCGGCCCCTGCTTCATACTATTTCTGCTATGTTTTGCTCTATCCCCATAGTAAATATTATAACGTGGGAAGCAACTGCTTCAGCAATTACAACACAGAGTTTCAACGGTGTGGGGAGTATATGTCCACTGCCCCGTTATATTTCCCTCTTCTCATACCTGGCGTCCTTGTCATCCTTTAATTCCATCTGGAGGCTATAGAGCTTCTCCTTTAACTCCTCCACTACACCGGAATATTCAGGGTCATCGTATACGTTATTGAGTTCATCCCCATCCCTTTCAAGATCGAACAGCTCCCATTGGGGCCATTCTACCCCCTCAAGCTCTTTTGGATATTCCCCATTATAATGAAACCCGGGAGCATAGTAGCATATAAGCTTATATTTATGGGTACGGATTCCATAATGTGCTGCAACACAATGATCGTCTTGGGCCATCCAATACCTATAGTACATGGATTGTCTCCAATGGTTTGGGGTATTCCCTTCAAATATGGGACGAAGGCTATAGCCCTGCATATCCTTCGGTACATCTAGCCCTGCATAGTCTAAAAATGTGGGCGCAAAGTCGGTATTAACTATCATATCCTCGTTTATGGTGCCAGGCTTTATTGCTTTTGGGTAGCGTACGAGAAATGGCATCCTTAGGGATTCTTCATACATAAATCGTTTGTCATACCATCCATGCTCTCCCAAGAAAAAGCCTTGATCCGAGGTATAGATCACTATGGTATTATCCGCTATTCCTTCCTCGTCCAAATAGTCTAAAAGCCTTCCGACGCTATCGTCGATAGAGGCAATGCACCTTAAATAGTCCTTTATGTATCTTTGATAGTACCATCTGGTCAATTCCACGCCCTCTAAACCCTCAGGGGGATCTTGTTTTACATCGGTCTTAGTTAGGTGATGGCTGATCCTCATCTTGGCCAGGCTAGCAGCATCGCTTCTTGTATCATAGTCATCAAACAGGGTATCGGGTTCCGGTATATCGATGTCTTCGTATAGGTCCATATACTTTTCCGAAGGCTCCCAGGGGCGATGGGGTGCCTTGTGATGACACATTAAAAAGAAGGGCTGATCCTTGTCCCGCTTGTCCATCCAATCTATAGACATATCCGTAATAATGTCCGTGGCATAGCCTTCTACCTTTATCTCCTCGCCCATATCGTAGAAAACGGGGTTGTGATATTCACCCTGGCCCGGTAACACACACCAATAATCAAATCCTGTGGGATCGCTGTTACCCCCGTGACCTAAGTGCCATTTGCCTATAATCGAAGTCTGATAGCCGGTATCTTGTAGTAGCTTTGCTACATGATCTTGCCTTCCGTCAAAGTCATCGAAAAGGGTCATCACCCCATTTAAATGGTTGTATTTACCCGTTAAGATTACTGCCCTACTGGGGGCGCATATGGAGTTTGTACAAAAACAATTATCAAACCGGGTCCCTTCATTGGCGATCCTGTCAATATTTGGGGTCTGGTTTATTCGCCCCGAATAGCTACTAATCGCCTGAGAAGCATGATCGTCGGACATAATAAATAGAATATTTGGTTTTGCCATATTTTCCTCCTATGTTTTTGATAATTTCCATCAAGGATAAATTAGTTGGTCTCGCCCTATACCTGCCAGTTGGCAAAGCCATACCTCTTATATTATTATCTTAACATAGATATGCTGCGAAGAGGACCTTTCATTGTAAAATAATGTATTGTTCGTAACATATGGATTAAGGATAATAAATGGGAATCATTTCATATGCTTTGGACAAATAGCCAATAAAAAAGGCCCGACCCTGGCATCTGCCCATGGGTCTAGCCTCTATATACTATGTTTCACCGAATGCTATGTCTAACTAATATTTAACAGATCCTTGTTTATATCCGTCCGGCTATCATCGACTTCCAGTTCACTTGACATCAATTCCTTTGATGTAAGGTAGCTAATCTCCGATTGAAAGGATTCCATCAGGGCATAGGCCTCATTTTGAAAATCTAGAAGTTGATTCATGATTTCCTTTTCCCTAGTCTTCCATTTTTCTTTCTCCTGGTTCATCTTAAACTTTTCGATACCTATCTTATGATGGCTCTCCTTCAAAATGGCCTGTGCATTTTCTTCGGCTTTTACCATAGCTTTGGAAATGTATAATTCTTGCTCATTATATCTAGATAAACTCTCCTGGTACTCCAATAACTTGGCTTTCAGCTCCCTATTCTCCGCGTTCACTTCCCACATTCTATCCTTTCGCTTGGAGAGCTCGTCTTCGTATTCCTTCCTTAGGTTTAGCATGTACATGTTTACTTGCTTTTTACAGTATCCAAATAAGGATACTCTAAACTTTTTCTTCATCGGTATACCAGCACCTCCCGGAATTAGTAATATGCGCTTACTTCCATACTCAATTCAGACCGTATTACGGGCATATATTGAACTCACCCAAGAAAAGATACAACTGAACCCTAACCGTGAAATTGGAAGCCTAATCGATTCAGCAGGATCCTACGTTTGGATATGGAGTTAGTCGGATTCACTTTATAAAGGATATCCATGTGGCTATACACCCGTGTATAGTATATCATTGGTGTAAGCCTAGATTCTGTAGAATACCGATGTCGAAGGGCTACTAATAATTGCTTTTTTTATCATTTTAATATTCTCTTTGGTGCTATTGTATCCCCTATCAATACATTCAATTAGTTTTTTGGAATCCCCGATGGCAATATCATAAATTCCAGGTCTTAATATATAATCAGCACCCTGGCTTTTAAAGGAAGTAATCTGATACGCCATGATATCCAGAGCCTGGCTGCCAATCTCGATTATATTGTTAACATCCCTTCGCAGCTGACCGTTATACCCTAAATCCACGCCTATTATCCTTTCTGCCCCCATCTGTCGGAGGATGCCGATAGGAAGATTATTGGTTACACCCCCATCGACGAGACGCCTCCCCTCTAGAATAATGGGCTTGAAAACCACCGGAATAGCGATGCTGGCCCTGATTGCCTTGTAGAGGAGCATATCATGCATATAAACAGTGTCATCATCCGGCAAGATGCCTACCCGCCTGTTGAGAAAAATAACGGAGTCAGCCTTGTTTATGTCTACGGCCGTTATAGCCAGCGGCATTTTTATATCCGCTATTTTAATGCCCTCTGTCAACTTTTTTAAATACCTCTCTATAGCCTTACCCTTGATCACACCGTCAACACAAGGCTCCTTGCCTAGGACCCATTGACCTAATCCTAAAGCCATACCCAAAAAGTTCGGATCTATATATTTAGGCTGAAGATCAATGGCTATCTCCTCCAACTCCCTGGGAGAATAACCATAAGCATAGAGCCCCGCTACTATACTACCGGCGCTGGTACCGGCTATCCAAGAGGGCATCATGCCCTCTTCTTCTAGGGCCCTCAAAACGCCTATATGGGCAACGCCCCTAATGCCGCCACCTGATAATGCCAGACCAAACCTCATTTTACCACCGCCTGTTTTACTAATGGGAACTAGCCACTTATAGAAGCAAGGGATTTCTTGCCGATTCATTAAAATTTGATGAAATAGAGGGGAACATGGATTCCGCCTCCTAAGGGTCGTATATTATAAATGCAAAAAGTGGTTTCCTTTAGGTGATTTAAAGCTTTAACCATGTGTCTATGTATGCATAGTATGTGCGACGATATCAGGAGGTGATTATCGGTTATGACGGTTTTAAATGGGGAGTGATAAGAGTCCGTTAAAATTAAAACCCCCCGCGCTAAATCTGCAGGGGGTCTCGAACTAATTATTGTTTAAAAGAGTATTCCTCTAAAAGCTGATTCTTTAGGTTATATAGTTCATCGGATAGATCAACCTTAAATACATGGGGTTTTGTCAGGCGTTTATACTCTGCCCACAAGGTGCCCATCTCTTTCTTTGCGTACTTCTGGATGTCCATAAGAGGCGGCAGTTCATAAACCCGCTTTCCTCCCCTAAATATAGGTACTAATAGCTCCCTAGCTTTAAAGTTTGTTAGGGTCATTCGCTTCCATGTATTTACAGGATCGAAAATAGTCAAGGGCTTGGTCTCATCTATAATTTCATGATCCAGCATTATTAAGTCAGCGATTGCCTTGTGCGTTTCCTTATCATATAGACGGGAGACCTTTTTATACCCGGGGTTGGTTATCTTAAAGGCGTTCTCAGAGATCTTAATTTTTGGAACCAGTTCACCGTCTATCTCCTCGGCCACCAGCTTATATACCCCACCTAAGGCTGGACAATTTTTACTGGTTATCATTGCAGTCCCTACGCCCCAAACATCAACAGCGGCACCCTGGGCTTTCAGATCCCATATGACATCCTCGTCCAGGTCACTGGAGGCTACTATTTTAGCATTGGGAAAACCCGCATCGTTGAGCATTCTCCTAGCTTCCTTGCTTAAATAGGCCAAATCCCCCGAATCTAGGCGGATCCCCAGCGGTTCAAACCCCTTTTCCCTCAATTCCTTAAACACCGTTATAGCATTGGGTACACCGATTTTTAACGTGTCGTAGGTGTCAACCAGCAGAAGGCAGCTATTGGGAAACGCATGGGCATATGCTCTAAAGGCATCCAATTCCGTCGGGAAGCTCATTATCCAGCTATGAGCGTGGGTACCTTGGATGGGGACACCGAATTTTTTACCGGCCAATACATTGGAGGTGGCATCACAACCCCCAATTATGGCGGCTCTGGCACCGTATATACCCGCATCCGGTCCCTGTGCACGCCTTAATCCAAATTCCAATACGCTATCGCCTTGGGCAGCCTGGACAACTCGGCTGGCCTTTGTGGCAATTAAAGTCTGGTGATTTACAATATTTAAGAGGGCAGTTTCTATAAACTGTGCCTCAAATATTGGTGCTCTAACCTGAATTAAGGGCACATTTGGAAATACTACGGTTCCCTCCGGTATAGCATCGATATCACCGGTAAAGCTTATATGTTCCAGTCTGTTTAAAAAGCTCTCATCAAACAGTCCTAAATCCCGAAGATACGCTATGTCGTCGTCAGAAAAATTAAGATTTTCTATGTATTCTACAGCCTGTTCCAAGCCTGCAGCAACGGCATAGGCACTATCGCCTGTCGGTTTTCTAAAAAACATATCAAAGGCCACAACCTCATCGGCTTTGCCCGCCTTGTCGTAGGCATACATCATGGTCAATTGATAAAGATCTGTCAGCATTGTTAAATTTCTCACGTTTATCGCCTCTAGTAAATTTATTTGCGTATTGTTGTCGATAAACAACTCCAACTATAAAATTTATCATCATGAAATTCCATAAAATCACTGAAATTGTCATGCAGATAAATTAAGTTTGCGTATTGTTTATCGATAATTATTATACTACCTAATACGGGATAATGCCATAGATTTTCATAAAAGGACACAAAAAATAGGGACAAATCAGGTTTAGACCTAGTATTGTCCCTATTTTTCTCTAATTTATCACTTTATACTACAAACCTTAGGTCTACATCACCGATTAGGATGGTTATTACGTACAGACAGTTTCCCTGAAGTTCGCATACGTAGAGCACCCCTCGGTTTTCCCGAATTTCTCTCCCACCGTATTTGGTTAGGGCTATGAGTCTGCTCCTCTTCACATTCTCTATAATGGAATACTTAGCATTTTCATGGTTGATCTTTTTTATCCTCTGCCGATAACGAGTTATTGCATGATCCGTTACGTATATGTAGTTCCCATGTAGATAGTTTTTCTTATGATTCTTCGCTCTCTGCCTACCGTCTCCCTTTGGTCCCATGCTCCTTTTTTTCATCCAACCTGCCCCTTATGCTAATCCCCGTTGGGAGTTTTTGCCCATAGGGTACGCCGATATATTAACTCTATTATATAGTATTCATAACTGTTTTTCAATGGTTCAAAAACTTTATACGAGCATCCCGGCGAATTTCATAAAAGGGACAATGGAATCATCATTTAAGGATCTATGGGTTCGCAATTTTAATTAATAGGGGGGTTCTTGGGGCATATGGAATTCAACGGTAGTCCGCGGGGGTTAACTTTCTTCGGTGTTAAAATATAGTTCTATCATGCGTTCGGCCAATCTCTTCCTTATATTTGCTTGGGTTATCAACATTAAAACCAGCAGAATTTTAGAGAGTCTTATCCACTCCCCATTACATTCCTTATCCAGAATTTCATCCATGGCGTTCATATCACACTCTAGATTTTGAACAAATTCATCCAGATGGGATTCTTTTAGATCAAAATATGTATTGTAAATACTTTCAATTTTGTTCGTTTGGCTCTCATCATCCGCTATCTCCAGAATCGGCAACAGGAGCTTTTTTATGTCCCTAATGGTGAGTATAGGCTTTAAATTATATATTAATGCCAATAATATTATATGGCTACGGTTATACGATTTGCCTTCCGGAGGCATGATAAGCCCATCTTTAATATAATTCTGGATCATGGTCTTAGAGATGGTCTTCCGTTCTTCGTCATCGTCCATACCCCTGCCCAGTTTTTTATCGAAGAACTCTTCAATCTGAGAAATGAATAATCGGTATTCCGGTATCTCATCCAGGCGGATACTATCATATGCTTTTATTTCCTCGATTAATTCTTCAATGTCATCTCTAACCATAAAGGATTCAATGGTCATGCTTGCACCTCTTTATCATACAATAGGTTCTTGTCGCCCCAATTATACAGTATCACCGGCTTTTTTTCAAGCAACCGAAAAATGCGGGGGCATAATCCGAATCCGAGGAATTGTTTAGCCCCTAGAATCCAAGTGATTGGAATATTATTTTTTAAATAAATGATACACCCAAAAAAAGTATAGCAGGAAATCCAAAACAATAGTATAGCGGAAAATCCAAAACAAAGGGCGTGCTATAAGGAGGGCTCATAATAATTCCTTAAAACACGCCTGAGGCTTATGTCCGAACATTAATTACTGGTATAGCCAATGGGGAAGTCCTCCGCCCCAGCTAAAGTCTAGTCAGAATATGTGGGCAGGGATTAAGGCATCAACTACCCCAATGATCAACGCGGCTATTACTGCACCGAATAGGTTTATCTGCATACCCGGGACTAAAAACTGACTTAAATAAATTATTACCGCCGACAGAATAAACCCTGATAATCCCCTTCCGAAAGGTGATGCATCAATCCTGAACAGTTTTTGAACCACATAATCAAGTGCCGCTATTATCAACGCAGCCAGCAACGCAGTCCCGAATCCCATTGCTCTAAATCCCGGAGTAACGACCGCAGTCACCATTAGCACCACGGCTGCTACTATAAATCGAATAATTATACCCAGCCAACCCCTGCCTTTGCCTTCTTGCTGGCGATCTTCGTCTCTACGTACATTATCATCAGCCATTTTATATGCTCCTTTCCTTCTTGTCTCATTGCCTTCAAATAACTAGTATCACATTAATCGGTATACTCATATATTGAACCAAAATCGGGAATTTAATTAATGGAATTTCTTCCAAAACCGTATTAGCCATGGTTTCCCGAAAATTCACAATTAAATCCTATACGCATCCTAGAGTATCCACTGGATATATTTTTCCCAAATATAATCTTTTAATGAATTATTTTAAAAAATCGGCCCAAAACTTAAAGAAGAGGGGTTAATCCCCCTCTTCCCGTATCCCCTCGTCGTCATTAGATGCTCTTTTTCTTCTTATGAAAAATGCTGCAATGCCTATTATGATCAGTGCCCCACTCAATAGTTGGGAGACTCTGAATTGTCCCCAGTACAGACTATCGGTTCGCAGCCCCTCGATAAATACCCGGCCCAAAGAGTATAGTATAAGGTACAGTAGGATCATCTCTCCCGGTATCTTCCTCCTCTTTTTATAGAATAACAGAAAGAAGAAGACCAGAAAGTTCCACATGGATTCATAAAAAAATGTTGCCATATGCCACTGCCCTGTGCTGTTGATGTATACAGCAGCGGGGAACCATTGCCATGCGGGGTTATTTATGGCATACCCGTAGGCTTCTTGATTAAAGAAGTTGCCCCACCTTCCCAAGGCCTGTCCCAATATCAGACTGGGCGCTATGATATCGCACAGGTCCCAAAAGTTGATCTTTCTTTTTCGGCCAAAGATATAGGCACTTGTTATTCCCCCGATAACAACTCCGTAGATCGCCAGGCCCCCTTCCCAGATTTTAAACGCATCTAAGGGGTTCCTGCTGTAATATTCCCATGAAAACACCACATAATAGAGGCGTGCACCTATAATCCCCATGGGTATAGCCAATAAGCAGAAATCCACTACCATTTCCTGATCGTATCCCAATGCCTTTGCATACCTCATGGCCAAATAAATACCTATCAATACCCCCAGAGCAATAATTATCCCATACCAGAAAATTGGTTTCCCAAATAGATAAAACGCTACACCGCTCATTTATATTCCCCCTCGTATAATATGATTACAGGCTACCGGTAAGCTAAAACATCCTATGCAGACGGCATTATCGAGGAAAGGCAGCTACTGTCTTTGCTGTAGAGCTCATTGAATTCTTTTTTTATCTCATTGTAAGTTATGGCTTCCAATCTTTCAAGATAATCCAATAGGCGAACATCCTTAAATAACATGGATACGAACTGTATGCTGGTAGAATCCAGGGAATTGAACAACCTTATATATTCGCCCATCTTTTTCTTTTTGATCCTGGTAAAATGCTCCTGCTCCCAAGGTTGTGATTTTCTTTTTTCTATCTCATCAAATATGGCAGCAACTACCTTTTCCGGATCCTTGGTCTGCCCCGTCATTAAGGCATACCCATAGTGTCTCTCGCCTGTATAGCTGCTACTAAATGAGGAATCAATGAGTCCCTCCTCGTAGAGTTCGTCATAGATATCGGAACTCGTACCCATTAGCATATCCAGGATGATATCATTGGCTATCAATTTATCCAACAGCCTGTCACCGTCTTGAACGTCCTCTTCATCCTTAAAGCCCAGGGCAAATATGGGCCTGGCTACTGCCAGTTTTTCTTCTACCCTATTCTTGTTGACCCCCTTGGCCTCTTCGGGGAATATCCTTTTAATCTCTCCCGCACCGTTCCCGGTGGGCCCATCAGCAAAGAGTTCATCTACCTGACGGATAACCCTGTCGGGGTCTACATCCCCGGCCACAATCAATGCCATATTGGACGGATGGTAGAAGGTCTTATAGCATTCATAAAGGGTTTCCTTGTCAATTTGATATATGGATTCTACGGTTCCCGCAATATCCTTTCTTACCGGAAAATCATGATACAGACCCCTTAGCAGGTTAAAATACACCCCCCAATAGGGATTGTCCTCGTACATCCGTATCTCCTGCGCTATTATCCCCTTCTCCTTCTCGACGTTCTCGTCGGTAAAATAGGGTCTTCCTACAAAACCAAGGAGTACGTCTAGGCATTCATGGAAGTTTCCCGTGGAAGTAAAATGATATGCAGTCATATTGAAATTCGTAAAGGCGTTGGGTTGGGCACCCAGTTTAGAATATTCCGCAAATACGTTGCCTTCCTCTTCCTCAAACAGCTTATGCTCTAAAAAATGTGCAATCCCGTCCGGAACCGTAATGGAATCCCGCCGCCCACGGGGAACAAATTGACTGTCATTGGAGCCATATTGGGTTGCATATATGGCAAACTGCCGACTATATCCGGGTTTTAACATTATATATACGTCAAGCCCGGACCTATGCCTGCTATGTACCAGTTTCTCTCTCAACAGTTTGTTTTCAATAACCTTTTTCAATTCTCAACATCTCCTTCATTGGGCCTTAGGAGGTAGACCGTATCTGCCTTTACCTTTTTAGATACCTCAACGACAGCCTCCGGTTTTACTTTTTGTATTTCTCGGATAAAATCCTCCAATGTATGCCTGGCCCCCGTAATAGCGTTACCCAGATAATAGTCCACCAGTTGTCCCTGTTCATCCTTTGCGGCCCTTAAAGAGGTAGTTATTGCATTAACGGAGGCAGTAAACTCCATATCGCTTATCCTACCCTTTTCAATGTCTGCTATCTGTTCCATAATGATCTCTAGCGCCTGCTCATAATCCTTTTGGTCTATACCCGAGCCTATGAGCATCAAACCTTTATACTTTTCCAGCCTAGCAAAGGCATAGTAGGCAAGGCTACTCTTTTCTCGGACATTAATAAAGAGCTTCGAATGGGGTCCCCCGCCCAAAATTCCGGCATATAGCACCAGTGGGAAGTATTCATCCTGGTTAACGGGAACATTGGTCCTAAATCCGATGTTCAGCTTTGCTTGGGATACATCCATCCTCTCTACGACTTCCCTTTGCTTTATCCCGATTTTTTTTATTATAGTCTCCGGAATGAGTTTAATATGCGATCTTTCAAGGTCTAAACTGTTCTTAATAAGGGCAGAAACCTTGCCGGGGTCCACATCACCAACAACAAAAATATCCAAGGGGCTGCCAGTTATAATGTCCCTATAAACCTCATACAATTTTTCCGGATCCAAGGAGCTAAGTTCATCAACACTTCCCAGGGCATACCTTGCATATTTTTCACCCTGGCACATCTCCTGAATACAGCGTTCCATACTGTACTGCATCTTATCGTTGATCATAGCTAGGATCCTGTTTTTCAGATTCTCTTTCTCTTGATCGACGTAATCTTCCCTAAACATGGAGTCTTCTAAAACGGGTTTTGTGATTATCCTGTTTAGGAAATAAAAGGCCTGGGCCAATAGGCCATCCTTTCCTACGTAATCTTCGTTGATTACATCCATAGTGAACCTCAATATCTGGCGCTCGCCCCGTTTCTGGACCCCCACATCAAACAAGGCACCGTATTGTTCTTCCAGGTGCTTTCCTATCTCTTTCTGGTTCTCGTATCCCTCACACCCACGCTTTAATACGGCGGGTACCAAGGCATTGTAGGTATAATTTTCATCCAAGTCCCTATGGAAACAATAGCTTATATAGATAGTTTTAAATTTCTTGTCTGGAATAACATATAGATTCGTGTTCTTATCCAGATTCTCAATTACAATATCCTTCAATTTCCATTCGCCTCCCTTAAATACGATACATCCATATCTATTTCTCCCTTCCAGCATAAAAGTCCTTCTAATCTACAGATAAACAATACAAAACTAAATCTAACATCATAATAGCTCCGACGGGTCTACGCAATTTAATCATGATAAATTCTGTAGTTGGAATTGTTTATCTATATTATTGTTATGAAAATAGTTTTCTATCCAATTCTTGTGCTCCCCGTAGGCCTTAATCACAAACTATACTACAGCGCATATACTGTGATTGATTGGTAGAGTAAGGGGGACTTCGTTTCATGGGCAGAAAATGGAATTTAGACCAGACAAGTGCACCATTATTTGAGGCCATAAGAAGACATATAGAAAGCGGGGTAGTTCCCTTCCATGTTCCGGGCCACAAAGGGGGAAGGGGGATCATAGAGGAGTTTAAGGAATACGTCGGTGAACAAGTATTTCGTATGGATTTAAATGGTATGGATGATCTTGACAATATATGTAATCCCCTAGGGGCAATAAAGGAATCCGAGGATTTAATGGCCGAGCTTTTCGGAGCGGGGGATTCCTTCTTCCTGGTCAATGGAACTAGCCAGGGGGTGCAAGCCATGATACTATATGCCTGCCGGCCAGGTGAGAAAATAATCGTCCCAAGAAACGTGCATAAATCCGTTATAGGGGGCCTTATACTGAGCGGCGCCATACCCATATACATACAGCCCGAATTTCATGCCAGGCTGGGGATCGCTTTAGGTGTTGAGCCCCAGAGCCTGAGGGCCTGTATCAATCGTCATCCCGATGCTAGGGCGGTATTTATAAATAATCCTACCTACTACGGTGTAGCCTCTGATATCAAAGCTATAATAGGCATCGCCCATGAAAACGACATGTTGGTCCTTGCAGACGAGGCCCATGGAGCTCATCTGCCCTTTCACCCGGATCTGCCTCCGTCGGCTATATCCCAAGGAGGGGACTTGAGCGCCATAAGTCTCCATAAAACCGGCGGCTCGATGACCCAAAGCTCGGTGCTCTTATCTAACAATAAGAATATCAACCCTGCTGCGATGAAAACTGTTATCAATCTCATGCAGACCACCAGCGCCTCCTATATTCTTATGGCGTCCCTGGATTTGGCCCGTAAGCATTTGGCCTTAAGGGGCGATCATATGATGGAGAGGGCAGTATCCCTAGCAAAATATGCAAGGCAAGGAGTCAACAAGATTGATGGTCTATACGCCTTTGGTACGGAGCTCGTGGGTCATCCGGGGATCTTTGGCTTTGATGAGACCAAGCTATGCATAAACGTCCGTGAACTGGGGATGTCAGGATATGAAATGGAATCGTTCATGAGAAAGCAAAACAAAATTCAGATGGAAATGTCCGATTTCCATAATACCTTGGCAGTAATAAGCCTGGGTGACGATAGAGAATCTGTAGATCGTCTTATAGACGGGCTTGGGGACATCGCGAGGAATCGGAAAGGGGGCGGTTTTGATGCGCCTATGGTTATCCCGCCGGCTTTGGAGATGGTGGTTTCACCCCGGGAGGCCTTTTATTTACAGAAGAAGACCGTACCCCTAGAGAGTTCCGCCGGAGAAGTCAGCGGGGAAATGGTTATGGCATACCCACCCGGAATACCGGCTTTAAGCCTAGGTGAGCTTATAACCAAAGATATAATAGAATATATAAAAATGATGAAAAAATCCAAGTATCAACTTCAGGGTGGCGAAGACCCCTTTATAAATAATATAAATGTTTTAAGCCGTGAGAGGGTGTAGATGCGAGAATCCCCTACGCTTTTGTCCTCATCTCACTATGAGGGTCAAGCCTATGACTATAAGACCGGCACCGACAAATTTTACCGGGGTTAGCTGCTCATCAAATATCAATATAGCCATTATAATGCTTATTATGGGGGAACAGGACATGATTAGTGTAACTATGGAAATTTCACCATATTTAATAGCTGCATAATACGCCAGGTCCCCAACTAGGGTGGCCAATATCCCCTCTATACCTAAAAATATAATGGATTTTAAAGATACGCCTGCCATCTTCGAGAAGGTATTGTCTCTGATCATCCAACCCGTTAATAATGCCGTGGACAGGTACGTTCTGTATGCAAGGCCTACCAACGGATCTAAGTCGGAAAGACCTAGTTTACCGAATATCGGGGCTATTCCCCAGCAGATCATGGCAAACAGCGCAATTAAAACAACCAAGCCAATGCGCCCCCCTTCAAAGTGACACATAGGTACCATCGGACAATCGCTTCCGATGTTTTAATGATATCTAATTCTTATGCAGGGACAACAGCATATTATGATTTTGAATATCTCCACCCATGTGGTAAAATA
The DNA here is from genome assembly GCA_035647175.1 of Clostridia bacterium. GTDB lineage: Bacteria > Bacillota > Clostridia > Caldicoprobacterales > UBA3941 > UBA3941. Next base: position 83 of record DASRNX010000071.1, on the reverse strand, counting down.
AAGCCATTGAGCTTGATGATCGATACCTCTTTTTAGGGTATCAAAATTCTTTTGATTCAATTCCCTTAAAACATGGTAGATAA
>DASRNX010000070.1:0-2380 GCA_035647175.1 Clostridia bacterium | reverse complement strand
GTATGGGGTTTCAAATGTTTCAGGTGTTTCAAGTGCTTTATGAGATTCCATGGGCCTTTTGTGATATCCCCAATGTTCCCCAATGCTTTCTGATGTTTTATGATGCCCTATTATCGGTTCTTATTTAACTAATATCCGAACATATCCCAGGGATATTGGTGCGGGGGCGAACTGGAAAAGGTCATGGCCTCCCTTAGGGTAGGATGCACCAGGCTTATTTCTGTAGCCCAAAGGGCAATCTGTTGACCCGGCTTATTAATGCCCCTTCCATACCGCTGATCCCCATACAGGGGGTGCCCTAGGGCAGCTAATTGCACCCGTATCTGATGGGAGCGCCCGGTATGAAGGTCTATATGAACCAGGGCCATATCGGATGCCTGGCCTATGACCTCATAGTCCAATACTGCCTTTTGTGCCCCATCAGCGCCGCTTTGGGTCGTGGCCACCATATTCCTTCGTCTGTCCTTTATAAGATAATGGGTTAGGCCCTCCTTTGATTTAATTTGGGGTATCCCGCGGACCACCGCCATATACCTTTTGCCAAATCCCCTGTCCCGTACCTGCTTAGAAAGCCTGGAAGCGGCCTTGGAGGTCTTGGCAAATACCATTACACCGCCTACAGGACGGTCCAATCTATGCACCAAACCCAGATACACATTTCCGGGCTTGTTGTACTTCACCTTTATATATTCCTTCAATTTGGTCAATATATCCTTGTCCCCGGATATATCCTGTTGGGACAACATATTGACCGGTTTTTCGGCGACTAAAAGATGGTTATCCTCGTATATAATATCTATGTTTTCGTAATGCACTTTATTAAGTAACACACCTCACCAATGATTATTTTTTCCCTTTTTTCTTTCTGAACAGCGATATACCGCCAAAACCGCTTATGATGGCGATATAGAATCCAAAATCATAGGTCCATCCGTTGTTAAACACCTCGTAGACCCTGATATCCCTCTCCAATATCCCCAATATCAATGATATTGGGGCCACCCAACCGTGCCAAATTCCCCAGAAGAATCCTGCCGGCCTTTCTAGGGTATTTCGTCCGTCCCCGGGCACACATCCAGATAATAATACGATGATAATTATTATAAGAAGTGCCGAAAGTAGAAATCCAAGGCATCCCGTCCTCATCATATCCTCTCACCCCTAATCCCCATCAGTCCAGCTTTATATGACAATAGCCGTTGGGGTTCTTTTTCAGGTACCTCTGGTGATATTCCTCCGCATCATAAAAGCATGACAAAGGTTCTATCTCCGTAACTATGGGTCTTGTATACTTTATCTGTTCCCTGTTAAGACTGTCTGTTATGGTGTCTTGATCCTCTTCGTCTATATAATAGATACCGGTGCGGTACTGGCTTCCGATATCATTTCCCTGCCTATCCTTTATGGTGGGGTCAATTACGCTCCAAAATCTGTCCAGCAATTCCCTAAGGTCTATTGTATCTTCGTTATACTTTACGTAACATGCCTCCGTATGACCGGTAGCCCCTGTACACACATCCTCATAGCTGGGGTGGGCATGGGTTCCGTTGGCGTACCCAACCTTGGTATCCACTACCCCCGGAATCCGTGACATAAACTCCTCTACTCCCCAAAAACATCCCCCTGCCAGCACTATTTCCTTCATAATCCTACCTCCCTGACTTATCAGCAGATAAACAACTCATGTTATAAGATCTATCACCTTGAGATTCCATAGGCCCAATGTAATTATCATGCCCATAAATTTAGGTTCCATATTGTTTATCTGCACCAAGCTGCTGTATATAGTTTAGCACTTAAGGGCCTTTGATACACCCTAATTCAAAATCAATTTGACAGAAGGCCTCTTTCGGCCAGACTGGTATATCTGTCTCCTGCAACTATAATATGGTCTAAAACCTTTATGGAAATACTATCGAGGGCGGTAATAATCTTTTTGGTAACGCTGATATCGGCCCGTGAGGGATTGACGCTCCCGCCCGGATGATTGTGGGCGAGTATAACGCTGCTGGCCTGGTGTCTAAGGGCTGTTTCCACTATAAGCCTTGGATAGATGGCCGCCTCGTTGATGGTGCCTTCATGGACCATATCCGCGTAATTTACCCTGTTTTGCGTATCCAAACATACTACATAAAAGACCTCATAAACTTGCCCCACCAATAAGGATACGGCATATTCCCCCGCCTTTGAAGAGCTGTTTATTATGGGCTTATCCCCCCATTTAGCTAAGAAGTACCTCTTTGACAGGGACGGGATTAGGGAAACCAGGACGGCGGTATTTTCCGACACCTTGCATCTTCTGGCTATATCCTTGGCATCAGCCTCAAATAGCCCCGCCAGTGATCCAAACTCTTTAATCATCCTATGGGCTAAGTCATTG
>DASRNX010000069.1:0-7455 GCA_035647175.1 Clostridia bacterium | reverse complement strand
TAATATTCCTCAGTAGCTCAACGGTGGAGCACTCGGCTGTTAACCGAGGGGTTGCTGGTTCGAATCCAGCCTGGGGAGCCAATTGTACATAAAGGCCTCTTTAGCAAATCGCTAAAGGGGCTTTTATTTTATTCCGCCGAGAAAATATAGCAGCCGTGATTCAACTGGTCATAAGACCTCAAATCATTTTTCTACGCCTGTAGCACGGGCGCTGTCCATTTCATAAGATGGATGTATAGCTGAGCCTACTACAAATAAATACATGCGGCGGTGATAATAATGAAAACGATGATCATACAGGGTCTCTATAAAAGAACAATAATGATATCCCTTTTGATATTTATCTTGGCTATATGTATCAGTTTTTTAGTAAGCAATTATGTTATTGAAAAGACGTATGAATCTATGGGTATTCTGTTAATGTATAATGGCAGTCCAGATGAAGAAAACAGATCCCTGAAGGATGCAAAGACCTACAGGGCTATAGCGACCGGTACCCAAATGATGAATGAGATCACATCCGAGCTGGACATACAATACACAGTAAGGGACATGCGCAATAAAATAATTGTATCATATGAAGACAATACCGATTTATTATATATAAAAACGGAGGATGGGGATCCGGAAATGGCCTTTAAGATAACTAAAGCCATGATGGATAAGTTGCAAAACAGGGTCCGGGAATTGTTTGGAAATAGCCACCTCAAGGTAGTGGAAGAGCCATACATCCCCTTCGAACCTTCCGGTCCAAATATAGTGTTAAACATGGTGATTGCAGGTATATTCGCTATATTTCTTGCCGTCCTGGTTAATGTCTGGAATCAAAAGTGTAGGTGATTACAGTGTTATCCATGCTAATTTCTTTAACTATCTCATCATTGATTCTGCCCATTATTATTTTGGCGGCACGGAAATTCGGTATAACGGACAAACCGGATGAAAGAAAACGTCATAAGCAGCCCAAACCCCTCTTGGGGGGACTGGGTATTTTTATCTCATTTGTAATAACTATGCTGGCCTGTGTAAAACACACCATACAAATTCAACACCTGATAATATACTCCGGATTGATGGTGCTGATTGGCACCATAGACGACATTAAAGATGTCAAAGCGATTTATAAATTGGGAATAGAGATAATCTGTGCCACCATAATAGCCCTTTTAGGATTTAGAATAAATCTCAGCCATTTCCTCGGTTTGGAAGGCTCTGGTGTAATTACTATTGATGTGGTGGTAAGCGTCATATGGATTGTCGGCGTTACAAACGCGGTAAATATAACCGATGGCTTGGATGGGTTGGCGGGCGGCATTTCATTCATTGCCGTTGTGGCTTTCTCCATAATATTTATGATCTTTGATTATAGCCTATTAAATCGCGTATCCTTCACCCTTATGGGCGGCATCCTCGGGTTTTTAATATATAATTTTTATCCGTCCAAACTCTTTATGGGCGACGGCGGAAGCCTGTTTATGGGCTTTTTATTATCACTATTGTCAATTATGTATATAAATGCAGACGGGAGCAGCGCCTCAATATTTGTTCCGGTGGTAATACTGGCTGTACCTATATTCGAAACGTGGAGCAGCATGTTGAGAAGGCTTCTTAAGGGGCATAGCATGATGAAGGCGGACACCGATCACCTGCACGACAGATTAACAGAGAAGGGATATTCTCCCGTTATTACGGTATCGATAATATATTTTTGGGCTATTCTTGCCGGTATTTTAGGCATAGTGATAGCGGTGGGTAATCTACCGATCCTGGCTCTATCTATTATGGTACTGATGATAGCGGCAGCCATTAAGATTTATATTTAGGGGGGAGTAGGTATGGGTGTAGACAAACCTGTGAATTTGTTAATGGGTATAACCCTTTCGGAGATGGGAGGAGCCCAAAAGGTAGTATATGACCTTATATCATCTCTGCCAAGGGATTTCTATAATATGACCCTGGTGACCTATCCGGGGGGTGAACTCATTGATTGGGTTAAGGATTTGGGATCGGTGAGAGGTGCAGACGTAAAGATAATTGGAATTCCCGAAATTAGGCGGGAAATCTCCCCTATCAATGATCTGGTGACTCTTATAAAGCTATACAAGATCATGAAGGGTGGCAAATATGATATAGCCCATTTCCACAGCTCCAAGATGGGCATATTGGGAAGACTGGCTGCACATTTGGCCGGTGTCCCTAAAATATATTTCACCGTACACGGTTGGGGCATCAACGAGTATCAACCAAAGGGGCTCCAAAGATTATTTGGGTGGGCTGAAAAGCTGGCAAGTAAAAGATGCTCCATGTGCATATGTGTTTCAAAATATCATAGGGATTTGGGACTTAAAATGGGGTGGTTGAGCCGAGAAAAATCCACTATTATCTATAACGGTATAGACGAGGCCCCTACTACGCTTGGTAAACTACGAAATGAACTCAATATCCATGGGGATGTGGCCATAATCGGAACTGTTATGCGCCTAAGGGAACCTAAGCAACCCCTATACACTATACAGGTGTTTAATGAGATTTTAAGTATGGGGCATAGGGCCAAACTGGTCATTGTGGGGGATGGGCCCTTACATGATTCATGTGTCGAGGCCATAGAAAGCCTTGGAATCAGCGATCACGTTTTTATGTTAGGGACGCGGGCAGACGCAAGGCAGCTAATAAACGATATGGATATTGTAACACTGTTTTCAAAGTGGGAAGGGTTGCCTATAGTTATCATAGAAGCCTTGTTCGCCGGTAAATCTGTAGTCTGCAGCGGTGTCGGTGGGGTATCGGAAATTATAGATCATGGGATAGACGGCCTGATTTTGGAGGGCTTCGATATAAAAAATGGAGCCGATCAACTGTCTGTTCTGCTCCAGGATAAGGGTTTGCGGGCGAAAATAGGTAAGGCGGCTAAACAAAAGGCAATGGGAAAATTCATGAAAGACAGGATGGTAGAGGATTATGAAGGGGTATACAGGGGAAACCAGGCTCATCGATAAAAAGATTTTGGCGGTATGTACAATAGCTGCCCTGATCGCCGGCCTATCCCCCATCATAACGGGTGTGGGTCTGGTATACATATCTGTCTTAATAGGTATCTGCGCTTTCGGTGCCCTGCTGGTCTTCAGGTACCACTGGGCTGTGATACTGAATATACTGATCTTATCTTTTGTAAAATTCGAACCGGCACCCGCTGACCTGGTGTTCATTCTTCTTTTTGCGGTCGGAGTTATGTCCCATCGTTTGGAATCTCACCGACTGAACCCTACAAGGCCGATGATCTTATTTCCCATACTCTATATATTGATAAGTACATTACAGCTGTTTATTTCCCATGAAATGATGCTGGGTATACGGTATCACCTTATCACTATGTATCTGATAGCCTATAGTTATTATATGTTTTTGTATGTCTCCCGAGACAATATCAAAAATATAATAAGGGCATATATTATCTCGGGCACAATCTCCGCCCTGTTGGGCCTGGCGGGTTATCTGGGGGTATTGCCTTCGCTGCTGATGTATGACAGGTACAGGGCAATGGCCCTTTTTAAGGACCCTAACGTTTTTGGACCCTTTTTGGTTCCTGTTGTTGTCATGTTAATCGAGGACTCTTGGAAAAAACAACTCTTTGATCACCCGTCTTGGATCCGCATTATTCATATAGCTATAAATCTGTTAGGGATTATCGTCTCCTTTTCAAGGGGGGCCTGGGTGAATACCTGTGCGTGTCTGTTAATATATTTTGTATTGAATATAAAAAAGATTCATCTCCCCGCTGCGGAACTTAAAAGACTTGTCCTCTACGCCCTTCTGGTATTGGTGATTGTATCTGTGGTTTGGCGTTTTATAATCCCCCATGAATACAAACAATTTTTACTTAGCAGGATAAACTTTCAAACATATGATAAGGACCGATTTGCAACCCATAGAAAGGGCATTGCCCTAGCCTCTATAAATATCTTTGGATTCGGACCGGGTCAATTCGAATATAATGTGCTACGATATTCCGGGGCAGAATTTTCTGCACATAACCTCTATATCAGACTTGCCATGGAAAATGGGCTAATCGGCCTTCTCTTATTTATTGGCTCCCTTGCCTTTATCATATACGAACTGGGTATACACCATTTGCAGGGAAGAACGTATATTGTAATGACGCCGGCTTCTCTGGTTGCTATTTTGATGGGAATCATGGTAAATGGTATCGTCATAGATACGATACATTGGAGACATTTTTGGTTTTTTATAGGTATTGGTATGGCCGCCATTACAATGAATCATAAGCATAATCCGGATTCCACAAGCGTTGGACCCCCATCTATCAAATAGTGGTGGATTTATACCTGAGGCTATGTTGGGGTTCGGACGTAACAATTACTAAAGTTCATTTTTTTTAGATATCGGTGTGTTGGAGGTGAGCAAAACTGGAAATAGAAGTGCTCAGGAGCTGGGATAAGATAAAACCGTACAAAGCGATGTGGGACAGTATCTTAAGAGAAAACAATACTGATATAGTTTTTATGACCTTTGAATGGCTTTATCTGTGGTGGAAGTATCATGGGGAAGGAAAAAGACTATTCTTCCTTGTGGCTAAGGATGACAATAATATATTGGGTTTTTGTCCGTTGATGGAGGTGCCTGCTAGGGGATACAAAGAGATAAGGTTTATTGGGGGGAATGAACTCAGCTATATGGGATTTCCCATAAAAAGCGGATTCAAATGTGCAGTCTTGGGTAGCATCCTGGATTACCTTATCGGTCTCAAAGGCAATCATATGTTCAATATCCATGGGATATTTAAAGATGCCGACGAATACAACATATTTAAAGACTATCTGGATAAGACGCGAAGGAAGTATTTAAAATCCAGCCTGGAATGCTATTTTATAGGTTTGCATAACAGGGATTATAACAGCTATATAGCCGGCCGGTTCGGGCGCAACAGTATACGTACCATGGAGCGAAAAGAAAAAAGGTTGGCAAGGCTGGGAGAGCTATCCTTTAAACCCTTTACCGAAAGGGATGGGGATATAGAAAGGATATTCGATATCCATGAAAAAAGGTGGCAAAGAAAGGTCGGGCACAGCAAATTTTCAAAGGGCAGGACAAGGGAATTTTTTAAGGAATTAGCGCTATCTGATAAAATGCCGTTCGAAACTAGCGTGGACATCATTGATGTAGACGGAACTCCCATATCCTTTATCTATGGCTTTTATTATAACGGAAGATATACCTTCTATCGAATAGGACATGATGATAATTTTGCGATATTTAGTCCAGGTGAGCTGGTGTTAAGGAAGAAGCTGAAGGATTGTTTTGAGAAAGGTTATAGGGTGTTCGATTTTGGTGTAGGGTATGAGCCCTACAAGGCAGCGTGGACAGATGAGAAAGCCGATATGATCGGCTTTGTATTCCCAGGTGATGGCGTACTGGTAAACTTAATATTTAACATCCAAAGATTAGTGAGAAATTTAAGACAATTTCTAAAAAGGGATCCCCGGATCTATAATTTCGTAAAATACAAATTGGGTAAATTCAAGATGTTGCTCTATTCCGGCAACGCAAAAAAGACATTTAGACGGGGCATTGGGCGATTGAAGAACAGGGTCGTGGAGATCGTTGCACATATTTATAGTAGTTATGATTATTACATCGTATACAGACCGCTTATAAGCCCCGATAAGGCGGACTGCGGGATATATACAGTAGAGGAGGCATCCATAAGGAAATTGGGCCTACTGACAGAAAAATTGGGGATGGAACCCCGGGATGTTCATAGGCGGTTTTTAGATGAAAACAGATGCATTCTGGTATGGGATAAAAAAGGCATATATAGTTTTTGGATTGATACCCACAGCATTAAGATCCCTGCTCTTAATTTTAATTGGAATATGGAAGGGGGTTCGACCTTTATATACCAGCATTTTACTGGAAGAATGAGGAGCAGAATCAGCCACGGGTTATTAAATTCAGTCTTGTCCTATTTAAATGGATTAGGGTATAGTCGTTGCTATTTGGTGACAGGAGGCAGGAGCGATTATCTCATGAACCTTACAAAGGATGTAGGTTTTAGTAAGTTTAAACGCTTAAGACTTAAAAAGCGGTTTGGGAGGATGTCTTACAACAAATTTGAAGATATAACGGAGTAAGCCTATGTTGTTTTTAATAAAGACGATAATTAAATACCTATTACTTCCCTTGGGCATTATACACGCCGTTCTATTTAGGTCCAGAGACGAGATAATAATTTTGATGTACCATAGGGTGGATGATGGAGTAAAAAAAGAATTGGCTGTGACCAGAGATAGCTTTAATTGGCATATGGGCTATCTGTATAGGAAAAGGTACAGCGTCATTTCCATGGAAAAAGCATATTCTATGATATCAAACAATGGCATAGTAGGGAGACATATTGTTATAAGCTTTGATGATGGATACAGGGATTTCTACAAAAACGCATACCCAATACTCCATAGGTACAAATACCCCTCCATAATGTACCTGTGTCCCGGATATATAGAGAGCCCAAAGAAATTTTGGTGGGACCTTGATGAAACTGATGCTGAGCTGATGGAGTGGAAGGAAATCTACGAATTGGACGGGGATGGTCTTGTGGAATTTGGGAGCCATACAGTAGAGCATAGGGATATGAACCTGGTGTCTCCGGCCGAATTGGAAAGGGAAATAGTCGAATCCAAAACAATGTTAGAAAAGGGGCTCCAAAAGCCTGTCAGGCATTTTGCTTACCCTAGGGGGATCTATAGCAAAGCCGGAGAGCAATTGTTAAGAAAACATTATGACACAGCGGTCCTCATATCCAATGGGGAGAGAATAGTCAAAAAAGGCATAAAACAAACTCATGCTTTAAAGAGGATACCCGTATTGAGGAGCGACGGAAGGTATCTGTTCATTGCCAGGATAAAAGGCTGGTTGGCGATGGAGGAGTTAACAAGAAAGTACTTTCTTACCCGTCATCATAGGAGGGAGGCCTAACCCATGCGCCCAAGGGATAAGACAATAAGGTCTGTTTTTATTGTAACGGTTTTCTCCATCGCAGGAAAGTTAACAGGTTTTTTTAGGGAGGCTGTAATAGCCTCATATTACGGGGCAGGTGGTATAACGGATGCCTATTTTGTTGCATACAGCCTGCCCTCTATATTGTTCTCCATAATCGGGGCCAGTATGGGTCTGGTCTTTGTACCTATATATACGCAGCAATTGAAGAAAAACCCCGAGAAAAGCCATGCCCTGGCCAGCAATATAATCAACATGGCTTTTTTGGTGGGCTTGATATTTGCGGGGCTGGGGTCCGCTTTTTCAAGGCAGATAATAGCCGTTATTGCCCCCAGGTTATCGGGATATAATATGGTTATGGCCGCTAGACTTGCTAGGATCATGTTTCCAGCCTTCATATTTATTAGTATTTCCTATATAGTTACTGGAGTGTTGCAGAGC
>DASRNX010000068.1:0-4803 GCA_035647175.1 Clostridia bacterium | reverse complement strand
CCATCGATGTAGCGCAGAGCTGGGCTTCCATACCTTTGAAGTAATCAACGGTATAATGGAGAGCTGTAACACAGGGAAGGTTTATGAGATGACATCCAAGTGTGAACGTCCGGCTCCCTTGCCCTCCGGCTTTATGAGTGGGACTGCGGCAGAGGCTTGCCTGGATACTAATTGAACATATATGGATAGACTTTGTTACGATCTATAAATTAAAGAAGCATAAGAATATATTGAGTTCGTCGGGCTGGGATGGATCTGAATGGAACCTATGTCGGATTGACTGTTGTATTCAGCTCTTATATAATAAACACAGGTATTGTACTTTGTTGTTTTATTTAATGCCCGTCTAAATATAGTGGACTAATCTGATTTTACAGATGATTGATAATAAAGAAAGGTGGAGAAGTACGTTATGAAAAAAGGCGTGCAAACTTTTACAGTCAGAGATTTTATGGGTAGCCGTGAAGAGGTGGAGTCATCACTTCGAAAGATCAAGGAGATAGGATACGATTCCGTGCAGACTTGGACACCCAGCTTTATGACCCCTGAAGAACATAAAGCATTATTGGATGATATAGGCTTGGAGACCTGCTCATCCGGCGGAGATTATGAACAAATGCTTGAAAACCCCGAAGCTATTGAAAAGGCCATTGAACAAGCTAAGATTTATGGCGTTGAATATATCGGGGTGGGAACCCTGCCCAGGGAAATGCGCGAGAGCGAGAGCGGTTACAGGCAATATGCCGAAAACATAAATAAGATTGCATCTCAGCTTAAGAAGGAGAATCTAAAGCTCTTATATCACAATCATGCCTTGGAATTCTTCTCTTTAGGCGGCGGTTTAATGGGGATGGATATAATCCTTAGCGATACAGATCCCGATGGACTCCATTTCACATTGGATACTCATTGGTTGACTGCCGGTGGTGTTAATGTGGTTGACTGGATCTATAAGGTCAAAGGACGTATGGGAATTGTTCATTTTAAGGATTATGCTATAGTCGGCGGCGCTGTTAAGATCGAGGATGTACATAAGAACTTCGCAGAAGTAGGCGAAGGAAATATCGATTGGCCTAACGTTGTCAAAGCATGTAAGGATATTGGTGTAGAATTCGTAATCGTGGAGCAGGATATATGCCCCGGGGATCCCTTTGACAGTCTGAAAATAAGTTTTGACAATATGGTGAAATTTGGGGTTTAAGAAATCAATAAAGATATTTTGAGAATATATCTTTCGCTGTATTAGACAACAATATCGATGACTAGATTTTTTGAAATTATTCTTTTATGGGTGATCTTTAAAGATACCCAAGAATAGTGGATAATTGAAATCACAGCTTTCTTAATCAACCAAGCCTATAATCATACCGGTTGGGATATGGGCTTGGTTGATTATATAAAGAGCGGACTTATCATTTATTACGAAAGGTGGAAGTGTGGATGGATGTCGTAGGAATTGATACACCATGTGTTGATCTCTTAGCCAATATTCCTAAAATTCCTGAACCAAACAAGGGTACCAGGATACAGGATTATAGCTGGCAGGGCGGCGGTAAGGTATCTTCTGCTATGGTGGCCTCGGCCAGGCTGGGCGCGCAGTGCGGTATGATAGGCGTCGTTGACGGGGATGCTTATGGGAAGTTCTGTTTAGATGATTTTAAGGATCATGGTATTGATGTATCTAGGATGATTGTGGATAGGGACGGGGAGACGCCGTTTTCTATAGTGCTGGCTGACGATCATACCCATGGAAGGAGTATTATCTATTATCCGGGAACTAACCGTCCTTTAGAAGTCAGCGATTTGGACAAGGATTATATACAATCCGCCAGCTATCTTCACTTGGCCCACGATACACCGGTGACTAAGCAAGCCGCTATATGGGCCAGGGAAAAGGGCAGGACGGTAGTGTACGATGCGGACGGCTACCGACCGGGTATCGAGGATATGATACCCTTGATCGACGTCTTCATAGCCTCCGAATTCTTCTATGAGGCCATGTTCAAAGACGGGGACTATGAGGCCAATTGCAGGAAGGTACAGGACATGGGGCCTGATATAGTAGTCTTCACCCTAGGCGATAAAGGATGTGTCGGCGTACAGGGTAATGAATTTTTCATGGAAGAGGGATTTAGTGTCGAGGTAATGGATACAACGGGCGCAGGCGATGTATATCATGGGGCCTTCATAGCCGGGCTTCTCCAGGGCTGGGATGCCAGGCAGACCGCACGTTTTTCAAATGCCGTCTCCGCAATAAAATGCACCAGGATGGGCGGAAGGGCGGGGATTCCCACCTTCGACACTACCATGGAGTTCCTTGAAACGGGCGTTATTGATTATAGTGAAATCGATAAAAGGGTGGCAAGGTACAGAAAAAGCATATAGATGGGTGTAGAAAAAAACATATAAAAAGGTATAGAAAAAGCATACAGACGGATACATGATAAAAGAAGACCCCGAATTTTCATTTGGGGTCTCCCAGGGATTTGTAGCTAATCATATATGCCTGGCGGGAAAATATTCATAATGATTGAGATAGGGGATGCCAAGATGAAACACCAATTTACCATAGGTACATTTAATATAAGATACGGGCTGGCTGATGACGGGATTAATATATGGGACAACAGAAAGGAACTCGTAATAGACAGCATCCATGATAAATTGCCGGACATAATCGGCTTTCAAGAGGCCCTGCCCTTTGTAAAGGAATATTTGGACAAGAACTTGTCCGATTATATTATAGTGGGTACCGGTCGTGATAAGGATCTGGGCGGAGAGGATAATTGTATTGCAATAAGGCGGGAAACCTTCGAATTGATAGCTCTGGAAACCTTTTGGCTGTCCCCTGAGCCCTATGTATTTGGATCCCAGTTTGAAAATAACGACGGTTTGCCCCGGATTTGTACGATGGTAACCTTAAGGTCAAAGATAAATAACCGAATAATACGGGTTTTTAACACCCATCTTGACTATAGGTTTTCCGATGTCCGTCTTAAGCAGCTTAAAGTGCTGAACGAGTTTATAAAGCAATATGATGATAGGATGCCCCTACCCAACTTTCTTATTGGGGACTTAAATTCTGTTCCGGACAGCAAGGAAATAGAGTATGTCCTCGAGGATTTTGCCGTTAAAATGGTGGATATATCCACTTCGGATCAAATAAAGAGCGATACTACATTCCATGGGTTTTTTAACGGTTTGGATTATGTGGGGAAAATTGACTTTATCTTTGCTACACCGGATATAAACTGCATTAAATCCTACATAGACGATACAGAAAGAGAAGGCGTCTATTTATCGGACCATTACCCGGTGTATGCCGTCATAGAGATGGAATCATAAGGGGAAGCGATGGGAGTAGGTGATTAATACCGTCCTACCTCTTTTTCTGTGTCAAGGCCCTCAGGGCGGAAACAGCACCGTAGACCAGGCTGATAAACAGGGCTATAGCCGCGCCGGAAGGGATATTGAGTGCATATGATATCCAAAGCCCGGACAGGGTAAAGAAGGCACCCAGCAATATGGAATAGAGCATAAGCCTCTTCAGATCATGGGTAAACAGTCTGGCAATGGCAGGCGGGGCCGTCAAAAGGGCCATTATTAGGATTATGCCTATGACGTGTATAACCACCACTACCGTCAGTGCTATCAGGGCAAACAATAATACCTCTATAAAAGCGGTCTTTATGCCGATGACCGTGGAGAATTCTTCATCGAAAAGATAGGCCTTTAAGGGGTGAAACAATGCGGCTACGGTAAAGACTATAAGAAGGTCCAAGGACAACATGATGTAGATGTTACCTCTGGAGACCATCAGGATATCCCCGAAGAGGTAGGAATTCATATCCGGGGGATATCCGGGGCTGAGTGCGATAAATAGGATACCGAGGCTCATGCCTGCAGCCCAAAAAATGCCTATGGGGATATCGGTATTCATCCTGGTCTTTCTCTTTATGGCGACAACGCCCATGGCCGCGCACAGGGTAACGAATATAGCTCCGACTATGGGCTCGATCCCTAAGAAGAATCCAAGCCCGATCCCGCCGAAGGCGGTATGAGCAATGCCGCCACTCATCATGACCAATCGTTTCTCTATTATGATGGATCCGATAATTCCGCAGGCAACGCTGGCCAATATGGCGCTGATTACCGCATTTTGCAGAAACTTGTATTGTATAAGTGAATTAATCATGTCCGTTTCCCCCGCTTTCATGGTGTTCTTTTAATATCCTGTGGGGAATTACCCCATGGGCAATAATATCCACCGGACATCCGTAGATGCCGTTTATAATATCTTCTGACAGTTCGGAGCGGCCATGATAGAATAGTTCCCTGTTAAGGCAGGCCAGAGATTCTACATGGGCGGATATGGCCCCCATATCATGGGTTACCATGATGATGGTCATATCCGAATTCAGCTCCTCCAATATAGAATATATATGGGACTTTGCTTCGGTATCAAGGCTGGCAGTAGGCTCGTCCAGCATTAGGATCCTAGGCTTCGTTGTCAAGGCCCTCGCAATCAAGGCTCTTTGGAGCTGGCCTCCGGATAATTGGCCGATTTGTCTGTTTCTTAAGGGGTAAATCTCCAGCTTTTCCATAAGGGAATGGGCCGTATCCCTATCGTCCGCTCCGTACTTATGAAAAATCGGGGTCTTACCCGATAACCTGCCCATCAAAATGGTCTCCTCCACGCTTATGGGAAAATCACGATGAAACCTGGTAAATTGGGGTACATATCCGATAATACCATGTGCCTTTCGCGGGCTCATTCCCAATATGCGAATCTCCCCCGAGTAA
>DASRNX010000067.1:0-20543 GCA_035647175.1 Clostridia bacterium | reverse complement strand
TCCTTGACTTAAGCCCCCTGCTTCACTATGCTATAAGCAGATAGGTTGATTTTGCCCATGACATTGTGTCACATTAAAAAGTAATAACAAACTCGACCTATTCCCCAGCAACAGATATCATAATCTTTGGGCTGGTATTGTTAGGGGGGCCTTTTGATTAAAACAGATTCAAGGGATTGGGAAATACCCCCGAGACGGCGACATACTACAAAGGAAGAAGAGGAAGGGGACAGTTAGATATGAAATTATTGACGACATTTGTACCCGGTAAAGAGGATATAACCAAAATGGAAAAACTCGGCGCATGCGTAACCGTATTTTCTTCCGAGGAAGAATTGGTTCAATCCCATAAGGTGGAAGAAGCGGACGCCATTATCGCTAACCACAGGACCCTGCAGATAGATTTTCTAGATAAGTGTAAAAAGCTGAAATGGATTCACGTTCCCCATGTGGGTATTGAGAGGCTCCCTATGGAATATCTAAAAGAAAGAAATATCGTAGTGACCAACGCCCGTGGGACAGCCGGTGTACCCATATCGGAGAATATCATGACCATGATGTTGATGCTTGCCAGAAAAAGCCTGCCCTCATTTAAAAACCAGCTTGCCCGTGAATGGAAAAGCCCCGGCAGCGTATTTAACCTCTATAATAAAACCGTAGGGCTTTTGGGTACCGGAGATGTGGGGAGCGAAACTGCGAAAAGAGCCAAGGCGTTTGGTATGAAAGCAATCGGGTATAATACAACCGGCGAACCGTTAGAATATTTCGATAAGGTCTATTCGGCCGACGGATTAAACGAATTTTTAGCCCAATGCGATTTTATTGTGTGTACACTTCCGCCGACACCCAGGACCGAAAATTTAATTGATGAAGAGCAATTTAAGTGTATGAAACCCACGGTATACATAATCAATATATCAAGGGCGATAATTTTCAACGAAGAAATCCTATACAGCTATCTAAAGGATAAAAAAATAGCCGGTGCTGCCTTGGACGTATTTATGGATGAGTTTAGGCTGGGATATTTGCCCAAGGAGAGCCCCTTCTGGGATTTGGATAATCTTATTATTACGCCCCATATGGCGGGCGCCGGGGACCAGTGGAATTACTTTTCCACCAATATCATAATGCATAACGTGAAATGCTTCTGCGAAGGCAGGACGAATGATATGATCAATATAAGGGATTATGATAAGGGTTATTAAATTTGAGGTGGGAGAACCTTTCATCCAGCTGGGATAACTTCAATCTGACCGTCATTACATAGGGGTTGTGGTAATCTTTATCCCAATGTCCATAGGACGTGAGAACAAATGTGCCGTCGGGCAGCGCTATATTCCCGGCATACCCGCAATCCCCTGTAAAATCCTGGATGAGCCTGATATAATATTCTCCCATCCTGCCCTTGTATAGATCATCATAGGTACCCACCCAGGCACACCAATCACCGGCGATCCATTTTTCATCCCCATTGTTTCTTTCCTTTCTCATGATCTCACGAAAGGTTATTAGCAGCCTACCGGATACGGGGTCATATTGGGCTTTATGCCTCTCTCCCATAAGCGGCCAGGGGACTTCTCTGGGCCGGCTCCATGTTTGGCCCTCATCGTCGGAGAATGCCACTATGGCGTTGGTTATCTTGCGCTGTGCCCTTGCCAGTAGGGCCAACTGTCGCCCATCAGGTGATCTTATTACCTCTATTTCGCACATCTGTGCATGCTTTTCTATTTCGTCATGTTCTTCCAGCAACCGCTGGGGACTGCTCCATCGCCCTTGCCCATCATCGTCGAAACTTAAGATGCTCATCCAATTATTGAATTCATGATCGTGAAAAAGACCCATCCACCTATTATCCCAATTTCCACCATCATCTTTCAATCTTGTGAGGCTGGCATGGGCTACTATGGTATGAAGTCCGGGGAAGTGGTGCTCAAACTCGGTCCAACTCTGTCCGTCATCCTCTGAATAAGAGGTCTTAAATCCTCCTTCATTCCAGGGCACGCCGCTTATCAATTCAAGCCTCTTAGTCCCGTCAGGCTTTATTACCTGATAGACGGTGGGGGTCTCTTGGCTATCGGCCCAGCTCTTTGGGGTGGGTAACCTTTGACCCCATGTTTTTCCTCCGTCTGCGCTCTTCTTCATGACAATAGGACCTTTGCCATGACCTTTGGGATAGAATACAAGGATGGTTCCGTCGTCTAAGAGTATAGAATCCGGATGGCCCAGGTATTGATTCTCCTCTTTGTCTACCGGGTATTGTCCAGCTTTATCCTGTGAGAGATCTATGTATTTTATAGATCTAAGACTATTGTCCATGCTTTATACCTCCTCCATTAAATTTTCGTTCACGCTTTGTACTTCCTATATTGAAATCATTATCCGCGCTTCATACCTTCCACATAAAAATAATGGGATAGATTGGGGCTATAGATGGCATATGGGCCAACGAATCTCATATTTAACTAAACCCCTAAACTGCGAAGTTTTAAGATCCTCCAACAGATAGCTGTTTAACAACCTCCCCCGGACTATAAGGTTTTTAGATCCCTACTGATAATATACCACTAATATAACACGATACTATTATCTATTCTTCTCCGCATAGACAGCCATAGCTTCGCACATGAATTCTGCCAAACTCTCACCAAATTTATCGATATTATTGGTGAAGCGTTCATCCCCTACATACATCTGGCCCAGCCCTTTGAATGCATCCAAAGAATAATGGTGTCCGGTATTTTGATTTAAAAAGTCGTGCCATTCTTTTATGGCTGTTTGCGCATCGTCCGATTCCGGCGGAGTATCCCTAAGCGCCGCCAACCTTCGATAGATGGCGTTCATCTTATCGCCCATGGCCTCCCTTTCGGCTCCGGACATACCATAAATTTTAGCATTGGATTTTTCAACGGCATCATCGCCCCAACGCCTGCGGGCTTCCTTTTCATATGGGTTATCCCCAAAATCGAACCCTGTAAATTTTTCTTTGTTGGACATCTGAATTTCCCCTTTCATATACCTTATTGTCTTGTCGACAGTCGCAAGTATTTTATCAATGCGATTGCGCTTTTCAAGGAGCATCTTTTTATGGAGGAGGAGCGCCTCCCGTCGATCAAAGGATGGACTCTCAATAATCTCCTTTATCTTTTTAAGTGGGAAGTCCAGCTCCCTAAAAAACAGCATCTGTTGGAGCACCTCAAGATCGCTGCCCGAATAAAGGCGATAACCGGATTCGGTCCTCTTTGTCGGGGTCAGCAACCCGATTTGGTCGTAGTGGTGCAGCGTGCGCACACTGATCCCTACCAAATCAGCGACTTCCTTTATCTTAAGATCCATATCATCACCCCCTGTGATAACTATTGTAAAGTATAACCCAACGTCAATGTCAACAGTATTTTGGCCTTGTATTATATGGTAATAATCGCTATGATATATTTAATCAGGGCCGTAGGGTGTGACGCCCCGGCCCATAATTAAGGGGGTATAGATCGTTATGGGTATTAAGGATAATGACAAATTCAGCAGTATCGTGACCAGTGACCCCGCATCATGGGGTTTGGGGACATCATCATCGTTGTTTTCTTCCCTTGATGAAGCTGTTTTTAAAGAGTGTATGGACGCAGGTATAGAAAACATGGAGGTATGCCTCTTCGGGGACTGGACACAAGAACCCGACGAAAAGGTATCCAAGGCTTGCGCCGATATAAAGCGCAAGGCGGATAATGCCGGCATAAATATTTGGTCAATACATTTGCCCTTTGGCCGGGAGTGGGATATATCCGAGCCGGATAGCGATAAAAGAAAATCTGCTATAGACGGACAGGTCCGGCTGCTGGAACTGGCCGCAGTAATGGAACCAAAAAAGGCGGTTATCCACGGGAGCTTCGAGCCCATTTCAGATAACGAACGGGATGCCCGAATATCGGCATGCAGGGATTCCCTTTGGGCTATAGGGGAGGCGGCCGCAACCTTGGGGATAGAACTTGCCATAGAATGCCTACCCAGAACATGCCTGGGGAATTCCGGCGAAGAGATGGCAGAATTGATACGGGGAAACGATAAAGTAGGTGTCTGCTGTGATACCAACCACATGTTTAAAGAGTCGCCGGGGAATTTTATAAGAAGGATAGGATCCCGGATCGTGACGCTGC
Source organism: Clostridia bacterium (assembly GCA_035647175.1). Classification (GTDB taxonomy): domain Bacteria; phylum Bacillota; class Clostridia; order Caldicoprobacterales; family UBA3941; genus UBA3941. The sequence goes on along the minus strand of DASRNX010000067.1, from coordinate 16,395 downwards.
ATATTTCCGATTTTGACGGGATCGATGAGCGCCATTGGATGCCGGGAGAGGGCATCGTGGACTGGAATGATGTAATTGCCGCCTTGACGGAAGTGGGCTACGTAGGCCCATTTACCTTTGAACTCTCCCATAAAAACACCGATGAAACATATACCCCCGAAAAAATCGCCAAATGTTGGGAAGGACTTTTGAGGGCATACAGGGCATAAAAGCCCTACTTTGAAAAACAAGTATCGTTTACCCTGTCCTGCAAATAGATATTCGTATAATCTCCCGGGGATGCTTCCTTATAGATCTTGTGGCCCTTGTGGATACACTCGGCGCAGGCGTCCCTTGGTATGGTTATGGCATAGATATGATATCCGCCATCGCTGCTAGAATCTATGGTGTTGACTCCGGAACATTTTCTGCAAGATATAAAGGTCTGGGTCTGGTTTTCAAGTATGCCGTCGGTATCGTAGTAGACCTGCCTTTCAAGTTCCACAATATCCTTGCCCTTTATATCTTCGGCCCATAGTCTTTCCCGATTCTGCCAGCGGCTGTATACAAGGTGGGACAGCTCCTTTATATACTCTGTGGTCCCCTCGGTCTGTTTGAGGGCTTCCTCGTCGTAATCCGGCTCCCTAACGCCGGAATAGTCAAGGCCGGCCATAGCCAGTATTATACCCAGGTTTACGTAGGGCAGTGCCCCTTCAATGGAATACCCGCCCTCTAATACTGCGATATCCGGGTTCAGCTTAGAATTGAGCCTGGCATAGCCCCCGGCAGTGAAGTTCATGTTGGTTAGAGGATCGGTATAATGATTATCCTGTCCCGCAGAATTTATGATGATATCCGGCTTGTAATCTTCAAGGATGGGAAGAACGACGTTTTCCAGCACATACAATATCCCTTCGTCCCCGGTTCCCGTGGGTAGAGGGATATTTATATTGTAGCCATAGGCGGCTGGTCCGCCAAATTCACCTAAAAATCCGGATCCGGGGTAGAGGGTCCTGCCGTCTTGGTGAAAGGATATGAACAGGGTATTTTTATCGTTCCAGTATATATCCTGGGTCCCGTCCCCGTGATGGCAATCCGTGTCTATTATGGCGACCTTCAAATCCCCATAATCCTGCCTTAGTCGCTCCAACATCACCGCCTCGACATTAATAACACAAAAACCCCTGTCGCCATAGACAACCCTTTGGGCATGATGTCCCGGAGGACGAACCATGGCAAAGGCCTTATCCACGTCCCCCTTCATTACAGCATCCATGGCCTTGATGGCGCCACCGGCTGCGATGAGGTGTGAATCCGTTAACCTTGAGGCAACATCGGGAACACAAAAGTGTACCCTTTGGATATCCCTTTCATGGGCGATGATGGGATTATAAAAATGGATCCCCTCAATGTCTGAAATCCCCTCTTCGAACAGCTGATCCCTGGTATACAGTAACCTTTCTTCCCGTTCCGGATGGGTAGGGCTTATAGCCCAATCGAAGGCGGGGAAGAAGACCAGCCCTAAACTATTTTTCGCTTTAATCAACCATATCATCCTTTATCGCTATTTTAGGTTCTTGGGAGCTTTTAAAGTTTTAGATCCCCTGCAAGGCCCGGCTTTATCTGGGCCTTTACTCGGATGTTTTTCCCCACCGTGTAAAAGCCGTCCACCATATTAAAGCTGTTCTCTTCAATGATTTCCGTTTCTATTTCCCCTTTATTGGCGCCTTGGGCGACAGCCCTGTCCTCCAGGAGCCCAATAGCCCGCTTCCGGGCATCCTTCAGGGTAAAGCCCCTTCCTATCCTTTCCCTGACACCGAACTCTCCGACGGTAAGCAGGCGCCTCTCAGTATCCGCAACAAGGGTTATGTCCTGGGTCATCTTCGCCATAGCTGCCCCAATGGCATTGGCTATAGCGTAATCCTTGGGATAATGGCAGGGCAGACCGAACGCTTTTTCGATTACAGGGCTCAGGTACTTGGAGGGGCCGCCGATAAGGTTTATAAGCCTAGGTCTTAGCTTCCTGCCATGGAGCAGTTCGTGTACGGTGTAGACAGGTTTATCATTGATCTTATCTAACAGCTCGTCTACCTTGGATTTAATCATGTCGGCCATGATATCCAGAATATCCCTGGCGGTTTCTTCCACGGATAACCCCAGGATTTGTCCTAGGGATTTCATAGCGGCTGTCGCCTTTTTTCTATCGCCAAATTCCACCAAACCCAGGGCGATCATGGCATCGGTGGGCGTAGGGCAAGGTCCCCCCAGAGCATAAGGTAGTCCTTCCCGTCTTGGACCTATCATGATCTCCCGGTTTTCTACACGAACGCTGCTGTCTCCCCCGAGTCCCATGGAGACACTGTAGATGGCCCTCGTTAGGGTCTTGTAGGAATTGATCTCAATGCCCATAGGTTCGAATAGGGGGACGCCGTCCGCCAGAAAGAAGATATCCGTAGTCGTACCCCCGATGTCTAAAAGCAGCGCATCCTCCTGGGTCTTAAGCAGAGCGTTAAGCCCCATAAAGCTGGCGGCAGGACCGGATAAAATGGTCTCGATGGGCCTGTTCTCCGCCTCGGCTAAAACGGTGGTACCCCCGTCGGCCTTTAGTATAAATAATGGGGCGTTAATTTCCCTTTCTATCATAGCCTTTTTGATGCTATGGGAAAACCGATTAAAGGTGTTGTGGATGGCGGCGTTTAGATAGGCACTAAAGACCCTACGGGGGAAATTCAGCATACCGGACAGGGTATGTCCCATGGTAATGTGGTCAAACCCATCCCCCAGAAGCCTTTTAATTTGGACCTCATGCTCGAAATTCCTGGTACTGAACTTGGTCACAACCGCGCAGGCACTAAGTCCTTCTCTGATAAATAATTCTTTGGCTCTGTCAATTTCCTTGGAGTCCAATCTCTCGACGACCTTGCCCCTATGGTCTATGCAGCCTGAGATAAAGACATTTTCGCTGCCGCAAGCTAAAAAGTCACCGGAAAGCCCCGGCCCGGTCTGGATGACCATGCCTACAGGGGTAGTCTTATCCTCAACGATGGCGTTGGTGGATACGGTAGTACTTAGGTTAATTCTTTCTATTTTAGTCGTGTCCTGATCTAATAGGAGCCCTTCCAGCGCACCCCAAATGGATCCGAATATATCCCCATCCGCTCTGGGCTTTTTAACGGTATTTATTATGGTTCCATTTTCAATTATGACCCCATCTATATGGGTTCCGCCCATATCCAGGCCTACAATCAAATTTATACCCCCTCATTCAAAAAACCTTGCTATACTGCTATTATATACCATAGCACGAAGTGAAATCAATTTACACAGGCGGGCCCTATGATGTATAATGATGACTATTGTTATAAAACATCCGATTAAAGAGAGACTAAACACAAAGTCGCGTAGGAAGGAGAAAGGTTATGGAGATACTGTTTAAGGTTCATCCCATATTGCTCACCCTGATCCTGGCTTTAGGAATCGGGAGCATGGCAGGATGCGCCCAGAAAGATGTAAAATACCCAACGGTGACCATGAAGATCAAGGGGAGGGGGGACATAGTAATAGAGCTTTATCCGGAAAAAGCACCGGAGACGGTAGCCAATTTTGTATCCCTGGTAGAGGACGGGTTTTATGACGGCCTTACCTTTCATCGCATCATCCCCGGGTTCATGATCCAAGGGGGGGACCCTGAAGGAACGGGGACCGGCGGTCCTGGATATAGCATTAAGGGGGAATTTGCGGACAATGGATTCGAAGATAATGACCTTAAACATCTAAGGGGAGTTATATCAATGGCCAGGTCCCAGCATCCCGATTCTGCAGGGAGCCAATTTTTTATAATGCACGATGATTCCCCGCATTTAGACGGTGCATATGCGGCCTTTGGTAAGGCAATCAAGGGAATGGATGTGGTGGATGCCATAGCTAAGACGCCCACGGATATGAGGGATTATCCCACAGAGGCCCAAGTCATTAAAAAGGCTACGGTACAGCTTCCCCCGGACTATGAAAAGGAAGATGAATAGGGAAGACGATAACCAGTAGAAGGCATTATGACGGTTATTCAGGGCCAAGATAGTACATAGAATCGATACTATTGACCTATTGATAGGTCCTATTCGTAACATATCTAGAATACATAGTCCTAGAGTATGTATCCTTATGCATGCCGAAGCACATATACGGGCGTTAAAGGGATAGAAACCTCCATTAACGCCCTATGTATTTTAAGAGACCAAGTACAAGAAGATGAAGGGGATAGAATGCATAGAAAACCCATTTAATCCAGACCCATCCTTTTTTGTACCCCAGCTTTCCGTTATAGAGATAGATAAAGGGTATCGCCAGGTATACTCCAAGCTGGAACAGTTGGCCCCACCAAACGCCTTGGGAAAATAAGATGATGCTGAAGGTGACAGGCAGTATGGCTATGAGGCTGAAGCTTTGAAGCTGCTTTTTTATATTCCCGTGGTGTACACCAAAAGCCCATATCCATAGGACGGCAAAAAATGACCAGTCCCCCGGGGCGGAGGCTACGACAATCAAAATCGCCAGGAGGTGCTTCACACGCTCTTTAATCCTTTCATCATTCCAGATCATAAGGAGAATAAGCCCTAAAAGAAGGGTATAAATAACGCTGGTTCCATAGATTATTTTTATACCATTTTCATAATAGATAGGAGGCCTACCCGATTCGAAATAGATATAGGGTGCATGGGAAATAAGGGCGAAAAGGCCAAGGCGAAGGGCATATCTTTTTACATTTCGCGTATGGTGGTAGCCCTCGGCTATAAAAAAGCACATGATAGGTGCCGTAAGCCTACCTACAACGTGCATCAACTGACCCAATAAGCTATGGGTGGGTACAAAGGCCCATGCTATATGGTCGGTCAGCATAGCCATAATCGCGATGATTTTTAAGAAAGTACCGGACATCATCTCGCCCGGCCTTGCATATGTAGTATGGGGGGAATCCATAATCATCACCTCCTGGGGGCCATATGATCTTATTAAAACGTCGTTTATGGGGAATATAATGGATCAAGTTCAATGTAAAAAGTCAGACCCGTTATTTTCAATCACAGTCTTGAATCATGATCTTTAACCGCAGTCTTGAATCGTGATCTTCAACCGTGGTCTTGAATCATGGGCTTCAGTAAATTTCAGCCCAAGATTACAGGACAGGTCTATATTATTATAGCCCCGACCTGCCATGTTTTACAAGGGAAATGTTCCCGTGAGGGCCAGGATGCCCTAAGCTTATCAAATAGTTAGACAAATCAGTCAATAGGCGTTGACACTAAAAGGTCCGAGGCGATATAATGATAGTAGGATTACAATTCAAATCAGAATCCGGTTAATATTACTTGATCAAATTAATATCGTTTAATCAATTTTCAGCTAAAAATGAAATGGGGGTAGTTTAAATGGGATCCCTCGGGGATTTAGTCAGAATCCGTGAAGAGATTAGGAAAAAGGAAGAGGGACATGAAAAGGAAGGCAAGGTCAGAATTATTGTCGGTATGGGGACCTGTGGGATAATGGCGGGAGCCAGAAAAACAATGAAGGCTTTTCTGGCGGACACTATAAACAGGAATCTTGACGTTGAAGTAACCCAAGCGGGGTGCATTGGTCTCTGCGAGTTAGAGCCCATCGTAGAGGTAATCCTCCCGGGCCAACCTTCGGTGATCTACGGGAAGGTTTCGGGGGACAGGGCAAGGGAAATAGTATACAGGCATTTGGTTAACGGATCTGTTATTGAAGAATGGGTTATAGGAAAACGGCAAATAGTATGGGATAGGGAGAGAGCCGGCGGGTCTTTTCGCCGCGGGACAATTCCCTCGACTACAAACACAATACACAACAGGAGAATGATATGGTAAAAGACTGGGGCCAAAACAAATGCCCAGTAGGACTCTAGAGCCTGCCGGGCATTTATTATGGGCAAAAACTGGTGTGATAAAATAGTTGCGACGGATTTAAGGGATTTCAATGGATATTAAACGCCCTGCCATAGCAAACAGGGGCGTTTAGCTAATTCTTTATTCCTTATCCTCGTCTTTATTCTTTGTCGGCATCTCGGCTCTTACCCTATCAACCAGGTCCGGAACCATTTCCAGGAGTTTTTCAAGACCCGAACTTTTTCTTATAGGCAGCACCTCCACATTGTTGTCCTTCATGACAATGATTGCGGTAGGGGAGGCCTTGGCACCGATTCCAGCCCCACCGCCTACTCCGCCGTTTCCCTTATTATCGCTGCCGTCTCCGCCGCCGGAGCCAAGTCCAAATGAGACGTCCACTACGGGGATTAAGGTGGCATCACCTATTTGCATGGGTTCACCAAATATGGTCTTATTTTTAATGAAATCCTCCAGGTTCTGAAATAACAAGTCTATATTCTCTCCTACATTCACATTGACTGACATAATCATACTTCCTTTCATTCTATTTATTTATTGGGCAGGGACAGATCTTTTAAATCGCCCCCTAAAAGACTTATTAAACGCCTTCTTAAGCCTGGACAACACAAACACCTTAATGAATAGCCAGAATAAGTACACGGGTACGATGTATCCTTCTATTAAAAATTTGCCCTCTATTACCTCCTCATCGAACACCGGGATCAGATCCACATTATATTTGTCCTTATGGGGGATGATGGTATTAATCAGACTGCAGGCAATTCCGGTATGGTAGGGGTCGTTAAAGCCATATCTGCCCTTTACCTCAAGCCGTCGGGGTTTTATATGTCTCAGGGCCCGGACGATTAGATTGACTATTCCTGCCGGAATCCCTTCGGCGGGTTTTCGGCCCTTTTTTCGGGTTTTCTTGCCTTTGTTATTCCGTTTTACTTTACTTCCGATCGGGGCATCCTTTTTATTGTCCTTGATTTTTATGGGTATACCAAGGAATCTTACACCCAGTTTCTTCTCCGTCATATCCCGCATTTTGAAGGTTAAGCATATCCACTTTAGCGGTCCGAAAATTTGGGCCTTTATAATCACCATATCCTCTTTGATACCCGAGAGGGTATAATATATGGGCATCGCGAGCAGGAGTATTAGAATAGATATTAAAAATAGCAACAAATAGATAAAAATCTGCAATATTATCATGTTCTTGACCTGCCTGTCGCAAATTTTATTCCCCGGATCATAGCAAAACTAAACGCCCTATAGAAGATCTTTGGGGCCTTCTTTATGCCCGCTTCTACATATTTTGTACCGGGAACATATTCTAAAAACTTGCCTGAACTCTTAACGGCTGTTTTTTGAATACGAATAAATTCACCCAGGCTATAGGTACTGCTGCTTTCGAGTTCGGGGATCCTGTTTAGCACCTGGTTTCTGATAAGGAAAAGGCCGCCGGGTATATCAATCGGACCTTTTATGGCATCAATCCCATCAAAAACTGACGACATTTGACTGTATTCCCTGCTGCACGATTTGCAACACCTTAAATGTTCACTTAGGAGCATATCCTCAACATGGCCTAAAGAGCCATCCAACTTTTCCTGCAGAATATCCTTATCAAGACAACAGATCATTTTACTCCTCCCAGACCCCTTGGGCCATTAACTGCCCTTTTAATATTTTCCGACCCCGAAAGAGAAGGGTCTTGACCGTACCAATCGGAATCGACATAGCCTTTGCTATTTCCCTGTAGCTCATAGCCTCCATATGTCTTAAAATTATTGCCATCTTCATGTCCTTCGGTAGTCCCAAGATGGCGCTCTTTAGTATTTTTTTGGCCCTTATTGATAAGAACTCGTCTACTACGCTGGTATGGGACGGTATGATATCTTCCAGGGTATTTTCGTTCTCGTCTATTTGCATGCTCAAAGATAGGGCGTTATCCCTTCTTCTGGTCACAAAGTTTAGGCAAGTGTTGATCGTTATTTTTCGGATCCAAGGAAGCAGGTTTCGCCCTTCCTTAAACCTGGGCATTCCCTGATATATTTTAAGATATACATCCTGTAGTAGGTCCAGGGAGTCCTCCTTGGAACGGGTATACCTAAAGCAAAGGGAGTAGATATAGGCTTCGTATTTTTCGTACAACAAATTATAGCCTTCTCTTTTATTGCCCTTGCAAAGCTTTATGATTTTCGCCTCTTCAGCTCCCAACCGTACCACCCCTTGCCGGCCCTACAATAATAGATACACAGAAAAGCAAAATAAGTTTCAAGTAATATAGAATAACTTTCGGTTTTATACCCTTTCGAGGATTTTCTTCTATATGTCTACTGTAAACATTCTATATTGTTGTTCAAACATCGAAAAACATTATCCTTAATTCATATTCAGCGAAAGATGCATTGCTCTAACACAAAACTAGAAGATGCGAATGATTCTGTAATGGGAAAAAATAATCTCCGGCCGATTGTCGCTTCCAAAGCGACCCTGCAGACCCTCATAGGTGTTATTCTTAAGGCACAAAAACCTTAAGGAGGGTACGTATCATGAAAAGCGAATTAACAGAATTGGTACTTATATTGGATAAGAGCGGGTCTATGAGCGGACTGGAAAGCGATACCATTGGCGGTTATAATTCAATGCTCCAAAAGCAGAGGGAAGTGGAAGGGGAATGCCGTATCACCACGGTACTCTTTGACAATAATTATGAGCTATTACACGACCGCATAGACATCAGGGCCGTCAGCCCCATCACCGAAAAGGAATATTTTGTAGGTGGGACTACAGCCCTTTTGGATGCCATAGGCAGGACCGTCCATAAGATAATCAGCGTTCAGAAAAGCACCGCAAAAGAATATCAGGCTGAAAAGGTGATATTTGTGATTATTACCGACGGTATGGAAAACGCCAGCCGTGAGTATTCGGCGGGGAAGGTAAAGGCCCTAATTGAAAGGCAGGAAGAAAAGTATGGCTGGGAGTTTATCTTTCTTGGGGCCAACATCGACGCAGTAGAAACGGCCGGGCATTTCGGCATAAGGGCCAATCGAGCACAAAATTTCCATGCAGACAGCGCCGGCGTTGGTTTGACCTTTTCCGTGATGAGCGATGTAGTGGCAAACTATCGGGAGTCCAATTCAGTATCGGAGGATTGGAAGGACGAGATCGAAAAGGATTACAAAGGGCGGGGCGGCAAAAATCCCGAGTCTCGTTAAAAACGGTGGGCAACAATACAGAAAGATGCGAGCCGACAAAGGGAATTTGCTTTCTACCTCTATTTCGAAACAACCAAGGTATACCCCGTTTCCCCGGCGAAGACGTCCTTTATCTCCTCAAGGACCTCGGGATCCCAAGGTTCGGCCGGAGTGACCCTTACAGCTTGATCTATCTGAATAAAGCTGGGATTTCTCCTGAGGAGGAGGCCTTCTCCTTCCAGGAGACGTCTTGCTAGCCTAAGCACTTCATTCTGGTTGGGGCTGGGATTTATCCGTATATTCCACCAGGTTTGTGTTTCCAATTCCTCTATGAGATGCTGCCACTTCTCGCCGATCTCTGGGGTTATAAAGGCCAATTCGATGTATGGGGTATCCCCATCCCGCTTTAACCCTTTCTTATATACGCGTACGGGTTTCCCTGCGAAGGCCTCATCGATGATCTGGAAAGCCTTGTTTTGCTCCATCTGACCATGGGTTGCCGATACCGGCTCTAGAGGTAGGGAACCCTTTCCATCTTCTATGATGAGGGGGAGTCCGGTTCGCGCCTCAAAATCCTCGCATACCTTACCCAGATCTATATCCCCCTCGATGGCAGTTTTAAAGACCCCTTCCAACCTATAGTAGGAGAGCTTACCTGACCAATCTATTTGTGTAGGCATTAGGGTATGCAATAGATCCTCAGCGGCTTCGAGGTTGTACTCCTCGTTGATCTGCACCTTCCAACCCGTAATGGATTCAAACTCCTGAAACTTGTCTTTAAACTCCCTTTGGGCGATAAGGGGGAATTTGAAATAGAGGAGTACTATCTTTTCGTCAAACCTTGCTCCCCTTCTATAAAGCCCCGTTTGCGGGGGGAAGTATTCATCCACCAGGCCCAGCATTTGATTTACTTCCATAGGGCCTTCCATCTCCTGTAGCTGTTCATTTATGCTATCCTGGGATACGGGCCGGAATAAAAAGGGGCGGCGATAATCCTGTTCAAAGTACAGCGATTGGCTGATGGCGTTCATAACATCCCTTGTATCCTCTTCCGAACTGCTTTTATCCGCCCATATGCGGATTAGCTCTTCGCTGGTATAGGAAGACCTATCGCCACGGTTATCTATTATGTGTTCCCACAGGGTTATAAAATCATCCCCCTGTGGCAATCCTTCTTTACCAAGGGTCGGTATTGAAGCAAACCGGCGCTGCCTGCGGGCCTTTCCGATATTGATATCGTAGCTTTCGCCGTTAGCGGCTATATATACCCTGCCCCGCACGTCGCCTTGCATATGCCTGCCCAGCTCTCCCATGGCCTGCCCCTCACCATGGACCAGAAAGATTTCCTTGGGGCTTATATTGTGGGCCAGGCCTATGATCTCCCCTCTGTCGGCATGGGCGGATAGGTTATACTTGCCCAATTCACATTTAATGGGGAGTTTGCGATCCCCGATACTTAAAAAGGCATCTTCCGGGGTATCATCCAGCAGATTAAGGAGCTGTCTTCCCGGCGCCTCCTCATCTTGGTATCCTGTGATGGCGATAAAGTTCTTGCTGTCGGATATTATTTTCTCGGCGTACCACTGGCTGGGACCTCCCGTCAGCATCCCAGAGCTGGAGATGATACAGCACGGCTCATCCGATGAAACGATTTTATCCCGCATCTCCCTATCATCGACAGATTGTATCCAATCATCGAAGAAGATCTCGCCGTCCCGCCATACCCTTTTAGCTAGTGAAGGCCTTAAATAGTTGGGATTTAGGCGATACATCCTGCATATCTCACGGACCATTCCGTCTACATATACATTAAACTTAGGGAGTCTGCCCCGATTCATAGCCCTTTTAAGGATCAATATGACCTCTTGGGCTCTCCCCAGAGCGAAGGCCGGTATTAAAATCTTGCCTTGGCGCTCTATTACCTTTTGAACGGTAGCTACCAGCCGCTCCTCTTCTATTTGCCTGTTGGCATGGAGCTTGTCCCCGTAAGTGGATTCAAAAACAGCCACATCGGGCCTTAGGGTTGGAATAGCCGCACCGCCGACCGTGTGCTGGTTGGCCATAGAGAAATCACCGGAGTAGAAGAAGCTTCCTTCCTCACCCTGAATGTAGATGGAGCCGGCCCCGGCGATATGGCCTGCGTGGTAGAATGTAGCCCTAACCTTGGAATCTTCAAAAAGATCAATTGTATATTCCGGGGAAAAGCATCTGATACGGTTTAGCATATCCTGAACATGGGATTCGGCGTAGATGGGAATCTCGCCTTCGCTGTAGCCCATGATCTTTAAGCTGTCATAGAGGAGAACCCGCACCAAATCCTTGGTTGCATGGGTCATATAGATAACGCTGTTTGGGTATTCCCTGCTGATTATGGGTAGGGATCCGGTATGATCCAAATGCGCATGGCTTATTAGTATGGCATCCAGACCCCCCTTTTCCTGGATAATCCGAAAATCCGGCAATGAATCCTTGGCATCGCCCATCCTGATTCCAGAATCTAAGAGGAGGTTCTTCCCGTCAATATTTAAAAGCAGACAGCTGGCTCCAACTTCTCCCGCTCCGCCACAAAAAGTAAGTTCCATTTGCTTTGCATCCTTCCTTTCATATCCCCAGATTATGTATCGCTTGTTAACCTGAGTCTAACCCCAATTATATCATATGTATGCTTCAAAAAAGAGCCATAGTTTCATGTTATATTGATGATCTTTTGCTTTATCTGCTTTTTATTTTAGGTATTTTGATATAAAATTAGAGTACGGTTTCACTCAGAGTATCCAATTCACCATAAGCTGCAGCTCCCTCTGTAGGAAACAGCATCGAGGGAGGGATCAACCGCAGCATGAATGAAGATGGCCTCGTGGAGATAATACCTGTAAAGACTAAGACCAATTGTTAATAATTGATGGGAGGGGTTTTTATTAAGATTCTAGACTTTTCAAAGGATTGGTATTTTGCTTATGCCGAGAACGAGGATTGGGTAAACCAATATGGGGGCCATGCCAATGAACCCGTTGATCTGCCCCATGATTTTAAAATCGGGTTAAAGCGGTGTGATGATCCCTTTTCAGGCCCCAGCGAAGGATTCTACCCCGGGGGTATCGGCTATTATAAAAAGGTTTTTAATATAGCCGGGGATATGCTGTCCCAAAGAGCCCTCGTCTATTTCGACGGCGTCTATCGTATGTGTGAAGTGCGCTTAAATCGGGACCTTATAGTAACCCACAAGGGTGGATATACGGGATTCTTTGCCGATCTTACGGGGCGGCTGAGGGAAGGGGAAAATATTTTACAGGTTAAGGTAAACGCATCTTTGCCCAATGCATCCCGGTGGTATACCGGCGCCGGGATATATCGAAAGGTCACCATGTTAACGGGTTCCATACCATCCATTGAACCTTGGGGCATTCATGTTGAAACGTTAACGGATACTTTGGGAACAGCTAGCGCTGATATTAAGATTAAAACTAAAATTTATAATCCGGAGAAGCGGGCCTGTAACATAGTACATAAAATTTTTGACCGGGATGCTGCCTTAATAGCTACGAAGGAAGACATAGGGGTGAAAGATAAATCTGCTGTAACGGTTAAGGTTCCGGATCCCAAACCATGGAGCGCTGATTTTCCCCGAGCGGGTGATTTCCGGTACCGAATCATTTCCTATAGAGGCTTATGAAAATTGGGAGGCCGTTAAGAAATATCCCCATGTAATCGGCGATTTTGTCTGGACAGCTTGGGATTATTTAGGGGAATCGGGAATCGGCCATACTTCCTACGAGGGGGAGGCCAGGGGACTTAAGAAGTTCCCGTGGCATGTAGCTAACTGCGGCGATCTTGATATATGCGGTAGGAAACGCCCTCAATCACACTATAGGGATTTTTTATGGAATGATCGGAATAAGCCCTACATAGGGGTTTGGCATCCAAAGGACTGGGGAAAGGAAGAAAAAATATCCCCATGGGGCTGGCCGGACGTACTGGAGAGCTGGTCTTTTCCCGGGTATGATGGCTCTAAGGTTAAGGTGGTTGTATATGCAGCTGGGGATCAGGTTGAGCTGTATCTAAACGGTGAATTGCTGGATAAAAAGAGCTGCGGCGCAAAAACTAGGTATATACAAGAATTTGAAATTCAATATATACCGGGGAAGCTGGAAGCTGTAGCTTACGCGGATGGGTTAGAAGTTAGCAGAGCCTCCCTTTGTACCGTAGGTAGGCCCCAAAAAATAATCTTTAGGTCCGAAAACCATAGAGATAATGAGGATAATATGGCTTTTATAGAGGTAGAGATAGCTGATGAGCACAATAGATTGGTCCCTTACGCAGAGGACGAGATAGAAATAAATGTACGGGGCGGAAAGCTTTTGGCTATGGGTTCCGGTGATCCAAAGGCTGTGCAAGACTATACGGAAGCCATAGGCAGTGCTTGGCGCGGACGTGCTATGTTAGTGGTACAAAGAGATGATGATAGCGAGCTTGTAGAAATAAGGGCAATGGGAAAAGGATTGGATGACGGGGTAATGACCATATCATATAGGTAGGAGCCAAGGTTTTAGTAATACTGCAAAGCATTTTGTAAAAATATTACGAGTGTAGGATCTGGAAAGAAGCGGGTGCGTGAATTCTCCGTGGTATTAAAATAGCTTGTCTACACAATGATGGCAAAATATAGTATAATACCAGCAAGACATAGTACCTTAAATGGATAAGGTAAAGTGGTGAAAATTAGTGTAAATGGGGGTATAATGGTGGCAGAAAAAGTAGATCTAAGGGATAAGTTTTTGGGATGTATAGCCGGGGTACATATAGGGTCATCTATGGGTGCTACCGTAGAGGGATGGCCATACCAAAGGATTGAAGAGACATATGGAACTGTAGATAAACTCCGTCCCTACGAGCACTATAATAATGGATGGATAAGAGAGGCTGGCACTACGGAAGATGGTGTGGAAAGACAGAAACTGATTATTACGGCCATAATAGAGAAGAAGAACAGAGTCAATGCCGAAGATGTACGAAAGATTTGGCTTAGGGATATAAAGCCAGAATCAGCGGGTATGGTTTCTGAACCCTTTGAAGCTATCCTACTTGCCATGGCTAAGACTGGTATACCTGCAAGGGATTTAGGAAGGTATTGTGACTATGCTGGATTAAATAGTTTCGCAAGAGCATGCCATCCTATTGGTCTAATTAACGCAGGAGATGTTTTAGGTGCAGCCGATGATGTTTTGGAAGTTGGACAGCTATATCAAACAAGCAACAGTAGAGGGTTGAAATGGGCGATGGTTACCGGAGTGGCCATAGCTGAAGCGACAAAACCTAACGCTACTGTAGATAGCGTAATTGGAGCAGTGTTTGATATTTGTGATCCTGATCTAGTAGTTAAAGAACTAGACAAACAGTTAAAAAATACAGCCCATTGCAAGGATTTTAGGGAACTGAGAGAAGCCTTTGACTCAGAATATAGTGGGCATGGGATGACTTATGCATTTGCATTTGCTAATGAAGTAGTAACAAAAGGGCTGTGTATTTTTAGAATGGTAAAAGGAAACACAAAGGATGCAATAATAGCAGGTGTCAATTTGGGAAGGGATACAGATTGTCTTGCAGCAGTTGCAGCAGGTATCTCTGGTTCGCTTACCGGTTCATCTTCTATACCACAAGAGTGGATGGATCAAGTAGATAGTGCTACAAAATTGAATATTTATACAAATTCACAAAGAACGCTACAAGAGCATGCTGATGGTCTATATAAAGCATATATAGCGAGATATAGAAAAATGAATGCATTAGCTAAGAAGATGGGAATATCAATTTGAGGAATTAAACCTCGCTATCCAGCCCAAAGGCGGAGAATGCCCTTATCTAATCAGTATGGTCATGGTTTTGAAAAGGATAAAGGGAATCAAAAAGGGCAGTCCATATGGACTGCTCTTTTTAGATCAATTCTGGATGTCTTCTTGTTTTTCTATCTTTTGTATGTATGGGGCCTTTATATCATATTTTTATTATAAAATAATTTATTGTAATATTTATCCCCGATCAACGTTTAATATCCATTCTAATTGCTTAGCTAACTATTGACTTGCGCAAAACAACATGTTAAAGTATTAACAAGGCGTAACAAAAAACACCATGTTTGAAAGGAGATGCTGTAATGTTAACAACTTTTAAAGCAACTGCCAAGAACTTACCGGATGGAATGCAGGTTGAGACGCAGGCAAGAGGATTTAAGATTATTATGGACGAGCCCAAGGATCTTGGGGGAACCGATATCGCTATGAACCCCGTTGAAGCTTTGTTGTGTGCATTAGGTGCATGCCAGGCAATCGTAGCAAGAGCCTTTGCTGCCGCCCATAACTTTACATTTGAAGAATTTCATGTAGAGCTGGAGGGGGATTTAGATCCCGATGGATTTTTAGGTAAGGCTGATGTAAGAAACGGATTCCAGGAAATTCGTTTTAAAATGCATTTTAAAACCGATGAAAGCCAAGAAAAGGCGGAGGCCTTTGCGGAGTTCATCGAAAAGACCTGCCCTGTAGGGGATTGTCTTGAAAATGGGGTTAAATTGGTACCGGCCGGAGTGGTAAGATACTAGTTGTAAATAAAAGATACTAATAACTGTAAACAATGGGGGGTTGCTAAGCAGCCCCCCCAAGGTATGTGACGTTTTAACAAAGAATTCATATTGGTTGGTGACCGGATTGTTTAACTTAGATGATTGTATTGCGTTTATGACATGTCAAAGCGGAAAGATTTTTGCAGATGTACTGGAAAGGGAGCTTGCACCCCATAAGGCCACAAGGTCCCAGTGGATAGCTATGCATTATATATATAATTATAGGAACTTAACCCAGCGGGAATTGGCCGATAAGATGTCTGTAAGCCAGCCCACGGTGGTAAGATTCCTTCAGATCCTAGAGAGCAAGGGCTATTTAAAGCGTTCCGGAGCGAATGAGGATAAAAGGGTGAAACAATTGGAATTGACGGAAGCAGGGGTTAAGGTATACTTAGACATCCTGCCTGCGGTTAAAAAATTCAAAACCGATACTGTAGCCGGTATCAGCCAAAAGGATCTTGATATTTTAAAAAATACCCTGGATACCATGATTAAGAATACCTTAGGGGAATAATTAGCTTACCGTTAACAGACCATTGGTTATGGTGCTATATACTACTTTAACCTAATCAGGCATTGAATTTGTAAGGTGTGTAGGGTATTATAATATGTAACCAAGCATAAGAAAGCCAGGGAATCAGGTTCCGTGGCTTCTTGTATTAGTGCGAAACATTGAAATTAATAATAACTTATGGGAGTT
>DASRNX010000066.1:0-5608 GCA_035647175.1 Clostridia bacterium | reverse complement strand
ATCCGATGAAGTCGTCCTGAGACGGACAGTATAAACGGTGCTCACGAAGGATCTCATCCTTTGGGGATCCTTCGCGGGAGGGTTTATTCTGTACGTCTCAGGATGACAATAAGTAAGAAAAGTGCTTTTTCACACAGTCTGCCGTCCCCGTGTTAATCCTAATACACTTCCAACAATTTAATCCCCCCGGAAAATCCGCCCCGTTCTTCCTTTTTCTTAAATCTTATGCCTTCTAATTCTTCAACGGTTACTCCTCTGTTGTGTAAAATACCGCGGATGACTTCTACTATATCGGCAAGTTCTTCTATGTCGTTGCTCGCAATATATTCGTCGACTTCTTCCTGCAATTTTTCGTTTAATAATTTTACCAACTCTTCCCCTTCCACGGTTTCAACTGTACATCTTTTACCACTAGCTTCTATAATATCGGGGATATTGTCCCTTATCAATTTGTTATAGATTTTCTTGTTCATTTATATCACCTACTTTGAGGTTGAATGCAACAGGAACCGTCCCCGGTGCATTTTTTAAATTTCAGCAACTATCAAATCCCCCATCTTATCAGTTCCAACAAGCTCTTTGCCGTCTTCCATAATATCTCCTGTTCTGTAGCCTTTGTCTAAAACTTTGGAAACAGCTCTTTCGATAGCCAAGGCCCCTTCCTCCATATTAAAACTATACCTTAACATCATGGCAACACTCATGATAGTGGCTATGGGGTTGGCTTTGTCCTGTCCTGCAATTTGCGGTGCCGAGCCGTGTATAGGCTCATAAATTCCTTGGGTTCCCTCGCCTAAACTGGCAGACGGCAACATACCCAAGGAACCTGTTAACATGGAGGCTTCATCACTC
Source organism: Clostridia bacterium (assembly GCA_035647175.1). Taxonomy (GTDB): domain Bacteria; phylum Bacillota; class Clostridia; order Caldicoprobacterales; family UBA3941; genus UBA3941. The sequence continues at coordinate 4,756 of DASRNX010000066.1, read as the reverse complement.
AGGATATCCCCAAATAGATTTTCCGTAACTATTACATCGAATTGTTTTGGATTTCTGATTAACTGCATAGCTGCATTATCAACGTACATATGGCTTAGGGTGACTTCTTCGTAATCCTTGGCGATTTCGGTGATAACCTCACGCCATAGCCTAGAGCTCTCTAGAATATTGGCCTTATCTACGGACATAAGCTTTTTTCCCCGTTTCATGGCCAGTTCGAAACCCACTCTCGATATCCTCTCGATTTCAGAATAGGTATAGGGCAAAGTATCCCATGCCCTTTCCTCGGTGCCTTTTCTTTCTCTGCCCCTTTCTCCAAAGTAAAGGCCTCCCGTCAGTTCGCGGATAACCATAATATCAAGGCCATCCCCCAAAACTTCCGGCTTCAAGGTGGAAGCATTCTTTAGCTGGGGAAACAATATGGCGGGACGAAGATTGGCAAAGGCTCCTAAGCCCTTTCGAAGTCCTAAAAGTCCGGCTTCCGGCCTCAAATGGCCCGGCAGGTTATCCCATTCATCGCCGCCCACGGCACCCAGTAACACAGCATCGCTGTTCTTGCATATATCCATGGTCTCTTCAGGAAGGGGTACCCCGGTTTTATCTATGGCTACCCCGCCCATCAAAACCTCTTCAAAACTGAATTTAACGTCATACTTTCGGGAAATGGCATCCAGAACCTTCACGGCTTGGTCTATTATATCAGGTCCGATTCCATCTCCGGGAATCAAGGCTATCTTCATGTCTATTTCCCCTCTTCTTTTATATAGTTTACAAGGCCTTCCGCCTTTATTATATTCTGAATAAATCCCGGGAAAGGCGTTCCTTTGTAGCTTTTTCCCTTAGTCTCATTAGTTATTTCTCCACTGTAAACATCTATTAAAACAACATCCCCATCTTCTATATCTTCAGAGGCTTCTTTACACTCCATAATAGGAAGCCCGATATTTATAGCATTTCTAAAAAAAATTCTGGCAAAAGTTTCTGCGATGACACAGCTTATCCCGGAGGCTTTGATTACCGCCGGAGCATGCTCTCTGGAAGAACCGCTGCCAAAGTTTTTGCCCGCTACCATTATATCTCCGGGCTCTACCTTGTTTACAAAATCCTTGTCTAAATCTTCCATGCAATGCTTTGCCAGTTCTTCTATATCACTGGTGTTCAGATATCTGGCGGGAATGATGACATCAGTATCCACATTATCTCCATATTTTATAACTTTACCCTTCATGTCTACATAACCTCCTCAGGGGACGAAATTTTGCCCGTTATGGCTGAAGCTGCTGCAACGGCAGGACTTGCCAAATACACTTCACTCTCAACGTGCCCCATTCTGCCTACAAAATTTCTGTTGGTTGTAGAAACAGCCCTTTCTCCCGATGCAAGTATCCCCATATGACCGCCCAAACAAGGCCCGCAGGTAGGAGTACTGACAGCAGCACCGGCCTCGACAAATATCCTTAAAAGACCTTCCTCCATAGCCTTAAGGTAAATCTTTTGAGTAGCGGGAAAGATGATGGTTCTGATACCCTTCTTTACCTTCCTGCCCTTTAAAATTTCAGCAGCGATTCTCAGATCCCCAATCCTTCCGTTGGTGCAAGAACCTATTACCACCTGATGGATAGGCACATCCCCTACCTCATCTATAGTTCTGGTATTATCAGGAAGATGAGGAAAAGCTACCGTAGGCCTTAAAGTAGATAAATCTATTTCGATGGTTTTTACATACTTCGCATCCTCATCAGCCTTATAGGTGGTGTATTCTTTAGTGGAATGTTCCTTCATATAAGCAATGGTTTTTTCATCTATTTCAAATATCCCATTTTTTGCCCCGGCTTCGATGGCCATATTGGCTATGGTAAATCTGTCGTCCATGGATAGAGATGAAACTCCGGGTCCCGTATACTCCATGGATTTATAGAGAGCGCCGTCCACCCCTATCATGCCTATAATGTGCAGTATAACATCCTTTCCGCTGACCCATTCAGGGAGATTCCCTTTCAGGATTATTTTGATGGCCTCAGGCACTTTAAACCAAGCTTTGCCGTTGGCCATTCCGGCTGCCATGTCCGTACTACCTACCCCGGTGGAAAAGGCCCCTAAAGCCCCGTAGGTGCAGGTATGGGAATCGGCACCTATTACCACATCGCCGCCGACTACCAAGCCTTTCTCCGGAATTAAGGCATGCTCAATACCCATCTCGCCTATCTCAAAGTAGTTTTCAATCCCTTTATCAAAAGCAAATTCTCTTATTAACTTACATTGCTCCGCAGATTTTATATCCTTATTGGGAGTAAAATGGTCCGGTACAAGGGCTATCTTTGTTTTGTCAAAGACCCCTTCTGCTCCTATCTTGTTAAATTCATTTATAGCTACGGGACTGGTTACATCGTTGCCCAAAACTAAATCCAAATCTGCCATTATAAGCTGCCCCGCCACAACCTTGTCAAGACCGGCATGGGCTGCTAAAATCTTCTGTGTCATGGTCATTCCCATAACCTTCACTCCCCTCATATGTTTTTAGTTTCATTTTCATCGTTGCCGTTCAAGTATAAAAAATATTCTATAGAATCTATCAAGGCATTCCAGCTGGCTTCAATGATATTACTGGAAAGACCTACCGTGCCCCAAACCCTTTTTCCGTCGGTGGATTCGATGTGAACCCTTACCTTTGCAGCCGTGCCTTTTGTAGTATCCACTACCCTTACTTTATAATCCGTTAAACGCATCCTTTTCAGCTGCGGATAAAATATCTCCAGCGCCTTACGAAGGGCTGTGTCCAAGGCATTTACAGGACCATCCCCTTCCGCCGCAATGATCTCTTCGTTTCCGTCTACCTTCAGCTTTATGATAGCCGACGCACTGTAATCATTTTGCCAATGCTCCTCGCATAAAACCCTGAAGTCCTTTACGTCGAAGAAGATTTTAGATTTTCCGAGAACCCGTCTTACCATCAGCTCAAAAGAGCTCTCCGCACCCTCGAATTGGTAGCCCTCATGCTCCAATTGTTTTAATTTGTCCATAATTAAGATGGTTTCTTCCGATTCTTTGGAAACCTGTGGCACAACTCTCTGAATCCCCCTTAATATTGTGCTCCTGCCTGAAACTTCGGACATAAGTATTCTCCGCTCGTTCCCCACAAGTTCCGGTACAATATGTTCAAAGGAATGTTGATTCTTTTGGACCCCGTCTATATGCATCCCGCCCTTATGGGCAAAGGCGCTCCTGCCCACATAGGGCTGCCTTTCATTGAAGGGCAGATTTGCTATCTCGCTTATATAACGACAAGCCGCACTTAATTCTTTCATCCCTTCTTCCTTTATACAGACCTTTCCCCGCTTTAATTGAAGATTGGGTATGATTACGGACAGATTGGCGTTGCCGCAGCGCTCTCCGTAGCCGTTAAAGGTTCCCTGTACTTGGTTCGCCCCTGCCTCCACGGCTACGATGGAATTCGCATCCGCCATACCTCCGTCATTATGACAATGGATGCCTATGGATAGATTGAGTCTCTCCACCACATCCTTAGTTATCTCCGTTATTTCAGAAGGAAAACAACCTCCGTTGGTATCACAAAGAGCTAGGGAATCGGCTCCCGCCCCTTCAGCCGCTTCCAAGGTCTTCAGAGCGTATTCCCTGTTGGCCTTGTAGCCGTCGAAAAAATGCTCCGCATCAAAAACTACCTCTTTACCCTCAGTCTTTAAAAAGGATACTGTATCCCGAATCATATTGAGGTTTTCCTCCAAAGTGGTCCTTATAATATCCGTAACGTGAAAATCCCAGCTCTTCCCGAATATAGCTACAACCTCGGTATCGGCCGTAAGGAGGGCCCTCACATTGACATCGTCCTCCGCCTTTATTCCTGGTCTCCGGGTGCTGCCAAAGGCCGCCAATTTCGCATGGCTCAGAGGCCTCTTCTTTATCCTGTCAAAGAACTCCATGTCCTTTGGATTGGATCCCGGATTCCCCGCTTCTATATAATCCACCCCTAGGGAGTCCAGCCTTCTGGCTATCCTCAGCTTATCTTTCACCGTAAAGGATATGCCCTCGGCTTGGGCACCGTCCCTCAAAGTCGTATCGTAAATAAACACCTTATTCTTAATTAAATTCCCAACCAAATCACTCCCCCTTTATTTTATATAACGTTTTATCTGTTACATTTATATAGCCCTTACTTTAACCCATTATTTTATTTATTGCAAGATAAAAATACTGAAAACGGGAAAAAAGTCGGGACTATCATATTAACAGGATATTGAAAGATAATACTACAGGCTATTCAGACTGTGCGAAAATTGTCATCCCGAGCGAAGTGAAGGAGCCCAAGTGGTCTAAAAACGAGATTCTTCGCTACACTCAGAATTTACATGTACTAGCCACACCACGATAAATGAAAACATTGTTTTTTGTAGGGGCAGACGACTCTGTCTGCCCGCGGGTGGACAGGGTCGTCCACCCCTACATTTCATAGCAATTTACATGTACTAGCCACACCACGATAAATGAAAACATTGTTTTTGTAGGGGCAGACGACTCTGTCTGCCCGCGGGTGGACAGGGTCGTCCACCCCTACCTTTCATAGCAATGACAAAAAGTAAAAAAGGTGCCTTTTCACACAGCCTGTATTCACTGTGCATGAAATGAGATTATTAAGATAGTTCTATCATGTATTAATCCGGTTTAAAAGAGCAAACTAACACCGGAAATTAAAATGAAAGGAGAGAGTATGTGTGTCAATTGGAAACAATCTTTTTAAAGG
>DASRNX010000065.1:0-33816 GCA_035647175.1 Clostridia bacterium | reverse complement strand
ATCGTAAAACAATAATGGGGGTGTTGAAATGAACCGGAGAATATATTCCCTTATCTTGGCTACAGAAGCTGCGGTATGCTTGATATTCGCTGCTATGGGCTCCTTAACCCATGAGCTTTTTCCCGCCGTAGTGTCATTTCCTTTTGCGCAGCTTGGATCGGGGCTGCGAATCCTATCCCTATCCGGTCAAGTAGGCAACGTAGCGGCAATCCTTTTTTATATTGCATTCTGTATTGCGCCCTGCGCTGCGCTTCTTATACATAAAAGGAAAAGGGACTTTTATAAAGAGGATATTCTGCTCTTGGTCTTCTCGGCCTTACTCTTTGTTATCATGTATCTTCTTATCAATCCCGGCTTGATTAATCAGGACTCTGGCAGCAACGGCGGCATTTTATTTGCGAAAGGCGTGTTTGGAGTCACCGTCTATTCCGTTATAGGCGGCTATGCTATACTGCGCGCGCTGAGGTTATTCTTTTTCAGCGATACAAAAAAGCTGCATAAGTATATGATAGGGTTACTGGTTCTCGTTAATGCATTATTTGTTTTTATTATATTTGGTCCGGGCGCAAACAATTTGATAAATTCCTTTAAAGCCTTAAGGGTGGGCAATCTGGGGAACGAGCGCCTTTTAGGCATGGACTATGTGTTCTTGGTTCTGCAGTTTTTGGTAGATAATATACCCCTTATGCTGAATATCTTAATAGTCAACAGAGGGATCGCCTTAATTGGGGAACTGGCAGAAAACCGATACTCCGTAGCTTCGGTTTCTGAAGCGGAAAACCTCTCAATAATCTGCAGGGTTTCTCTGGTAATTACGGTGCTCGGCACAATAGCGTTTAATATCCTGCAATTGATTTTTTCAAAATTCCTTCATAACATCAATAGCCAGGTGCAAATTCCATTGTTTTCAATCGTTTTTGTATTGGCGGTGTTGTTATTTTCTCGAATTACCGCAGAAAATAAAGTGCTTAAAGAAGACAGCGACAGTATTATATGAGGTGAAGAAATGGCGATAAAGGTTCATCTTGAGGAAGTTCTAAAGGACCGGGGGATGACCTCTAAGGAATTGAGCGCCCTTGTGGGAATTACCGAAGCCAATCTTTCCATACTCCGCAGCGGTAAGGCCAAAGGGGTTCGGTTTAATACCATAAACAAGATCTGCTGGCATCTTAAATGTGATGTGGGCGATATCTTAAAATTTGACGGTAATTTGGAGGATGAGGATGATGAAGCATAAGGGGTTTATTGGGATGCTGTTCGTTGCGATGTGCATATTCGCTCTGGCCGGATGCCAACTTGCCCGGGCAGACGCCGGGGAAGAGCCGACGGGGGACAGGCTCATAGGCGTTTTTGTAACAGACGAATACCTCGACTTGTTTGACTTTGAGGGATACCTTAATGACAACTTTGGCGGGATTTCCGATGGCGGGATAATAACTGAAGATCAATCCCGAAGGTATGAAGGCCGATTATACGCGGTTTTAAAGGAGCTGGAGTTAGTTGACGAAGAAACCGGTGAAACAAGCACCACAAAGGAATATGTATTTGAAGGTGTGAACGGGGCATCATACTTTGCGGCGACTATTACGGAAGAGGACGGTAATACAAGCTATACTACCACCGGCTCTGATGAGACAATCAGCGACGGACATACCGGTATTTTTATTGGAGACGACGAGGAGAAAACAACCCTAGAGGGGATCATCTATATTGCCGCCACTCCGGGCATGATAAGCCGCTATATTAATCCGGTCTACCAGGGCGCAGACGGTAGGGTCTATGCCGTAAGCGGTTCCGGGATGACCATGGATGGGGCCGAAAATGAGGGTGGAGCTTTCTCACAGACCATAGAGGAAACCACAACCATCACCGAAAACGGTGAGAGCAAAAAGCACAGTACTTCGGTCAAGATTTCCCTAGAGACGATGTTTTCTCCTGTGAAAATTGCTATTTTGGAGATGGATGAAAACGGATCTGTTTTATCCCATAGAGAATATTCCCCAGGCCAAGTACCGGATAGATTAGCCCCAAACAAACAAACCGAATATATAATAGTAGAAACCCATAAACAAGACAGCTCAGGTAATGCGCTGATAACCCGGGAACTCATAGGCAGGGAGGAAACGAATTTTACCACCTTCTTCCGCCGCGGGGACGATATCTGCGTAAAAAGGTGGACCGATCTTCTTTGGGAATAGCCCAAGGCCAATTAGACACCCCGAAAACGGGTATGATAGAATAAGCAAAATTTAGTTATATATCCATTGGGGTTGGGTATATATACCTCAATATCGGGGGGATTCAATTGAAAGAAAAAGAAGGATCAATATTTACAAATTCGTACGTACTTATGGCTTTGGCCTTAATAAGCTGTTTCCTATGGGGGAGCGCATTTCCATCGGTTAAATCGGGCTATAAGCTGTTTTCCATAGGGCCCGACGCTACCTATGAGAAGATTGTCTTTGCGGGGTATAGGTTTTTCCTGTCCTCTATGATGATATTTGGGTTTTGTTTGGTTACGGGCAGGTCCTTGAAGCTGAAGAGGGCCCATGTCCGTAAGGTCGTGTCCCTGGGGGTTATGCAGACCAGCATCCAATATGTGTTTTTCTACATAGGACTTTCAAATACCAGCGGCACCTTAGGTTCCATACTATCGGCCAGCAGCACTTTTTTTACCGTTTTGTTGGCGCACTTTTTCTTCTCCCAGGACAAGCTGACCCATAAGAGGATTGCCGGGGCTGTCCTAGGCTTTATAGGCGTCATCACGGCCAACATGACAGGAACCGGCCTTGGGACGGATTTTACACTGACAGGCGAAGGCTTTATAATAATCTCAAGCCTTGTAGGCGCCTTTGCGGGGTTCTATACAAAAAAGATATCCAAGGATATATCTCCCTTTGCCATATCCGGATACCAGTTGTTTTTCGGTTCCCTGTTATTGATATCCTTCGGATGGCTGGGTGGGGGAAGAAGCATTACATTTACGCCCATGGGTATCCTTCTTTTATTATACCTAGGGTTTATATCCGCGGCGGCCTTTACCCTATGGTCCATCCTTCTTAGGCACAATGGCGTCGGCAGGGTCAGTATATATAAGTTTACCATACCCCTGTTTGGCACTCTGTTATCCTATATAATCCTAAAGGAGAGGTTCTTGGGAGCAAATATTATCGCAGCTGCAATTTTAGTATCCCTGGGGATACTCCTAATCAACAAAGGGGAGTCAATAACCCATGACTAAAGTCGCGGGTATCTATAACGAAATTATGAAATGTCAGTATGGCGTTCAAATCTAGACAAAGCGTAGGGGACGGTGCTTTTTGCTTGGTGGCAAAAAGAGCCGTCCTTTAGTTTTGCCTATTTTAAAGAATAATTTCCTTAACTTTGCTTATTTTAAGGAATCGTCCCTTGTGTTTTGTATATTTAAAATAAACATCCCTTTCATTTTGGCATATTTTTGGGTTGCGGAGGGGGAAGTGGGGAATAATGTTAGACAAAAGACATAAATATCTATTTTAAGCGGAGGTCCACATTGAAAAGAATCCATACTTATCCCATCCTAAAGATAACATTTTGTTTTCTGTTGATGCTCCCTATATTGGCTATCCCCAACAATTCTATCCTGTGCGGTCACAGGCCGGAAGCCTTAAGACAAAGGGACCATAAAATAGAGGACAGGGGAAGAGTCATCCTCATTCTTTTAGACCGTGTCAGCTGGCAGGATATCCATGATGCCGACACCCCAAACTTGGACAGACTAATGGGCATTGGGGCTGCCGGAATGATGACCACCAATACCGGTGGGAGCCTTTCCCAAAATAATGCCTATTTAACCCTAGGTTCCGGAGCCCGGGTTACCGGGTTGGCGGGTTCCCAGGTGGCAGCATCCTATGGATACCCATATAGGGGGGAGAAGATCGAGAATTTAATGCATCAGATCACAGGATATAGGATGGATGAAGGGGCGATAGCCAACCCGTCCATAGCAAAGCTGCATAGAAACAATGAAAACAGACCATATAGGGTAAAGGTTGGCGCCCTGGGCATGGCCCTAAGGGAGGCTGGTGTTGGAGTTGCGGTTCTGGGCAATTGTGACAACTATAGGGTGGCGGAAGGAGAGGTCGGCGGCAAGCATTTTCTTGTTTCCATGATGATGGACGAGAGGGGAATAGTACCCCATGGGGACATAAGTCAATCTCTTTTAACAGATGATCCTCATTGGCCCATGGGGATTAGGACCGACTATGACGGTATGCTAAAGGCCTTTAATGAGTTTAGCGGCGAATCCCATGTCATAGCAATTCAGCTAGGGGATACATCCAGAGCTGAGGACTTTCGTCACCAGTCCATGGATTCCAGGGTTGAATATCACAAAAGAAGGGCCTTGGAAGCGGGGGATAAATTTATCGGCGGGATTTTAGAATACGCGGATCTTCAAAACGACTATATGATGGTCCTTACACCGGTGGGTCCGGCTAAGGAAATAGGAAATAACAATAGGCTGACCCCAATAATCCTGGCAGGGCGGGGCATCCAAGGGGGCTGGCTCTCATCGGGTTCTACCCACAGAAGAGGAATAGTAACCAATTTAGATGTCGGGGCCAGTATATTGAACTTTTTTGATTTAATGCCCTTGACGGGTCAAGGCGGGGCCCCCATCTATTCTCTGCCGGGTAATACAGGGAAGGATGAATTGGTCCGATTTAATAGCGGGCTTGTAGACATCTACAACCAAAGGCCCTTCTTGATAAAGGGATATGTATATACCCTCATACCCATTCTGGGTTTGGCGGCGGCTGTTCTTCTTTTTAAGAGAAAATACCTGGGGCATATAAAGCCCATGCTAATCTACATCATGGTCATGCCTTTTGTATACCTGGTTTTGCCGATGCTCCAAAAGCCGCAGCTTTACAGAACCGCCCTGATAGCCATATCCCTGTCCGTAATAATAACCGGCATATTATGCAGATGGATTAAATCTACCATGGATAAGGTTCTGATAATCTCCGGTTTGACCCTCGGAGCTTTAATGCTTGACCAGTGGTTGGGTATGCAGCTCATTAAGGCGTCCCCCTTAGGGTACGACGTAATAGCCGGGGCCAGGTTCTATGGCATGGGAAACGAGTATATGGGGGTTATGGTCGGGGCAGCTTGTACGACTATTGCAGCGGTGTATCAGAGGTTTATAAATCGCAAAAGGGTTGCCGTTGTATTCATGCTGATCACCGGATCATTAGCATTATTTACCTTGGCGTCACCTGGGTTAGGGGCCAATGTCGGGGGCACAATGGCAATGTTTGCCGCCCTGTCCTCCTTGGCTTTGATAATCCGGAACAGAAAGATCCGAATTCACAGCGTAATATCCATGGCTGCCATAATGATAGTATTGCTGGCGGGAATTTTCTTTTATGATTCCCTCAGGGTTGTGGACAGTCAGAGCCACATGGGCCAGACGGCAAACGCCGTAAAAGAAAACGGTCTCGGGGAATTGCTGGACATATTTCATAGGAAGATATCCATGAATATCAGGCTCTTTAGAACCACCATATGGACAAGGGTACTTTTTACATCCCTGGGGGTTATGGTTTTACTCCTCTATCGACCTGTGGGGATTTTTAGGGATATGTATAGAGTGCACAGGATATTTTTAAGGGGATTGATGGGCGCCATAATTGGGGCCGTAGCAGCCCTTATATTCAACGATTCCGGGATAGTATCCGCGGCAACGGCTATGATATTTGTTGCGCCGCCCTTCGTGTTACTCATAGGGGATGAGGTCCAAAGAAAAGTCATGAACGGAGTATGGGAAGATGGAATCAGATTCAAGGCCCAGGGTCGCCGAACTGATTAGAAGGGCAGAGGGGGGAATGAAGGAGCACTACATGGCTCTTACAGAGGGGTTAATAGGAAACGGCATGGATGTAATAGCCCTTTGCAGCCTGTCTAGAGGGGATAGAAAGAGACTGTCAAAGTGGGGGGCAACGGTTGTCCCCTTTGTGATACGCGGCAGAATCAGTCCTATAAGGGATATATTGGCCATTTTAAGGCTGGCCAGACTTCTAAGAAGATATAGGGTTGATATCCTCCACTGCCATGGATTTAGAGCAGGACTCATAGGACGGATTGCAGCCCTGTTTGTAAGGTGTCCATGTATTTACACTATACATAACTTCTTCCCCAAAAGCTTAGGGAAATTGGGAACAATGGGAATCGCTTGGGCAGAAAAAAGGTTGTCCGGAATAACAAAAAATATAATAACAGTATCCGGCGCCCTAAAAAAATATACCGCCAAGGGGCTGGCCATCGATCCCGATAAGATAAAGATCATCTATAACGGGATCGATCCCCCCAATTATATAGGTGATGATCATGATATCAGGCAGATGTGGGGAATCGAGCCGGAAGAGAAACTGGTGGGAACTGTAGCAAGGCTGATTCCGGCCAAGGGCCTAGATGTGCTAATAGATGCGGTACCGCCGGTCTTGGAGGAGTTCCCCGATACAAAGTTTATGATCGTGGGGGACGGCCCGGATAGATCAAACCTAATGGATAAGGCGGCCCATTTAAATTGCAGCAAAAACATTATATTTGCGGGACATAGTGAATATATATGGTACTATTACGAAGCCTTTGATATTTTTGTGCTCCCGTCCCTATCCGAAGGATTGGGTATCTCCATCCTGGAGGCTATGGCTATGGGCAAGCCGGTTATCGCAACAAATGTTGGCGGTATAAGGGAAATTATTGATCATAATCGAAACGGGTACTTGATTCCACCCGGAGATAGTGGGGAATTGGCGGATGCTCTATTGTTCTATCTGGAAAATGAACAACGGACATATGAATATGCAAAGGTAGGAAGGGCGGAAATTCTGACTAAGTTTCGTCTAGAGGACATGATAAGGGAAACAACCCAAACGATATATGAAGTTATAGGTAGGCAGTATTCACGCTGTTAGATTCCAAGGACGATGAAAAAGGGTGAGGGTAATGGATTTAAAATTATTTTTCCTATCATTTTGGTTGTTGTTTGTAGCGGAGCTGGGGGATAAGACTCAGTTGGCGGTATTTACGCTTGTAACCCAGCATAAGCAGCCATGGCCAATTTTTCTGGGTGCATCTTTAGGGCTGACAGTAGTGACCCTGTTGGGTGCTTTTATGGGCGGTTTTGTCTGCAAATATATACCGGCCGCCATTTTAAAGATGGCAGCCGGAATAATGTTTTTAGTAATGGGCTTTTTCATACTCAAGGAATGCTTGGGGGAATTGTTCTAGGTGTCATTAAATAAATAACAGGAACTCATCGCTTATAGAAGCGGGAGACATCTTGCCGACCCGTTATAACATCGGAAGCAATTGCAACACACAAGTTATAGAAGACCCATGGCATGATAACCCGCATCGACGTGGATATTTTCCCCCGTTATGCCGCGAGACATTTGGCTTAGCAAAAAGACGGCTGTATCCCCCACTTCCCTTTGGGTAACGGTTTTGCGAAGGGGTACCTTTTCCTCATAGACCTTTAAGATAGACCCAAACCCTTTGACGCCTTGGGCTGCCAAGGTCTTAATAGGGCCTGCTGAGATGGAATTAACCCGAATATTTTCCGGGCCCAGATCAGCCGCCAGGTATCTGACTGACGATTCTAAGGCGGATTTGGCCACTCCCATGACATTATAATTTTGGACGGCCCTCTCTCCTCCCAAATAGGTTAAGGTAAGGATGCTGCCCCCATCCTGCATAAGAGGCCTGGCATGCCTGCTGACAGCCACCAGGGAGTAGGCGCTAATGTCCTGGGCCAGATGGTATCCTTCCCGGCTGGTGTTGTAGTAAGCCCCCTCTAACTCTTCCTTCTTTGCAAAAGCTATACTATGTACTATACCGTGGACAGTCCCAAAATCGTTGCCAATATCATGGAATAGGTCTGTAATATCTTGATCCACCGTCACATCGCACTTATATAAAGAAGCATTGGGTAGATTTGCCGTAAGCTTTTGAAGGCTGGATAGGTTTCTCTCCCCCTGGTATGTAAAAATTATATTGGCCCCTGCATCGATGCAGGCCTCTGCGATACCCCATGCAATGCTCCATTTGTTAGCTACCCCCATGATGAGGATCGTTTTATCCTTCAATAAAGTATTCAATTGCGCCATTCCTTTCATCTTAAATTGGATATTACCCACTCAAGGAATCGATTGTGTTATTTTATCCTCCGGGCGGTTATATAAATTATAATGGAGACTCTCAGACATTGTCAAAGGAATATTAGTAAATTACGCGATGATTAGCAAATTACACTATAATAATGTTGGACAACCATGAATGATGTGTTATAATATTAAAGATTATAACGGGACGGAAAGACAATTACTGTTTCTTCAAGTGGTGGATTCCGATTAGCTAAAACAGGCGGCGGATAAAAATCCCCACCTCGTTGAAATCTGTATATACAATTGTTAGAACAATTACTCCCGATATCTTAAGGTATATACGAACTAAGGAGGACTTTTTGGTGAAAGCGAATGTAGAAAGACTCGAAAATAGCAAGGTGAAACTGGAAATAGAGGTAGACGCAAAGCAGTTTGATGAGGCAATGCAAAAGTCATATTTAAAAAATAGGGGACGCATATCCATCCCCGGGTTTAGGAAGGGAAAGGCACCCCGCCAGATAATTGAACGCTATTATGGCGAAGGAATATTCTATGAGGACGCCTTAGCAGAAACCTTACCTACTATATATGATGAGGCTGTAGAGGAGCATGAGCTGTTCCCAGTGGATCAGCCGGACTTTGATGTTGTGCAGATCGGCGACGGTCAGGACCTTATATTTACTGCAGAAGTAGCGGTAAAACCTGAGGTTGTTCTGGGCCAGTATAAGGGAATAGAAATTAACAAGGTTGAGTATAATGTTACAGACCAGGATATAGACGATCAGCTTGAGAGGTCCCGGGAACAGAATGCAAGATGGATAACCGTTGAAGACAGATCCGTTGAAGAGGGCGATCGTATAACCCTTGATTATAAAGGCTATGTTGACGGTGAAGCCTTTGAGGGGGGCACTGCGGAAAACCAAACCCTAGAGATAGGTTCGGGGCAATTTATACCCGGATTTGAAGAGCAGTTGGTTGGTATGGATGCCGGCAGTGAAGGTGAAGTTAAGGTCACTTTCCCTGAGGAATACCATTCCGAAGATTTAAAAGGCAAGGATGCTATTTTCGAGGTTAAAGTCCATGAAATAAAAGAAAAAGAGTTGCCCGAATTAGATGATGAATTCATCAAGGACATCAGTGAGTTTGATACCGTGGAAGAATATAGGGCAGATTTAAAAGAGCGCATGGACGAGGACGCGGCACGCAGAGGGAAAAGCGAGATGGAAAACCTCCTCCTTAGGAAGATAGTTGAAAATATGGAAGCGGATGTACCCGAGGTCATGATTGAGAGGGAAATAGATACATCCATCAGAGAAATGGATACGAGGATGAGGTATCAGGGCATGGATTTAAATAGCTATCTGGGCATGATAGGCTCGTCTATGGATAACTTTAGATCCGATATGAGTGACGAGGCGAACCACAGGGTCAGGCTTCAGCTGGCTCTTGAACAGATAAATAAGGAAGAGGCAATAGAGGCAACTGACGAGGATGTGGAAAAGGAATACAACACCATTGCCGAAGAATATAAATTGGACCTCGATGAGGTAAAGAAAAGGTACGAGGGCCAAGAAGATGGGCTGAGACACAGCCTATCCATACAAAAAACCATAGATTTTCTTATGGAGCAAGCGGTAATTGTTGAAGCCCCGGAAGAAGATGCAAAACCCGAGGAGCAACAGACACAGGAAGGTTAGGAATACCAATACCTAAACCGCCGAAATATATAAGGAGGGAACGGCAAAATGAATTTAGTGCCTATTGTTGTTGAACAAACCAGTCGTGGTGAGAGGTCTTATGACATATATTCCAGGCTGCTTGAGGATCGAATAATATTTTTAGGTGGTCCTATAAGCGATTTGACGGCCAATTTAGTTGTTGCCCAATTATTGTTTTTAGAGGCAAAGGATCCGGATAAGGATGTACTCATCTATATCAACAGTCCGGGGGGATCAGTCACTGCCGGGATGGCGATATTTGATACTATGCAGTACCTAAAATGCGATGTGTCTACCATCTGTGTAGGGATGGCCGCATCCATGGGCGCTTTTTTACTGGCTGCAGGAACCAAGGGCAAACGTTTGGCGCTTCCTAACAGTGAGATCATGATCCACCAGCCTCTAGGCGGCGCACAGGGCCAAGCCTCTGATATTGCGATCCAGGCCGAACAGATTCTGAAGCTAAAGAAAAAGATAAATGAAATCTTAGCCGAAAGAACAGGCAAGCCCTTGGATAGGATTGAAAAGGATACGGATCGTGACTTTTTCATGTCAGCTGAGGACGCTAAGAGCTATGGAATTATTGACGATGTAATTGTCTCCCGTAAATAAATGTATGAGGTTAGCTTTTAATCCTCCGATATGATAATATTATGGCGGAGACGGGATGATTTTTAACATCCGAAATGTAAGGAAAGGCCATAGATTGGCATAGATTGGCAAGGGCGACTTTAAGTTGTCCGCATACACACATTACTGATACAGAACACTCTATTAAAGAACGGTATGGTTCGCGATAAGGAAATAATCTGACACAATATTTAATGCGAAACATATAGTTAAAGAAGAGGTGAAAGTATGGCTAGATATGATGACAAAAAGCAACTCAAGTGTTCATTTTGCAGCAAGACCCAAGATCAGGTCAGACGTTTGGTAGCCGGCCCCGGGGTCTATATATGCGATGAATGTATTGAGCTGTGTCAAGAAATAATAGAGGAAGAATTCGATGACGCCTCTGATCTGGATATCAGGGACATCCCAAAACCCATAGAGATCAGGGAAATCCTTGATCAATACGTGATTGACCAGGAAGCTGCTAAAAAGACCTTGTCGGTGGCGGTATACAATCACTACAAGAGGATAAACAGTGACGTGGCAAAGGATGATGTTGAGCTCTACAAGAGCAATATTGTAATGCTTGGACCCACCGGCTCCGGCAAGACTCTCCTAGCCCAGACCTTGGCAAGAATTTTAAATGTACCTTTTGCAGTTGCCGATGCGACATCCCTCACAGAGGCAGGATATGTCGGTGAGGATGTGGAGAATATCCTATTAAAGCTTATACAAGCGGCTGACTACGATGTTGAAAGGGCAGAAAAGGGCATTATCTATATAGACGAGATTGATAAGGTAGCCAGAAAATCTGAAAATCCCTCCATAACAAGGGACGTTTCCGGGGAAGGGGTCCAACAGGCTCTTCTAAAGATTCTGGAAGGGACTGTTGCCAGTGTACCTCCCCAGGGGGGGAGAAAGCACCCTCATCAGGAATTCATTCAGATTGATACTACCAATATTCTCTTTATTTGTGGCGGAGCCTTTGACGGTATAGACAAGATAATACAAAACAGGATAGGCAAAAAATCAATGGGCTTCGGGGCCGAGATACGTAGCAACGTAAACTACGACGTAGGCGAGACTTTGGAAAAGATTTTGCCGGAAGACCTGCTCCGATATGGATTGATACCGGAGTTTGTGGGTCGTATCCCCGTGGTTGTTACGCTGAATTCCCTGGACGAGGGGGCGCTGGTCCAAATCCTAAAGGAGCCCAAGAACGCATTGGTAAAACAATATCAGAAGCTGTTGGAGATGGATGGGGTCGCACTGGAATTTGAGGATGAAGCACTTAGGCTTATCGCAAAAAGAGCCGTCGAGAGGAAGACGGGCGCAAGGGGTCTTAGAGCAATTCTTGAAAGGATTATGCTGAATGTTATGTTCGATATCCCCTCCAGGGATGATGTCGAGAAATGCATAATTACCAAGGAAACCATAATTAACAATAGCGATCCTATACTAATTCTATCCGAAGGCCAGAGAAGCCGAAAGGGTATGAAAAAGACAAAGGATAAGAGAGAATCAGTATCTTAAAGGGAGCCTAGTACGGCTCCTTTTTTATGGGAATACTTCCCGGCAGCCTTATGGGATAAAAACCACTTATTTACACCATAATATTACGGGGCGGTAATATGTTTCTCACTCCCATAAGTATTGGGCTATGATTTGTACAACAGGGGGTGCGCATATATTCCCGCCCTGCTTAAACCAGCCTGATGCAATTGCCGTAGCAATTGCTTTGCCTGCTATAAATGGCTTCCATGTATAAACGCTTTCTTTATGCGGTAAAATAGAGCCATTGCGGCAGGGTCGCCACCGCTGTCATAGCGAGAATTTGCATGTTTTCGGCGGATCTAAAGGTTATACTTTTGTAAGGAGGCAGTGTTTTGCTGGGAAATATATTGGCTGTTATAAACCTATTCTTTGCTGTTGTGATAGGTCTGTATTTTCTTAATCTATTAAAGGGGCAACAGGGAAACAAGTCGGCCGTAGAAAGGGAATCGCGAAAAGAGCTGGAGAGACTCCAAAGGCTCAGGGAGATCTCCCTCAGTGAACCCCTGTCCGAAAAGACAAGGCCCAACGTCTTTAACGATATAGTCGGACAGGAAGAGGGTATTAAAGCCTTAAAGGCGGCGCTGTGCGGACCTAATCCCCAGCATATATTGATATACGGGCCGCCTGGTGTAGGCAAAACATGTGCCGCTCGCATCGTCTTAGACGAGGCAAAGAAGAATCCCATGTCACCGTTTCGAAAGGATGCAAAATTTATAGAGATGGATGCCACTTCCGTCCGATTTGATGAGCGGAGCATCGCAGATCCGCTAATTGGTTCGGTGCATGACCCGATCTACCAGGGAGCCGGCCCGTTGGGGGTAGCCGGCATACCGCAGCCAAAGCCCGGAGCTGTCACCAAAGCCCATGGCGGCGTGCTATTTCTTGATGAAATAGGCGAATTACATCCAATCCAAATGAATAAGCTCCTTAAGGTATTGGAAGACCGCAAAGTTTTTTTAGAAAGCGCGTATTATAACTCGGAAGACAGCAATATTCCAAGGCACATACATGAAATCTTTAAAAGGGGATTACCCGCAGATTTTAGATTGGTCGGAGCTACGACCAGAAATCCCGAGGAGATATCCCCGGCCATCAGGTCCAGGTGCCTTGAAATCTATTTTAGGGGCTTAACCCAGGAAGAGAATATGATAATAGCCCGAAATGCCGCTGATAAGGCCGGGTTCCATATGGGTGAGGACAGTGTGGAGCTAATAGGTAAATATGCATCCAACGGACGCGATACCGTAAATATAATTCAATTAGCCGTGGGCTTGGCCCTGACAGAAAACCGGAATCATATACTGGTGGAGGATGTTGAATGGGTGATAAACAGCGGACATTATTCGCCCCGACCCGAAAAAAAGGTGCTGGATTCTCCTCAAGTAGGATATGTTAACGGTCTGGCGGTATATGGCGCTAACCTAGGGACCTTAATCGAGGTGGAGGCATCGGCCCTGCCAAGCATTAAAGGCGGCGGTATTGTCACCATCACCGGAATTGTCGACGAGGAAGAAATCGGTTCTGGAGTCAAAAAAAGCAGGCGTAAGAGTACTGCTAAGAGTTCAGTAGATAACGTAATGACCGTGATAAGGAAGTTCCTGGACGTGGATCCAAGGGATTATGACATACATTTGAATTTTCCCGGGGGGATTCCCATTGACGGGCCGTCAGCGGGAATAAGCATAGTAATCGCTATTTATTCGGCCATAACGGGTCTTCCCATCGACAACAATTCGGCCATGACTGGTGAGATATCCATTCGGGGAGAGGTTAAGCCGGTGGGAGGTATCAATGCAAAGCTGCATGCGGCGGTAGGGGCCGGTGTCAAGAAGGTAATCATCCCTAAGGACAATTGGAATGAACAGCACTCGGCATACGGTATAGAGATAATACCGGTTAGAAGAATAGAAGAGGTCATAGAACAGGTGGTGTGCAAAGGGCGGGAGGAGCAAAATTTAGAACCCATGATACAGAATGCGGGTCTCCTCAGCGCCTCCGGAAGAAGGCATTATACAACTTAACTTGGCTTTTCTAATTGATATTTAAATGCCGGGCACACTGCCGGCATTTTTTTGCCTTGCACCGATTTATTGTTGAGTATATAATGGCCTCATCGAGGAAGTTTCAAAAAATATATTATACGATGCCGATCCACGGTATGGATAATTCAACTTTTTGGACTTTGACTACACAATGTTTATTTGATGATACCCGATAGTTTTCCGGATTCATGCTAAGTGCGTTTTGGTTCATCCCATATAGACTGTTATCTCCATATGTTACGAAAAGACCTTTCATTACAAGATCAGTTAAATCATCTGATCTTGTGTGGGGACAATATATTCTTCGCAACATATGAATTGAGCATGATGTTTTACGACACCGGCATATTAATGTAGAATGTTTGTCGTGAAGCATATAGAAAGGAGCAATGAAAGATGTCAAAGAAAGACATAAAAACCAGACAAATGCCCCTATTACCCCTTCGGGGTCTAACGGTTTTTCCATATATGGTCCTACATTTTGATGTAGGCAGACAAAAATCCATCTCAGCATTGGAAGATGCAATGGTAAATAATCAGGATATATTTTTAGTAACTCAAAAGGAACCAGAGGTCGAAGAGCCTGACAAGGATAGCCTATTTACCGTAGGGACGGTATCTAAGATAAAACAGCTACTTAAACTGCCGGGAGATACCATCAGAGTATTGGTTGAGGGTATAAACAGGGGCAGGATTGTAGAGTTTTTAGACAACGATAAGTTCTTTGAGGTACTTATAGAGGAACAACCGGACCAGGAGGATAGCGATCCCTTAGAAGAAGAGGCATTGATGAGAACCGTAATGGATGCCTTTGAAGAATTTATCAAGCTGAGCAATAAGATATCCCCGGATACTCTGGTATCGGTTAATACAGTAGACGATATAGGCCAATTTGCCGATATAGTAGCTGCCAATGTGTTAGTGAAAAACAGTAATAAACAGGAGATCCTTGAAGCCTTCAGGCCCATGGAAAGGCTTCAGATATTGCATAAATTTTTGGAAAACGAGATTCAAATACTGAGGATCGAAAAGAAGATCAACCTCAGGGTTAAAAAACAGATCGATAAAGTCCAAAGGGAATACTATCTTAGGGAGCAGATGAAGGCTATCCAAAAAGAATTAGGGGAAAGTGACAGTATATCCTCTGACGTTGAGGACTATAACAAGAGGATAGAAAAGGCTTCACTACCTGAGGAGGTCCATGAGAAGGCCGTAAGTGAATTGGAGCGTTTTTCGAGGACACCTTTAACCTCGCCGGAAAGTTCCATTATCCGTACCTATTTGGACTGGGTATTGGATTTGCCATGGAATCACGAGACCAAGGATAACCATAACCTAAAGTCTGCGGCGCGCATTTTGGATCAGGATCATTATGGACTGGACAAGGTAAAAGAGAGGGTAATGGAGTATTTGGCTGTCCTGCAGCTTACTCAGAATATGAAAGGCCCCATACTCTGTTTTGTAGGGCCGCCGGGGGTGGGGAAGACCTCTATCGCAAAATCCATTGCCAGGGCTCTTGGCCGAAACTTTGTGCGCATGTCATTGGGCGGCGTCCGGGACGAAGCCGAAATCAGGGGACATAGGCGTACCTACGTAGGTTCTATACCGGGCACTATAATATCCTCCATTAAACAGGCGGGATCAAAAAATCCGGTCTTTATATTGGACGAGATAGATAAGATGAGCGGCGATTTTAGGGGAGATCCGGCGTCTGCCATGCTGGAAGTATTAGATCCGGAACAAAACTTTACCTTTAGGGATCATTATCTGGAACTGGCCTATGATCTGTCAAAGGTTATGTTTTTAACCACCGCCAATACCTTAGATACGATACCTCGCCCGCTGTTGGACAGGATGGAGGTAATACGCATCGCAGGGTACACAGAGGAGGAGAAAACAAATATTGCATTAAAATATCTAATACCAAAGCAGCTGGAGGAGCACGGATTAAAGAGAGGGAACATCATATTTCCTGAACAAACCATCCGAAGCATTATCAATCACTATACCAGAGAAGCTGGGGTAAGGGACCTGGAAAGACAGATAGCTGCCATCTGCAGAAAAGGGGTAAGGTTCCTATTGGAGGCCGGCAGAAAGCGAATTCGAATTACGCCAAAAAACCTTCATGAATATCTGGGGATCCCACGCTTTAGCTTTAATAAGGCAAACCAGAAGGACGAGGTTGGTTTGGTTACCGGGCTCGCATGGACGGCTGTGGGCGGGGATACCCTCTATATAGAGGTAACTCCCATGGTAGGGACCGGAAAGCTGGTTTTGACGGGGCAATTGGGAGATGTAATGAAGGAGTCTGCCAGGGCAGGTCTCAGTTATATTAGATCCAAAGCCAAAGATTTTGATATAGATCCGGATTTTTATAATAATACGGACATCCATATCCACATACCCGAAGGAGCTATTCCCAAAGACGGCCCGTCGGCGGGTATTACCATAGCCACCGCCATTATTTCCGCCCTAACGGAAACGCCGGTAAGGCGGGACATAGCGATGACAGGCGAGATTACCCTAAGGGGCAGGGTATTGCCCATAGGGGGGCTCAAAGAAAAAATCTTGGCAGCACATAGGGCGGGGATTGCCAAAGTTATAATTCCCGATGAGAACACCAAGGACTTAGAGGAGATACCGGATAACATTAAGGAAGAAATAGAGATAGTAGCGGTTCAAAATATGGATGAGATCCTAGAACATGCGCTATCAGGGAGGGAAGGGGATAGAGATGGAGATAGTAAAGGCTGAATTTATAACCAGTGCCGTAGAATCGCATCAATACCCGACGGATCATCTGCCCTACATCGCTTTGGCGGGAAAATCTAATGTGGGCAAGTCTTCCGTTATAAACACAATTACTAGGCGGTCTAAGCTGGCCAAGACCAGCGGTCAGCCGGGGAAGACCCGGTTGGTAAATTTTTATAGGATTAATGAGACTTTCTATCTGGTGGATCTTCCGGGTTATGGGTTTGCCAGGGTGTCCCGAAAAGAAAAGGAGAGATGGGGATATATGATTGAGACGTTTCTCTCTGCCTCCCCAAATCTCTTGGGAATAATCCAACTCATAGATATAAGACATAACCCCACCGATGATGATATTACTATGCTCAATTGGATAGGTCACTATGATATGCCACTAATCATCGTGGCTACAAAGGCCGATAAACTGGGAAAAACCAGAATCAAACCGCAAATTGACAAGTTGCGGAACAAATTGGGACTTTCGGCAGATGGTCCAATGATTCCATTTTCCTCGAGTACCGGGCAGGGGAGGGAAGTCCTTTTAAAATCCCTGGATTCTCTTTTTAAAAATCCTCTGGATTTTCAGGGTTTATAAGTATAGTGGTATTGCCTAGGGATATCCTTTCAATATCCCTGTTGCTTTTATCTTCCGGATGGCTATCGGTTTCCGGGGGATCGTCATCTTCGGGACTTACTACGGCCTCGACGGTGACTATAGCCCTTGGGCTGGTGCTTTCCTTGGTGCTTTTCCTATCCCCCATACTTTTCCTATCCTCCGTACTTATGCTATCTTCCATACTTATGCTATCTCCCGTACTTTCGCTGACTACGGGACCATCACCATGGACTTTGGGTTTGGTTTCCTTTGGGGTGTTCCCACCCCCCATAGGGGGATCCTTTTTCGGCCCCCCGGTTGAATCACCTGTTTGCGGCGGTTTTACCTTTGGAGATGATTTCGATTCCGCGTAAGTCTGATTGTTATTTAGGGGGTTAGAATCCTCTTTATGAATTAATTTGCTTTCATTTTCCTCCAACGGCTCCATTCCTTCGTCCTCCTCTACATCCGCCGATACATCTGCCGGTAGATGCTGAGATTCTACAAGGATTTTTCCATCCTGATCCAAGGTAATGGGCAAAGGTCTATATCGGCTATCGTCCGCACTATACACCCTGGGGCTTACCTGACGAGACCTAAGCTGAAGCTGTTTTATCTGAAAGTCTAACTGCTTAATCTGTGCATGGATATTGAAAAGTGAGCGGTCATTTATCTGTATCTGCTCCTGAAGGGTGTAGACCAATGCATTTAGACGATCCACCTGGACAGACAGATTCCCAATGTCCTCCGAAAGACCGCTGTTTTTTCTCCTTATGGAAGCGATTGTTCTTTTAATATCAGCAATAGCCAATGAATCCCTCTTTCCCTGGTCAAGATCCGGTGAGGGTTGCGGAGGTTTTGGTGAATCTTGCATCTTTACCCTATCTATCACTATCTTATCGTCGGCTACTGCAAGTCTCATAGCCGGGTAGCCCTGCCCCCATAGGCTTAGGGATCTGGGTATACCGTTGTCTAAGTATGCAAAATCAAGGAGGCTGGCGTCATAATTCATGCTGTCTGTGGCCACTTGAGGGGTAGACCAGGTTCTCCCAAGATCATGTGAAAGCCTTTTGTATATTAGACCATCCTCCTTCCAGATACAATACAGCCCATTATCGTCTTCCATGAGCACCGGTGTATCAATGCTGTGTGGGGTCTCATGAATCAATGCTTCCTGCCATGAGGGGCTATCTTGTGGTGGCCCCGATTTAAACAGGTGGTGTATATGTCGGTTTCCCTCCATTTCTGTATGCCAGAGGATGTGGGGATCATCTGACGAACCTACAAACAACCTGTAGTCATAGCTAGAGACCGCGGAATGGATATTGACAGGATCCATCCAGGATAAGGTGGCATGGTCGTATACACAGTGATAAAGATGGTGTTTTTGTCTCCATCTTTGGGTGAATAGAAGCTGGAGGTTGTTATGGGAATCGATATATAGATCCCGGACCATAGTCATCTGGTCCGATACAAATTTCCAGAGCCTTCCGCCGTTCCATCTCCCATCTTGCAGATAGTAATGGATCAGGGTTTCACCGCTTCTGCTGAGGGAATGATTTATGTAATACAGAATATGAATGCCCAATACCGAAGATCGTATAGAATAATAGGGGATATCCTGATATCTGGAATAGATTCGCTCTATCACCTGGCTATTCCATTTACCCCCCACGAATTCGTAATAGATTAATTGATGAGTAGCGGTATAGGCAATCAATCGGATAATGCCTTTGCTGTCTAGGGTCGCCGAATAACCCTTTATGGGCTGAGAATCGATATGTTCATGGGCAGACCAATCGCCCTGAATATTGACAGCATACCCAATTCTTTGATTATCGGACAAATAGAAGAACCATATGGTCCCTTCCCGATCCTGTAGAAAACTAGTCGATTCAAAGTTAATAATCCCATCCATGACTGTAACCTCCCCAAAAATCCATTGTAGGAATGGTTCCCCTTTTATAGTTGTAGTTGATTATCTGTAGATAAACAATAGGTCAACTAAATTTATCTATAACAAATTGCAAAAACATTTTAGAAACTTCCTTATTCACAAAAGCTGCTTCCCATACATACTATGCAATATAAGGAGCGCACATGCTCTTATATATGAGACCACTTATTTGAGGGGGTTATAAGATGTCTTTTTATTCTCAGCAAAATCAGGGGAATGAACGTTGTCCTTCGTTAATTGGTTTCGATGGGTTAAAAAGGATTAAGGAACGGGTTTGTATTCAAGTCAACAAGGTCTATGATTCTTGCCTGCAACAGGAAGTTCTAGAAAATGTTAGGGTGAATCTTACCCATGTAAAGGGTTCCGGGTTTGATCCGCCCCTTACCCTGGTCAGCTGCAGGAGCACTTCGGTCACGGGTAAGCTGGTAGGAACCGTAATCCAAAGGCTGGAAGACAGACCGAACTTTGCCAGAGTCAGGACTAAAGTAGAAATACCCATCGAAGTTGTGTTTGAGGATTCAAGGGGAAAACAGGGGGTCGGTAGGGCCGTTATATGTATACCTAAGGATGTAATAATGTTTGTGCCGGATGAATCAGTAATCCCATTCCAACTGGAAAGCGTTGTCAACGCCATCTGTGTTTCTGGGATGTTTATACCCGGCGATGCATTTAGATTTGATCTGGATGTATGCATAACCATCATACTCAAGATTATTGCGAAGGTCGAACTGTTAATTCCCGCATTCGGTTTCTGCGAGATTCCTCCTTGTGAAGAATTCGCATCCAACGTATGCGACGAATTCTTCAGACTACCTTTATTTCCGCCACAGCTGGAGGATATGCCGATAGATCCAAAACCATGTCCCAGACCCAGATTGTTAGGGCAGGAGGATGAAGTGGAAGAGTAGAACCGGAGACAGAAAAAAATCCTATAAGCTCATTGAGCCTATAGGATTTTTATTTTGGTGCCCAAGGTCGGGCTCGAACCGACACGGTATCGCTACCACGGGATTTTGAATCCCGCACGTCTGCCAATTCCATCACTCGGGCAAATATCCGTACCGTGGGACGCAGTAAAAATATATTAGCATAACCTGTGAAGAAATGCAACAACTTTTTTGAGACAGCAGACCTGTGTACCAATATAGGTAATGTTTGTCGTAAAACATATTGTTGTTGCCTACGCCTATAAGTCCATGTTATAATCGTATCATGTCTGTAAAAATATATTATGTAAACTATGTACGTTCCATGGGGGTCTATATTTTACGACAAACATTCTACATTAGCATAGGGGTGTCGTAAAACATTATCCTCAATTCATATGTTACGAAAAATACATTGCTTTAACACAAAATCAGATAACTTAACTGATTTTGTATTGAAAGATCTTTTTCGTAACATATCTAGCGGTTCAAGGTCGATTGAGCCCTTTGATCCTGCCTTGGATCGACGCATTTTTCGCAGCATATAGATATAAGCAGCATATAAGTAATGATGTTTTATGATGCCAGAAGCATAATGTAATCTGTGATGCCGGTTCATTTGGGTGTTTAACCGGTACAGTGCATTAATATAGTATGTTTATCGTAAAGCAAATGAAAGGTGATAACATGGATTTGATAACACATGGGGTTGTAGGCCTGGCGCTTGGCAGCTTAACCGGGGTGCCCGGCATAATAAATAACCCATTGGCTATAGGCAGTCTCATAGGCTCTGTAATACCCGACGGCGATATAATCTACCAGTTGAAGGGGGACTACACCTATTTAAAGCACCACAGGGGACCGTCCCATTCTATAGCCATGGGAACGATAATATCATTGATGATTTCCGGGATCCTCAGGGGATTATTTCATGATTTTTCTTTTTGGAGTATCTTTGCCTGGACCTTTGGAGGCTATATGCTTCATATAGGATTGGATGTTTTTAATTCTTACGGCGCAAATATCCTATGGCCCTTAAATCGTAAGAAAATTGAGTCGGGTTTGTTGTTGATCTTTGATCCCGCCCTGCTGATTTCGGCCGGAATAATATCATTTTCCAAGGGGGCGCATATGGGACGAATAGTGGGCAGTATAGTGTTCTTTGCCCTGTATCTCATATTTAGATGGTTACTCAAGAGACGGGTATACAAAAATTTGATTCGATATTTTGGGAATGAAGCGGATCAGGAGATAGTTGTCATGCCCTCTATGCTGAGGCTCTTTAAATGGGACTTTATCCTGTACAAGAGTGCAGAGGTCATAACAGGACGGGTCAATACCTTAAGGGGCGATATCGAGGTGAGGGATCGCTTAAGGCGGAGCAGTTCGGGGCTCGAAAGTTTGGTGATGGATACCAATATAGGCCGATTTTTTAAAGACTTTTCTCCCCACTATCATGTGGACTGGATAAAGGACGGGAAAAATCATAGAGCTATTATCACTGATCTAAGATATTATGTTAAGGGAAGCTATCTACACCACGCTACTGCGCTCTTTAACTCCCAATTTGAACCTATATATTCGGCGTTTCAGCCTTATAACAAGCAAAGGGAAATAAAGGTTCCTGTCTGATCGCAGACAGGAATTTTTTTTGCAACTATTTAACATATATAGCGTCAATAGATATAGGAAGCAAAAACAGGAGGCGAATAAGGATGGGCTGCAAGAAAATCAGATATGAACTTTCACTGTATATAGACCGCCGGCTGGTTGGCCGGGATCTTAATAAAGTAGAGGCCCACCTTAATCGGTGCCCTGATTGCAGAGAATACTACGAGGACGTTATGAAAATCAAGAACTCTTGTAAGGAGCTGGGCACCGTAGAAGTACCTCCGGGTTTTCATAGCAGACTGAGCGAAAAGTTATATAAAAAGGGGGAGAATGAAATGTTAGGAAGGAAACACAGGGTGCCAATATTCATTGGATTGGCTTCGGTATTGGTGGTTATAGCAATAGGGATTACCATGGTAAACACTTTGGGATTGGGATGGATGAAATCTCAAAGCCCAGCCTATGACCTAGCCCAAAGCCAATCAAATAGGCAACCGGAGGCCCCACAGGCAGACGGATATGTTGAAAGCGAAGAAGACTATATGGAAATGCCCAGTATGGAGCAGGGGGAAATGGACCAAAAGAGCGATGTAGGATGGGGGAGTGACGACAGTGATATATCCTATGATATGGGCAAAGAACATATAAGTAATGCCCAACGAATGATTATCAAAGCCGCTTATCTGGGCATAGAAACCCTGGAATTTGATGTATTTACCAGAAATCTCGAAGGAAAGGTAAAGCTCATGGGGGGATATATTGAATCCTCCAATATCCAGGGGATATCCAAGGAAACCATGGGTAGTTTTCGTCCCAGACAAGCTAATTATGAGATCAGAATCCCCAACAAAAAGTTTGAACAATTCAATAATGAGGTAGGGGAGCTGGGCAATCTTATAACCAAGGAAATCAGCGGCGAGGATGTAACAGGGCAGTATCTGGATACCCAGGCCAGGGTCAAATCCCTTACAATCCAGGAAGAGAGGCTTCTCAGCATACTCGAAAGGGCGGAGATCCTGCAGGATATTATAGAATTGGAGAGCGAACTCTCAAGGGTAAGGTACGAGATTGAAAACTATACGGGCACCTTAAAAGGGCTTGAGAAAATGGTCAATTTCTCACGGGTCAATGTAGATGTGTATGAGGTCAAGGAGATAAAGCCTACTGAACCGGAGCCCGAGACCCTAGGGGAACGGATAGCCCATGCCTTTAAGGATTCATTAAAGGGGATGGGAAGATTCTTGGAGAATATGACTATATTCCTGGCAGGCGCCTTGCCGTTTTTCGTTTTATTGATTCCCCTTGGCTGGATAATATGGCTGCTGGGGGCATGGTTAAAAAGTAGGCGGATCAGAAAGGGAAGGAGTGACCGTGATGGATAATAAAAAACTTATCTATTTACTGGTGGGTACCCTGCTTGTGATAGGTGCGGTAGCAATAACCGGCATAATTACTGCCGGGAGAGTCGCCGGATCAGAGGTGAACTTAAGCACCGACAGGGTTGATGACAGGGCAAGGGATAATACCCTAACAGTGACAGGGACGGGAAAGGTCAGCATAAAGCCCGATGTTGCCTACTTGGAAGTAGGGGTCAGGACAGTAGATAAGGATGCCAAAATAGCACAGGATGAGAACAAGGATATAATGACCAAGATCGTGGGAAAACTGGCTTCGCTGAACATCGAAGATAAGGACATTCAGACATCAGCTTATAATATATGGCCTAGGTACAACTATAATGGCAACAGGGAGATTTTAGAGGGTTATGAAGTGGAAAATATGCTTAGGGTTACCGTCCGTAAAATTGATTCTGTAGGGGAGGTGTTGGATGCAGTCTCCAGGGAAGGGGCCAATAGGTCCTATGGAATAAGCTTCGGGATACTGGACACCGCTGCCGTCTACGAAGAGGCACTGGAAAAGGCGATGGATAAGGCGAAGGCCAAGGCGGAAGTAATGGCAAAAAAGGCGGGCGTTATCTTAGAAAAGCCATTGGCTGTCTATGAGGGAAATACACCCAATGAGATTTATCCCAGGGGTATGACTGGAATAAATTTTGTGGAAGACGAGATGGACAGTAACGGTGGGGTTCCCATAGCTTCCGGTGAGCTGGAAATAGAGGCCCATATAACCATAATATATAAGGTGCGGTAAGATTAATCCTTGCAATTTGGGATTGATAAATATAAAGGCCGGATTGTCTGATCGTTTTGTAATTGAATATCCTTTTTGGATCACGAACAAAAGGCGATGATACCGAGTATCATCGCCTTTAACAAGGAGTCTATCTGTTTTGAATAAGCCTAAATAAGCTTAAATAATCTTCTATCTCGGGTGCTATTCGTCCTATTACCTGCCTACAAACATCTGGACATATACGTAGCCATAGCGGGTGCTCTTTTCAACCCCGATCCCCAAATGTGTAAAGTTGGGGTTTAGGATATTCTTTCTATGACCTTCGGAATTCATAAGCCCGACATGGGCTCTGTCCACGCCGCCAGATCCTGCCAGGTTTTCCCCTGCTGCTCTGTAGGTTATGCCAAACTTTTTCATCATCTCAAAAGGACTTCCGTAGGTAGGTGAGTTATGATCAAAGTAGTTATTGTCGCTCATATCCTTAGCTTTAACCTGTGCTACATTGGCCAAGTCAGAGTCCCATGCTAGGGGCTTTAAACCGGCCTTTATTCTCTCCTGGTTTACCATATCCAGCATTTGACCTTGTTGTCCGCCTATGCCTTGTGGTGTAGGAGCTGGCTGTGGTGCAGGGACAGGCTGCTCGGGCCTTGCTTCGGGTTGTGGCGCCGGGGTGGGTTGTGACGGCTGTTGCGTAGGCCCCGGGTTGTACTCAGGAGCAGGCGCCGGCTGTTCCGGTTTTGCTTCAGGTGCCGGAGCGGGTGCTTCGGGTCTTGTTTCCGGCTGCGGCGCTTGAATGTTCCCGCCGGATCCCGATTGATATACTCTGTTAAAGGAGTTCACATACCAATTGTTAAACCTAAGTAGCATTCCGTTTGTATCTTGACGAAAGAAGGGAATCGACCTGTACCCGCTACCCGAATTGATGTAATTGTTAACATGCTGACCTTGGTTCCAATCCCTGCCGTAATATGCCATAGCAGGTGTTGATAACAGGCTGAAAGCCAGGGTTAAAGTTAATATAAAAGCTACTAATGATTTCCTCATAAATTTACCTCCTGAAAAGTAATTTGTTAAACATTGTAGTAATAACTTGTATATCATTTGTAATACATCTTAACACATTTGTAACAAAGATGCACTGTTCAAAATTTGGTAAAACACTGTGATTGGATTTGAAGACGTGATATGATAGAATCATAGTGTAAAGTTGATGGTGTCTAGCCTCGGGCTTGTTTTTCAAGCAGGCGGGCATAGGAAAGCGATAGGTAAGTTATGGATAATGCTTATGATGAGAGGAATTTGATCTGTGGATAAAAAGAAAATGATAATCATAGACGGTAACAGTTTGATGTATAGGGCCTTTTATGGTATTCGGGCTTTAACCACCAGTAAAGGGGTGTTTACCAATGCAGTGTTTGGCTTTACCAATATGCTGCTCAACTTAATAGAACAATATCATCCCGACTATATAGGGGTGGCCTTTGATTTAAAGGG
The DNA here is from genome assembly GCA_035647175.1 of Clostridia bacterium. Taxonomy (GTDB): domain Bacteria; phylum Bacillota; class Clostridia; order Caldicoprobacterales; family UBA3941; genus UBA3941. The sequence goes on along the minus strand of DASRNX010000065.1, from coordinate 8,276 downwards.
ACCTACCTTTAGGCACGAGATATATGAGGACTATAAGGCGAATCGCCAAAAGACCCCTGAGGAATTGCTGCCTCAGTTTCCATTATTGAAGACTTTGCTAAAAGCCATGAACATAGCCGTATATGAAATGGAAGGCTTCGAGGCAGACGATATTTTAGGGACCTTTTCCAGATTGGCACAAAACCAGGATTTTCATGCATATCTGGTTACCGGGGACAGAGATGCTATGCAGTTGGTATCCCATGATGCCACAGTTTTGCTAAATCGTAGGGGCACCACTGATATGCATATCTTCGATCCCAAGGAGGTAGAAAAGGTCTACGGGTTAAGGCCTGACCAGATGATCGATTTTAAGGCCCTCATGGGGGATAGCTCAGACAATATACCCGGGGTTCCCGGGGTAGGTGAGAAGACTGCCCTCAAGCTTCTTAGCCAATATCCAACCTTAGACTTAGTTTTGGATAACGTTGATCAGATCTCCGGAAAGAGATTAAAGGAGAACCTGACCCTATACAGGGAACAGGCATTCCTCAGCAAAGAATTAGCAACCATTATAACGGATGTGCCCATTGATTTTAATTTGGAGGACTGCTGTTATGATATGCCCAAATCTGCGGAATTAAAAGGGATACTGGAGGAGCTGGAATTTACCAGTATTATTAATAAATTGGATTTAGATGACCAGGGGCCATCACTAGAAGTTTTAGAGCGGGTAAAGGAGACTATAGAGGTTAAGACCTTGGATGGGCTGCAAGCTCGGGTAGCCAAGGGGCTTAATAAGGGGAGGATCGCCTTCATATTTGATGATGATGCCATTACCTTCTCCTGGGACAAGAGACAGGTCTACTACGTTAAACTATTTAGGGATATGTTAGATGGAGGGCTGGACTATTACGAAGTATTGAAGGCCCTAGAGCCCATCCTCAAGGCCCGAGAGATAGGAAAGATTGTTCATGACGGGAAGAAACTGTTATTAGAGGCTTCAAAGCTCAATATAGAATTGAATAATCTATCCTTTGATACCTTTATAGCGGCCTATCTGTTGGATCCTACCCACACCAGATATGATGTGAAATACCTGCTCCACGAGTACCTTGGAATAGAAGTTGATATTGTAGACGCAGCAGATCTGTTATTATTGGCCCATGATCTAAAGAAGAGGCTGGAAGAGGTGGGTATGGATGATCTCTATAATGAGGTCGAGCATCCATTGATTCAGGTACTGGCGGATATGGAGTTAGCGGGTTTCAAAGTTAACGGTGAAATCCTCAGGGAATTGGATGTAGAATTTACGGCCATCTTGGAGGGGCTGACCAAGAGTATATATGAAATAGCGGGTCAGGAATTCAATATCAATTCGCCTAAACAATTGGGTGAGATACTTTTTGAAAAGCTGGGATTGCCCATCGTTAAGAGGACAAAAACCGGCTACTCCACCAATATAGAAGTTTTGGAGCAGCTAAAGGATCAACATGAGATTATCGGAGAGATAATGGAATATAGGCAGGTAATGAAACTAAAATCCACCTATGTAGATGGACTCTTGAATGTGATTGACCCTAAGGACGGCAGAATCCACTCTAGCTTTAATCAGACTATAACGGCTACGGGCAGAATTAGCAGTACCGAGCCCAACCTTCAAAACATTCCCGTACGCATGGAGATGGGTCGGAGGATAAGAAGGGTTTTTGTGCCCAGCGATGAGGATCATGTCCTATTAGACGCAGACTATTCCCAGATAGAGCTGCGGGTATTAGCCCATATATCAAAGGATCCTACCTTCATCCATGGGTTTGAAAACAATCAGGATATTCATCGCAGGACGGCGGCTGAGGTACTGGGAATACCCCTAGAGGAAGTAACATCGGAACAGCGAAATGATGCAAAGGCAGTGAACTTTGGAATAGTTTACGGAATAAGCGACTTTGGTCTGGCCAGAAATCTAGGAATATCGAGGAATAAGGCTCGCCTATATATAGAGAGCTATTTAAAGAGGCATCCCGGTATAAAGGAGTATATGGATAATGTGGTAGAGAAGGGCAAGGAACAGGGCTATATTAAAACCCTTATGGGAAGACGACGCAACCTTCCGGAGTTATCTTCTAGAAACTATAATATTCGATCCTTCGGGGAAAGGATTGCCATGAACACTCCGATCCAGGGGACTGCAGCGGATATTATCAAAAAGGCCATGAATGATGTTTATTATGAACTAAAGTCAAGAGGTCTGAGATCAAAGCTGGTACTCCAGGTCCATGACGAATTGATTATCGATGCTTACAGACCCGAATTGGAAGAGGTAAAGGAGATACTGAGGGACAAGATGGAAAATGCTATGGAGCTGTCCGTTCCATTAATTGTGGATATTGGGGTAGGGTCCAGCTGGTACGATGTAAAATAGACCTACCGGGCTTTAATTTCCCAAGTAAACATTTTATAAATTTACAGAAGGTGCAGATGGAGGGCAAATTGGAGGCTATAATGAGAATTATTGGATTAACGGGTGGAATTGCCGCCGGGAAATCTCGGGTGTCAAAAATTTTATCCAAGCTTGGGGCTAAGGTCATCGACGCCGATATTATAGCCAGGGAAATAGTAGCAAAGGAGAGCCCGGCATGGAAAAAGATAAGGGACGAATTCGGGCTGGGATATTTTCAGGCAGACGGGGAGCTAAACCGAAGAAAGTTGGGGGAATTGGTGTTTTCCCATAGGCATGCACTGCAAAGACTGAATCATATCGTCCATCCTGCCATAAGAAACAATATAATAGACAGGCTTGACGAACTAAAAATCCAGAACTACACGGGAATCGTAGTAATTGATGCAGCTCTATTGCTTGAAGTGGGATGGGATGATATAGCGGATGAAGTATGGGTGGTCGATGCACCCTTGGAGATGAGAATAACAAGGCTTATGGATCGGGACGGCCTATCTAGGGATGGGGCGTTAAAACGAATGGACAGCCAGATGAGCCAAGAGGATAAGAACGCTAAGGCGGACAGGATTATTCTTAATGACTCCGATATGGATAACCTGCGCAGTCAGGTGGATAGAGCCTGGAACCAGACTCTGAAAGAAATATATAGGTAGTGAAGGGATAGCGGGGAACACCATGAAGAAAATTTTATATTGGGTTGTGCTACTGTTTTTAATAGGAATTGTTTTTATATACTGGTTTTTAAAATCTCCCATAATGCAAAAAAGAATCTATCCGTTAAAGTATGAGGAAGAGATATTGGAGTTTTCCCGGCAATATGATCTGGATCCACATTTGGTCATGGGGATTATATGGGTAGAGAGCAAGTTTGTTCCCGAGGCTACATCCAATAAGGACGCCAAAGGCCTTATGCAAATCATTCCTAACACAGGTAAGTGGATCGCAGATCAGATAGGTATGGATGAATATGACGAGGAGAGCCTCTATGATCCGGAGACCAATATTCGCTTCGGCTGCTGGTATTTTGCCTATTTGTTGGGGTTGTTTGACGGCGATGTGGAGTTGGCCTTGGCATCCTATAACGGCGGGATGGGCAACGTTAAGAAATGGCTTAAAGATGACAGATACAGCGATGACGGAAGGCACCTTAAGAGTATACCTTTTAAGGAGACCAGGGATTATCTTGAGAGGGTAGATGATGCCTCTAAACAATATAAAAAACTATATGAAATTTAACGGGAAGGAAATGCCCCAATGATACGCAAAATCTTATACAGCTTAGTTACATTCTCCATGCTATTTTCTATAATGGGGTGCAGTATGTCAAACATTTTGCCGATACCGCAGGATGAAATCCAAGAAGATCCCAAAGAGGAAATAGGCTCGTCCCCTCAGCCTACGTTACCGGAGGCAGGGGGTCAACTGAGAATTCCTGTTTCATTGCCCGAGAGTATTAATCCGCTTTTAACCAAATCAAGGGATTTCATTAATCTCTCGGGGCTTATCTACGAAGGCCTGTTTTCGTATGATAAGGACCTGAACTTGGTTCCGATGTTAGCCGAATCATGGGAAGTGACCGATGGAGGGAAATTATGGCGGTTCCAACTCCGCAGGGGGGTTAGCTGGCATCATGGGAATGAACTAACAGCCAAGGACGTAAAATTCACCTTTGATATGTTGTTTAATCTGGCGCAGGAGTTGGAAGGACAAGATCCAGGGTCCGTCTATGCAAGAAGATTATTTGACGACAGGAGCGTCGCACGCATGGAATTTGTCATAAATAATCCTTATGCAGTGGATTTGGTGCTAAATGAGCCGGCAGGGAGGGGGCTGTTGGAAGCCATGACTTTTCCTATACTGCCTGCCGATGAGGGGGAGTTTGATTTCGATCCGGATGAAATAGAATCCCTCAACGGGACGGGTCTATATAAAGTAGACTCCGGCAGTCTGGAAATTGGTGAACAGGTTAAGTTAATAAGAAATGATGATTGGTGGGGTATATCAAAGCCTTATATTGATAGCATTATTGTTAAGGTGTATGAGGATAATGTACAATCTTTGGAGGCTTTTAAGAAGGGGCAAGTGGACCTGGTGGATACCCATGTAATATACGGAAAATCCTACGGGACGGAGGGTCAGGCCCAATCATACCCTTATCTGACCCAGCATTTCAACTACATCGGTATCAATCATAATTTTCCCGGGATACTGAGAGATAGCGATATCAGACAAGCAATAGCCTATGGAATAGACAGAAAGGACATTATCCCCAGGGTATATTCCGGTAATGCCCAAGCGGTTGATGCCCCCATACCCCCGGATGCCTGGTATTATGATTCTGATTTAAGGATGTATGACCATCAACCACAAAAAGCGCGACAACTCCTTGCCGAGGCCGGATGGGTGGATTCTTATGATGACATTTCGGATGACGATGATGAGGAGACCCTGCACCCCACATTTACCATTAATGTTCATATGGACAATATCTTGCATAAGGAGGCTGTAAATCTAATTGCAAAACAATTGGAGGAAGTGGGGATAGAAGTTATAATCAGACTCTTACCTTGGGAGGAGTATATTATAGCCCTCGAGGAAGGAGACTTTGAGGCGGTATTCGTAGAATACTATTCCGATATGGCCATTGATCTCAGACGTTTGTTTTATTCATCGGATATTCCGGATGGATTTAATAATTATGCCGGATATAGTAACGAAGAGTTGGATGATTTATTAGACCGAATAGCCCAGACCGATGATCCGTCAGAATTCAAAGATGCATATAGGGAAGTGCAAGAAATTTTGGTTGACGAGCTGCCGATCCTCAGCTTGTACTATAGGACATCATCCCTTATTGCTAACGAAAGGGTTCACGGAATTAGGGCCCCTAGGGAGCTCATGGTTTTTCGGGATATAAGCGAATGGTACTTAAATAAATAACCCGAAGCCTACGGGGATCTTGATAGCAGAGGGAAAAACTTGTCAAATACTCAGAAGCTTCAATGTGCGGTTTGGTGGGGTTTTAAAATAGCTAATTTCACAAGTTTCCAGTCCGCACAATACTGCAAGCTGGTGCCCGGGGGATAAAAATTTTCGCCCTTGACAGGAGCCCCATGGGATATTATAATATAACTTGTTACTCTAAAATAGATGCAGCGAGGGAGTTTCAAAAATATAACGAGTCGGTAAGATGTCTCCCGCTTTTATAAGCGGCGAGTAAGCTCCGATTAGTAAAACAGGCGGTGGGTATAAATCACCCGCCTCGTTGAAACCTGTGTGTTGCAATTGCCAATGCAATTGCTTCCGATGTTATAATAGATGGCGTTTTAGTCTATAATATTGATAATTTCATTTTTTGAAACCCAAGCTCATCAATTATCTATTTGGTGATATCAAAATCAATATTTGCGGGTGTGCTGGAATTGGCAGACAGGTACGGTTGAGGGCCGTATGTCTAACCGACGTATGGGTTCAAGTCCCATCACCCGCACCATTTTAAAAGCCATGTATGGGAAAATCCATACATGGCTTTTCTCTTTCTACTTGAGCCTCACCGATCTGGAAAACAGATATTTAGATGAGCTCCTCGGGGGGACAAAGGCAAAGGGCATATGTGGCTATGGCTTTAAGCCAAGAGACCGAATACCTGCTTCTGGATGAGGCATTCAACAACCTTGATGTTGCCCGATCTGTACAGATGATGAAGCACTTGAGACACGTTGCCAATGAGTTTGGAAGAACGATTTTAACCGTGATGCATGATATAAACTTTGCGGCGCAATATTCCGATAGGATCTGTGCTATGAAGGACGGAAAAATTGCGGTATTTGGACCGGTAGAAGAAGTAATGGATCAAGAAATTTTAACCGATATTTTTGATACGGAAATAGAAATTATCCGCGGACCCCACGGGCCGGTAGCGATTTATTAGTTAACCTGTTGTGCTAGTTCGTTACCGACATATTGAGCTAGCACAACAGGTTAACAAAAAAGCATTAGCCTAGATGCTTCTGGCGATTTCGTTTCCTCCCCATATGGCAGGCAAGAGTTTTGATGGTTCCTTGGCATCGCCAATTATATAATACTCGTAGCCTAGTTCCTCTGCCATATCCGCAACGGATGTGTTACTCTTAGAGCCCACGGCAATGACAACCGCACCACAAGGAATCCTGTGTTGTTTTCCTTCCTTTTCTACAGTGATGGATTCATCATTAATTTCAATACATTTCGTATTCTTATGGACCACCACGGACATTTCATCTATAACACCGAAGACATAAGGCTTTATATACATCTCAAGGTCTTTGCCAATCTCGCCCGTCATCTCCACTATTTCCACCTTCTTGCCTTGGTAGCTGAGGATTTCCATAGCTTCGAGCCCGATAAGCCCTCCGCCTATAATAGCTACATGATCTGCCCTGATCAATTGGTCTGAAACTATAACCTTCCTTGCCTCAAACACGTTGGGGCCATGGATTCCCGGGATATTCGGTATAATGGGATCGGCCCCGGTAGCCACAATGACTACATCAGGGTTAATTTCCCTGATTCTTTCCCTATTTGCGGCAGTGTAGACCCTTATATCGACACCTGCTTTAAATGCTCGGTACCCCATATGGATTGCCGCTTTGGAGAAAATGTCCTTATGGGGTGCATGCCCGGCTTCGATAAATTGTCCGCCCAAGGCAACATCTTTCTCTAAAAGAATAACTTCATGACCTCGGATCTTTGCTATCCTAGCTGCTTCTAATCCCGCAGGACCTCCCCCTATAACCAGTACCTTTTTCTTTTGCGAGGCGGGCTTTACTATTACTTCCCTCTCGTGGCCGGTGGCGGGGTTGAATATGCAACTGTTCCCAAGGCCATTAAACATTCTCCCGACACAACCCTGGTTACAGGCAATACAGCGTACAATATCATCGGTGTTTCCCTCCGTGGTCTTTTTAATAAAATCCGGGTCTGCCAGCAGCGGTCTTCCCAGGCCGATAAAGTCCGCCATACCGTCTTGAAGCACTTCCTCGGCAAGCTCCGGATGGGTAATTCTTCCGGCCACGATCATAGGAACACCTGTATGCTTTTTTATTTGAGAAGCGTTATAGGCATTTAGCTTTTGTGGGTAATAGTAAGGCGGAACGGTATACGCCAATGCATCGTAGCAACCCTGCGAAACATCCAACGCATCAAGCCCGGATTTTACATATAGCTTTGCCGCCTCGATAGCCTCCTCCAGCTCTATACCGCCTTCTACATGTTCGATCGCGCTCATTCGCAGAATAAGCGGGAAATCGTTACCTACCTTTGAACGGACATCCCTAATTACCTCACAACCGAAACGAGCCCTGTTTTCGAGGCTGCCTCCGTATTGATCGGTTCTATGGTTGGTGTAGGGGTTGAGGAATTGATCTATTAGATAGCCATGTGCACCATGAATTTCAACAGCGTCGAAGCCGGCTTTCTTTGCTCTTACCGCAGCATCGCCGTAGCTCGAGATCATCTCCTTAACTTCCTCAAGGGTCAAGGCTCTGGGCTCTTCCCCAATAAATGCACTGGTAACTACGGACGGAGCTACGGGTTGCCCGCCAAAGGGCTTACCTGATGTCTGTCTGCCCCCGTGCCAAATCTGAATGCAGGCAATACCTCCGGCATCCTTAATTGCTTTTGCCAATTCGGTAAGGCCCGGTATAAACTTATCATCATATATCCCTAAAATCGTGGGGGATTTCGTTGTTGGATGAACGGCTGCAATCTCTACAATATTCATAGCGCATCCGCCTATTACTCTCCGAACATGATAATCTATCAATTGCTGTTTAGGGTATTCATTATCAACATAACCGGA
>DASRNX010000064.1:0-3014 GCA_035647175.1 Clostridia bacterium | reverse complement strand
AGCTACAATTTGAGGTTACATAATGAGTTGTTAGTCTATAAGAATCATGTTTTAGATATGAAAGAAGAAAATAAGGCCGAGAAATTGATCATTCCCAAGGAAGGTTTAACACTGGAACCGGGAAGACTATACCTTGGTAGGACCGTTGAACACACAAGGACAGAAAGGTTGGTTCCCATGCTGGAGGGTAGGTCTTCCATAGGCAGGCTGGGTCTTTTTATCCATATAACGGCCGGGTTTGGTGACGTCGGGTTCAGCGGGTTTTGGACTCTGGAAATCTTTTGTATCCAGCCTATAAAGGTATATCCTGGGGTTGAAGTCTGCCAGATTTATTATCACTCTATTCTGGGAGATTACGAGGAGTATAAGAGCGGCAAATATCAGAACAATCAGGGGATACAGCCCAGTCTACTATTTAAGGATTTTGATAAGAGATAGATAGGAGAAAAGAGAATAGAGGATATGAATAATTTGATTTGGCATACAAAATCCTTGGAAGAGGTGGAGAAGGTACTACAAACTTCCTTGGACCAGGGACTATCAGAACAGGAATCGGCTAGGCGCCTTGAAAAATACGGTTCCAATGAACTGGAGCATAAAGGACGTAAATCCATATGGGGCATGTTGGTTGAACAATTTAAGGATTTTATGGTAATAATTCTTATAATTGCAGCGGCGGTATCCGGAATACTAGGTGAGACAACCGATGCAATTATAATCCTAATTATTGTAGGTTTAAACGCAATATTGGGAGTGGTACAGGAAAACAAGGCAGAAGAGTCCTTGGAAGCCCTCAAGAATATGGCTGCACCTCACGCAAAGGTAAAAAGAGGCGGTAGCCCCGATGTTATTGATGCCGCAAACCTGGTTCCTGGGGATGTAGTAGTACTGGAAGCGGGGGATTTTGTACCGGCTGATATTAGGTTGATAGAAACCTCCAATGTGAAAATAGAAGAGGCTGCATTGACGGGCGAATCAGTTCCCGTTGATAAGGGCAATGCACCTTTACCAGGGGACGACATTCCCCTTGGCGATAGAGTTAACATGGCTTATTCCGGCAGTATCGTTACATATGGCAGGGGAGTAGGAATAGTTGTAGAAACCGGCATGTCCACCCAGATGGGGAGAATCGCCGAGATGATACAATCTGAGGAGGGCGTAAGGACTCCGCTTCAGAAACGTTTAGAGTCCTTAGGCAAGATTTTAGGCATAGCAGCGCTGGGTATCTGCGGGCTAATTTTTGTAGTGGGAGTCCTCTACGGCAAGGATATATTTGATATGTTCTTTACTTCGGTGAGTTTGGCAGTAGCCGCCATACCCGAGGGATTACCCGCCATTGTAACCATAGTATTGGCTATCGGTGTACAGCGGATGGCCAAACGAAATGCCATTATACGAAAGCTGCCCGCTATAGAAACCTTGGGCAGTGCCACAGTTATTTGTTCCGATAAGACCGGCACCTTGACTCAAAATAAAATGACTGTAAAGCAGTTATATTATAATCATATGGATCAGGATATAGTGGACGGCAGTCAAAATGATAATCATCACCTTGAACTACTTATCTTGGCCGGTGTTTTGTGCAATGATACCCAAATCAAGGAGACAGAGGAAGGCTTGGATACCATAGGAGATCCTACTGAGACAGCTTTGGTGGATTTAGGACTTAACTATGGATTAGATAAGCGATCGCTGGATCAAGACATAAAAAGAGTATATGAATTACCCTTCGATTCCGAACGAAAACTTATGACGACGGTGCATGGTGTAGACAATGGATTGCGCGTATTTACCAAAGGCGGTACCGATGAGTTACTGAATAAATGCAATAAGATTTTACTAAATGGGAATGCAGAGGCTTTAACTCAGCAACATATAGCCGATATCCAAAGAGCAAATGAAGCCATGGCTTCTAAAGCCCTTAGGGTTTTAGCGATGGCATATAAGGATATAGACGAAATACCCAACCAAGAGGATGGGGGACAGTTGGAGAGTGATCTTACTTTAATAGGTCTTATGGGAATGATTGACCCCCCAAGGGAAGAGGCCAAAGAAGCAGTCAAGCTATGTAAGCGGGCGGGCATTAAGCCTATAATGATTACCGGGGATCATAAGATAACGGCTGTTGCTATTGCCAAGGAATTAGGAATCCTTGGGGAAAGGGACGAGGCCATTACCGGAGCGGAAGTTGAGGCAATGAGGGATGAAGAGCTTAAAGAGAAGGTCAAGCATATATCGGTCTATGCCCGGGTTGCCCCGGAACATAAGGTAAGAATAGTCAAGGCATGGCAGGAATGGGGCCAAATAGTAGCCATGACCGGGGATGGGGTCAACGATGCTCCCGCACTTAAGAGAGCGGATATCGGTGCGGCTATGGGCATTGTGGGAACCGATGTTGCCAAAGAAGCGGCTGATATGGTGCTTACCGACGACAACTTTAGTACAATAGTATCCGCAGTTGAAGAGGGCCGAATTATATTTTCAAACATTCTAAAGTCCATACAATTTCTTTTATCCTGTAACGTTGGGGAAATATTACTTTTGTTTATCGCCACCATGCTTAACTGGAGAGAGCCCTTACTTCCTATACATATCCTATGGGTCAACTTGGTCACCGATAGCCTGCCCGCATTAGCCTTAGGGGTAGATCCTGCAGAAGCGGATATAATGAATCGTAGGCCCAGGGATCCTAAAAGAAGCATCTTTGATTCGGGGATGATCATTAGAATCGTGTACCAAGGAACCATGGTGGGATTATTGGCTTTGATAGCCTTTGTCATTGGACAGAGGATTGATCTCATAACCGGACGCACCATGACCTTTGCTGTTCTGGCGCTAAGTCAGCTAATACATACCTTTAATGTGAGATCCAATACCAAATCCTTATTTACAATTGGTTTTTTAACCAACATAAAACTCCTATGGGCAATTGCATTTTCAGCATTGCTACAGATCTCTGTTATCGTTTTACCCCCTTTATCAAATATATTTAAAGTAAGGGCTTTGGATGGAAG
>DASRNX010000063.1:0-3241 GCA_035647175.1 Clostridia bacterium | reverse complement strand
CGGTTATAGTAGAATCGGCCATATATGAAGTTAAAATATATAGGACAATTAAAAGGTGGGATGTGTTTATGGAAAATAACAGGAGCATAAGCAGAAAGAATTGGATACTGATATGGATCGTGGGAATGGCAGGGCAAATCTGTTGGAATGTTGAAAACTCTTGGTTTAATACCTTTGTCTATGCCAAGATCGCACCGGATCCCTCAATAATCGCATGGATGGTAGGGGTTAGCGCTACTGCTACGACCTTCGCTACATTCTTAATCGGTACTTGGAGCGATAGGATAGGCAGACGAAAGCCGTTTATCGCCATAGGCTATATCCTATGGGGGCTATTTACAATTGCCTTTGGGTCTGCGCAATTTTTGCCCAAGAATCCAATCCTCTTAGTGACGGTATTTATAGTGGCTACCGACGCAATTATGAGTTTTTTTGGATCCATGGGAAATGATGCAGGATTCAATATTTGGACTACTGATATTTCCAATCCACAAAACAGAGGGAAATTGGGCGGTGCCTTAGCCACAATGCCGGTATTCGCAACCATATTTGGTGCCGTGGTATCGGGCATTATAATAGATGCCGTTGATTTTTTCCCCTTCTTCATATTGATGGGGGCAGTAGTAATGTTAACTGGTCTTCTATCGATCTTTACCCTGGACGATAGCCCCAGACTTAAGCCAAAACGGGATGAGAAGGGGTATTGGCATCAATTTATTTCGGTATTTCAGATAAAAACTATTATGCAAAACAAAGAATTGTTCTGGGTCCTTATGATAATGGTTGTCTATTTTATCGGCTTTAATGTCTATTTTCCCTACATCACCATCTATTTTGTAAACTATCTAGGTTTTGATTATACGGCTACCGGGATGATTCAAGGGATCGGTCTTGTTGTTGCATCCCTCTTTACAATACCCGCAGCCAAGCTGATAGATAGGGGCAAGTCGCCCTTGGTGATTCTGATCGCTGTGGCAGTCAACTTTGTAGGGTTATTTGTCGTTACTTTATCCAGCAAAATACCCGTCATCCTTATTGGAGTGCTGAGCGTAGGGATTGGATATATTCTTACATTGCAAACCCTTACAGCATGGAACAAAAACCTCTATCCCGAGACCCAGCGTGGACAATTTGAGGGGATAAAGCAGATATTCTTTGTCGCAATACCCATGCTCGTAGGACCTTGGATAGCTACATTCATCATAAAGGGGTATGGGGTTAACGGTGTTCCCAACGAATCGCTTTTCTGGTTCTCTGCTATCATCAACTGCTTTACCTTGTTGCCTTTAGTACCGGCATATAAGCTACATAAAGCCCGTCTCCAATCCATAAATAATAAATAGGAGGTAAGATCCATGCAAAATCAGATAATAGATCCCGGTAATTTGCTAAAAGCCGATGGATCCTTAGAGCAAAAAGGCTATTCAACCCGGAGCGTTTTGTACTACAATCGCGAGAACATAAAGGCGGCACCTTGGCGGGTTAAGGAATGGGACTTCTATCAAATTAACAATGATGAATATTGTATTCAGATGACCATTGGCCACATATCCTACATAGGTTCTGTAAACGTAGTGGCAATTGATTTTAAAAAGGGCAGCCGAACCTGTATAGAGACGAGACCTATCCTACCCTTTAACCGACTTAAGATGCCCAGGGATGCGGAAAAAGGGGATCTTGTCTATAAGAGTAAGAATTTTCAAATGGCCTTTTCCCTGTCTGACGGAAGGCGTAGATTATACGCTAAGATTGACGATCCAAAACAACCGTCGGTAAATCTGGATATAGCCCTGGAACAGCCCGATAAATCCTCCATTGTTATGGCGACTCCCTTTGATGAGGATCCCCATGCGTTTTACTATAACCATAAAATAAATTGTATGCCTGCATCGGGAATCGCCCGTATTGGAGGAAAGGAATATAGGTTTGATCCCGAAGAATCCTTTGGCCTTCTCGATTGGGGCCGCGGAGTCTGGCCTTTTAGGCACGAATGGTTCTGGGGAAGCGGGAGTGGCTGGATCGATGAAAAACGATTTGGATTTAACATAGGCTACGGGTTTGGCAATACTTCAGCGGCCACCGAAAACATGATCTTCTATGACGGAGTGTGCCATAAGATTGATGAAGTGAAGTTCAATATACCCGAAGATAGCTACAGTAAACCCTGGACATTTACGAGTAACGACGGTAGATTTGAAATGGACTTTGTACCCGTTTTTGATAACTATACCGAAGACAAGATCCTGTTTGTAAACAAGCATTGTCATCAGGTATTTGGGAAATTTACCGGTAGAGCGACGCTGGACGACGGACAGGTAATAGAGGTTAAGGATATAATGGCCTTTGCAGAGCATGCAGTTAACCAATGGTGAGATATTTTTATAGACGTTTTAAGGAGGAGCAAACATCCGTGGATATAAGTGCGATTTTGGATAAACAGAGGGAATATTTTAGTAGTGGCGAGACTCGGAATCCCAATTTTAGGCTTGGCAAACTGGACCGCCTAAAAAGAGCAATAGAAGAAAATGAAGGTGATATATTGCGGGCCCTGCAAAAGGATTTAAATAAAGCCCCTTTTGAAGCCTACGAAACTGAATTGGGGATAGTCTTGGATGAATTAAGGTATATTAGAAAGCGTCTTTTACCATGGATAAAACCTATAAGGGTAAGAACGCCACTGGTTCATTTTCCCTCATCCAGCTTCAGAATACCTGAACCTTATGGAATAGTCCTGATAATGTCGCCATGGAATTATCCTTTTCAATTGACCCTGGCGCCCCTTATAGGGGCTATTGCTGCGGGTAATTGTTCTATTATTAAGCCTTCAAACTATTCTCCAGCAACTTCGCAGCTTATCTCCAGGATAATAAGAGAAAACTTTGAAGATAGATATATTGCCGTTCTGGAAGGCGGCAGAGAGGTCAACCAAACCTTGCTCAATCATCGGTTTGACAAGATATTCTTTACCGGTAGCACGGCTGTAGGAAGGGTAGTTATGGAATCGGCAGCAAGGTTTTTAACGCCGGTAACTCTGGAGCTGGGAGGCAAAAGTCCTTGTATAGTCCACCGGGATTGTGATATTGGCCTCGCAGCTCGGAGGATTGCGTGGGGAAAGCTATTAAATGCAGGGCAGACCTGTGTGGCTCCGGATTATTTGTTAGTCCATGGGACTATAAGGCATAGCCTCATCAAAGCGATAAAAGGATATATAATTAAATTTTATGGTGAGGATCCTATAAGC
>DASRNX010000062.1:0-6352 GCA_035647175.1 Clostridia bacterium | reverse complement strand
CTCTAAGGGGGTGGACCATATATAGATAAACAATATGGAAACTAAATTTATCTATATATGATAAATTTTATAGTTGGAGTTGTTTATCCATAAGAGAATAATATAAAAATATGATGATTTACCGGTAATTGGGGATAAAGCAAATGAGGCTGCTGAACAATCAGGGGGGAGGCTGAATTTATACCGGCACTAAAGAGATTGATGCTGATTGCATGAAATAAACGCATTCAAATCGATCCCTGATTGGACTAATGCGGGGATATCGGGGAACAAAGGGGTAAAAGAGCGAATGGTTAACATTGAAATCATAAAAATCCCGCTGGAAAAGGTGCGATTGATGCCTTCTAAAATTCGGCGAGCATAAAAACATAAAAAACAACATAAAAATCAAAAATTGTGGGAAGGGTGATAAAATGAGAATTGATTGTCATATTCATACGACATATGGTGATGTAGATCGGGAGGCTTTCTTATCAAGGTTGAACCAGGCCGGAATTGATGGGGGTATTGTCTTGTCCCATGGTCCGTCTACCCTTGGGGGGTCACAAATATCCCCGCAGGAAAGAATAGAAAATGTGCTGGAATGGACAGAAGGGCATAAATGGCTGTTTCCATTTTACTTCATCGACCCTACCGGTGAAAAAGCCATGGACGAGGTGGAACTGGCCGCTTCTATGGGAATAATGGGCTTTAAGATCATTTGCAATACCCATTACCCCAGCGATCCCAGAGCAGTGCCCGTGTACCAACAGATAGCCAATAAAGGCTTGCCGATCCTCTTCCACTCCGGCATCCTGTATGACGGGAAAAATGCGTCGGGCAATTACAATAAGCCCACCGAATTTGAAGTTCTTCTATCCGTTGATAACTTAAGGTTTGCCCTGGCCCATGTATCATGGCCGTGGACGGACGAATGTATAGCTGTATACGGTAAATTTAACAATTCCCTAAAGACCGGCGGGGATAGGGCTGCTACGGCCGAAATGTTTGTAGATATTACCCCCGGCACCCCGTTCATCTACAGAAAATCCATGTTGGAGAGGTTGCTTCTAACCGGATATGACATCGAAAATAATGTGATTTGGGGTGTAGATTCCAATGTCAACAATTATGGTAGGGACTATGCACTACAAATCTCCGAATTTGATGATAATGTATTTAATGAACTTCAAATCTCTGAAGAAATACAAAATAAAATATATTTTGAGAATGTGCTACGCTTTATAGGCGCTTTAAAATAGCATTCAAGTCTTAAACCGCGTGTAAAAACCAAACCGGGAAAGGAAAATAATATGGGGGATGAAGTAAGATATCATATGTTAAGACCGGATCAAATTGTGAGCAGGCGTAATAAATGTTCCATCATAATTTAGATTATCCACCCTTTTCCCTAAAGTAAGTTGACACTATCCGTGTCCCCTTGTGTTCTTGCCTATTCTAATAGGTAATGCTAGAATATGACTTATATTAAGTTAGACTCGTGTTAAGCTTACAGGAAGAGTGAGGTAAATATGATCAACGTAAAAGATGAGATAAGAAGATATGAACCCTTAGATATGGATGCATCATTTTGTGACACCGATATGGAATTAAAAACAGCCCTTAATGGTTTTAGTAAAGTGTTGAAAAGAATAGATAAGGAGCAATATAGATATTCCCATCTATTGGATGAAATTTTGGATGTGTTGGATGAAATCGAAGAGGATAAAGGCGCCGTAAGGACTCTGGAGGGGAGGCAAAACGAAGCAAAAAAAGAACTAAACTCCCTCTTAAAAGCCATAATAGGTATAGCCGATTCTTTGGAGGATATATTTATATATGCGATGAAATATGGCGATATATCCTTCAGGGAGCAGATGTCTATGCAGTGGAAAAGGATTGGAAACCTTCTAAACCAATACGGTATCACTCGACTAGAAGGAATAGGTTCTCCGTTTGTCCCAACTCTCTATGTTGCTAAAGAGGTGGAAGAAAAACAGGAAAATCCCCATGGTCATATATTGGAGGTCTTAAGAAGCGGATACCTTTATAGGGGAAAATTACTAAGAAAGGCTGAAGTTATTGTTAATAAATTAGTTGAGCAAGCGGCGAATACCAATTCCTCGCCTCAATGAAACCACTAGTGCAATTATATCAGATGCTTTAGGTATCATTAAATAAATACTGGTCAGTGGGTCAGTTGAACTTTCAAAAAAGATGGATTATGAACATTATGATCTGTATGTTTTACGACAAACATTCTACATTGGTACACAGGTGTCGTAAAACATTATCCCTAATTCGTAACATATCTAAAGTATCGTATAATGTATTTTTTATAATTTCTTTAATTGTTGCGGCTGAATTAAGTGATGTATTGACGGGAATGGAGATGAAAAATCAGATTATGAGCAAAATAATAGGCATTGATCTTGGAACATCTACCTCAGAAGTGGCCATATACGAAAATGGGCATACCATAGTTATTCCGAATCTACAAGGGAAAAAAATTACACCCTCGGTGGTGGGTTTATCGGAAGACGGTAAGATTTTGATAGGACAGGATGCTCGAGATCAAATGCTGGTAAGACCGAAAGAAACCGCAATAGAGGTCAAAAGGCAGATGGGTAAAAATATTGGAATATCCCTAGGTCGCAAAGAGTATACGCCTCAGCAGATTTCGTCCTATATAATAGGATACCTAAAAGAATGTGCGGAGGATTATTTAGGTCAATCCATAGATCGGGCAGTGATCACCGTTCCGGCATATTTTACCGATGAACAGCGCAGGGCAACGGTGGAGGCCGGTAAACTGGCCGGCTTTAAGGTAGAACGAATCATAAACGAACCGACAGCGGCGGCTTTGGCCTACGGGATCGAAAACATGGAGAATAATCAATTTGTGTTGGTATACGATTTAGGGGGAGGCACTTTGGATGTTACGGTTCTTGAAATGTTCGAAGGTGTTTTGGAAGTAAAGGCCAGTAGCGGAAACAATGAATTGGGCGGCAAAGATTTCGATGAAAGGCTTATGGATCTGTTATTAGAGGATTTTAAAAGCCAATACCAAATAGATATATCAACAGATTTACACAGCATGGCTAGAATAAAGCGAGAAGCTGAGGTCTGTAAGGTTGAACTCAGTCGCAAGGAAAGTTACCTTATTCAACTGCCCTTTATTGCTGAGAAGGATGGACAACCCCTGGGGCTCGAAAAAACTATAACCCGAAGTGGTTTTGAAGAGCTAATTCGAGATTTAATAGAGTCCTCTGCCCAGCCCATAGAAAGGGCCTTAGATGATGCCGGGCTAGAGCCTGATGACCTTAATCTTGTCTTTATGGTAGGCGGTTCTACACGTATTCCCCTAGTGCAAAGCTTCCTGGAAAAAAATCTTAAAAGGACTCCGGTTTCTCCCCTAGATCCGGATTTAGCGGTGGTAATGGGTGCGGCTATTCAAGGAGCAATCTTAAATGATGAGTTATCCGACGAGGAGGACATTCTCATTACCGATGTGTGCCCCTACACCATGGGAGTTGAGGTTATGAGCTTTCTAGGTGAAACCCCGGTGGATGATATTTATGACCCAATAATCCAAAGAAATCTTACCATTCCGGTAGTTAAGGAGAAAACCTATAGTACTGCTGGGGATGGTCAAACGAGAGTAGATATCATGGTCTATCAGGGTGAATACAAAAAGGCATCTCTCAACAACTTTCTAGGGAAGTTCGTATTGGATGGTATCCCACCGGGGCCGGCCTTTGAAGAAAAGATAAATGTACGCTTTTCATATGATGTAAATGGAATATTGCAGGTAAGCGGTACAATTGTAAGCACTAACAAAGAGGCCGGCATAACCATTGAGACAACTGGGGTAGAGATGGAAGAAGAGGCGGCTTTAGATAACTGGAAGGAAGCACCCAGGGCACGTAGGTATAGGGGAATTATAAGACGGGGCGAAAAATTGTTGGAAGAATTAAACGATTCTGAGTTTGGTGATATTATAATCCTGGCCAGTTTGGATACCGCCATAATAGAGCTTAAAAAGGCATTGCTCAAGGAAGAAGACGATGGCATATTGGAAGAGTTGGAGGAGGATTTAAACGATATAATATACTATATTGAGGACGAAGACTAATGATGAAAGAATTAACGACCCACTATTTTATGAGGGGGATGTCCTTGGCTTTGGAAGATAGGATAACACTTGCTGTGAGGAAGCTGGAAACAGCCATAGCTATGGATTCCGGAAACTGGGAGGCTTTAAACGTCTTAGGACTTTGCTACTATAAGATGGGCGAATTTTCAAAATCCAAGGTTGTTTGGCAAGAAAGCACCAAAGAGTACGGACAGGACAACCCTGCCTGGGATTACTTGGATACCCTTAAATCTCAGAAATTTGACGAATTTTGCGAAAAATTTAATGATGCCTTGGGATTAGCCCAGCAGGGAAATTACAAAAAGGCCATAAAGGTTTTAGATGGGGTAAGAAAACAGGGTTTTTGTTCCGTTTCTTTACTGAATCTTTTGGGATTGTGTTTTTATGGAAATGGAAAGTACGGTAAAGCTATAACCTTATGGAAGAGCGTATTAACTCTTGATAAGGATAATCCCCGAGCTAATGACTATATAACCAAGACTATGGATAAGCATCCCCGTAAAGTTTATATGGCAATATTAATGCAAAGTATAAAGGGCATATTCTATCCCCATAGAGATGGTATCTAAAAGAATCCTATGGGTGTCACCAATAACCTGGGCTGATCCATTATTTATTTACTGGTACCTAAAGGAGAAAACATATGAGTAATTATTACGATGTTTTAGGCATAGACCAAAAAGCCTCACAGATAAAGATTAAAAAAGCATATTTTGGCTTGGTTAGAAAATATCCTCCGGATCATTATCCTGATAAATTTATGGAGATCCGGGAGGCTTATGAAGCCTTATCAAACGAAGAAACAAGAAGAGAATATGACGATACAATTATTCTATCCCCTATCCTTAAAGCTGAGTTTGAATATAGCCGCAAAGCGTTCAGGGAAGGTGATTTGAAGACTGCCATCAAAGGATTTGAGGCAGTCGTAAAGAGAGAGCCTGACTCATTTTTAGCGCAGGATCTATTGGGACAGTCCTATTTGGCAAACGGTAACTCTGTAAAGGCTATCAGAATGTTTGAAAAGCTAACCCGAAAATTCCCTGACAATGCGTCGTTTATGGGGCATTTGGCAGAATCGTATTTGGACAGGGGATGGCATAACCGGGCCCGTGATGCGTATGAAAAGGCTGTTAAACTAGACGAGGATAATATTGCGTTTTGGCTTGGATGGTCAGAGACATATAGAATTGCTGATGAATTTGAAGGGCAAAGGCATATATTATACAAGGCTCTTGATAAAGCTAAAGAGGGCCATTGGGATAGCATAGATATCTATATGCATATTATACTAAACGATATATTCAGGGGCGATATGGAAGATACGGAGGAGCATCTGGCCCAGCTCACGGATCTTGTTGAGGATAGGGTGGATATACGGGATGTTATAGGTGTGAGTTTGGCGGAGCTGTCCGATAAGTTATTTAGTACGGGGTGGCCGGAGATGGCTATTATCATAGCGGATCATGCGCTCCAATTGCTTCCAGAGGATAATGAAACAGAGGATCTCAGAAAGAAAATTAATCTATTAATTAATACACACAATATTATGGACGAGTTTACGAGTGATGAGGATATCCATGAGGATGTTAAGCATTTGGTAGCTATGAAAGCGATTCCTGATTATTTAGAAGACGCAGGAATACCGGGTGATGTTTTATGTCTGATGGTACAAGCCCTTATAGCCAGTGAACTGCAAATCTATCTCCCATCTGTTCATATAATAAAAGAGCGCTATCCTAAAATATACGAAATGGAAAAGGATTTCTTCGAGTCGCTGAAAAATCCCCGCAAAAGAAAGAGTCTTCGTAGGAGGGCGGATAAGGCTTATAGAGAATATGGCGACTTACTTGAATCGTTCAAGGGCGATGACGGCTTTGAGGATAGTTTTGATAACGATTATGACTTTTTCGAAGTACAACAACCTTTTGTACGGGAACATCCAAAAGTAGGTCGAAACGATCCATGCCCTTGTGGTAGTGGAAAGAAATATAAAAGGTGTTGCGGCAGATAATGCCAGGATGTCAAGGGGACGGGGTTGGAGACACTCTATAAGATAAGGCAAATATAGGGGAACCGTCTCCTCTTGTTACGTCCCCTTGTGTTAGTGGGTGTCATCAACCCCGTCCCCCTGTTTATAAGTTAAATTTTTAGTAGATTTAAGCTGCTAAGATTGGGTATATATAATAGAACGGACAGAGTTTTGGTTTGTAATAACAG
>DASRNX010000061.1:0-6964 GCA_035647175.1 Clostridia bacterium | reverse complement strand
GATTATACGTATGAGAAACAGATATTAAGGCGGTATTTGTTACAGATTTTGTCGAGTTCCAGATAATGCTTCCAATAAAATTATCCTCTCCAAATACCTCGTTACAAATCTTCTTTAAATTATCAACCTCATTATCATCTATGCTAATAAAGATTACCCCATCATCTTTAAGTAAATTCCTAGCAAGCCTTAATCTTGGATACATCATATTAAGCCAATCGGTATGATAACGGCCACTGGCTTCTGTATTTGTACTAAGCCTGTTTCCCTCGCTATCCACTTGCCCTGTGATTTTTTTATAGTTTTCAAGGCTATCATGGAAGTCGTCGGGATATACAAAATCCTTACCAGTGTTATAGGGTGGGTCTATGTATATCATCTTAACCTTGCCATAATAGCTCTTTTGCAAAAGCTTTAATACTTCTAGGTTATCCCCCTCTATGTAAAGATTCTGGGTTGTATCCCAATCCTTACTTTCTTCTTTGCATGGTCTTAGGGTACCCAGAGACGGTGTCTGGGATAGACGCAAGGCCCGTCCCTTGCCGTTCCATGTGAAGTTGTAACGTTCGTTACTATCTTCTACATATTCGCCTAATACCTGCTGCAGCTTTTCAAAGTCCACCTTTCCCTCGGTAAAAACCTCCGGGAATATGGTCTTTAGTTTTTTGATATTTTCTTTCGCTATATCAGGAGTATTGCCCGTAAGTGTTGTCTCCATCATTTCTTATCTCCCCCAAGTAATTTATTTTTACTTTGCTCCAACTTCTTTATTTGTATATTTAGCTCCATTTTTCGATTAAACTGGGTTTCCTTTTTTAGTTTGGATCTTAAGCTTATAATCTCTTGTTCAATATCTTCTATCTTTGCAGAAAGCTCCCTTGCCCTGGCCCCCGTTATATTATCATCTATGGGCATAATAACTGATAGGTTCTGAACCTCCCATGACTAAAGCCACGGGGTTCTAGAGTTCAAATGAACTCATTTACGCCTCTGTAGCCTAAGCTATTTTGATGCGTACAGGCGTGTCCAGTTCGCCTCTACTGTATAGCCCTGTTAAGGACACAACACTACTTTTATGGGATTCCCCAATTCATCTCACGACTAAAGTCACGAGTGTTCTTGGGAAGTCTAATAAAACCCTTATATGAAGGGGTCTTATCCATATGTTTTATGAGCAATACCCCGCACCGGAAGGCAAATACTATAAAGTGTCCCTATGGTTTATATCAGCCCTTAACCGCACCTATGGTTATCCCTTTGATAAAATATTTTTGGATAAACGGATAAACCAGCATAATAGGTCCAATGGCTACTATAGCCGTAGCCATCTTCATAGTTTCCTGGGGCACATCGATTGGTGGAATGTTGGAACTGGCGGCTGAATTTCTTATATACTCAGCTTTGTTTACGACATTATATAGAAATAATTGAAGGGGCCTATACTTCATATTGGCTTCGAGAAATAGCATAGAGTTGTACCATTCATTCCAATAGGACAGGGCGAGAAACAACCCTACAGTGGCTAACGCTGGTTTTGACATCGGCAGTATTATGCTTGCAAAGATTTTAAAATCGTTGGCCCCATCTATCTTGGCGGATTCAGTTATAGCAAAGGGGATGGACTTAGTAAAGTTTTTCATAAGTATTATAAGCCAAGGGGACATAAGACCGGGAAGAAACACCGCCAGATAATTGTTCTTAAGCCCCAATATCTTCACAATCAAAAGATAGAAGGGAACCAATCCACCGGAAAACAAGGTTGTAAAATAGATATAAAAGGATATCTGATTTCTAAATTCAAAATCAGGCCTTTGTAGGGCATATCCGGTCATAGTTATAAGAAATAAGCCAATGCTAGTACCGCATACCGTCAATAATATGGTTACTATATAGGACCCTATAACCAGGTCGGGGTTTTCAAAGACCAGCCTATATGCAAGCAGATCAAATTGTCTTGGCCATAGATTAAATCCAAATTCCCTGATAGCATTTTCGTTAGTAAATGATGTTCCTATCATCAATAAAAATGGAATCAGGCATGAAATGGTTAATAACGATATAAATATGTAAGCGAAGCCCTTTACAAAGTAAGACGACGCATCCAACCTTATAGCTTTTCTGGTCATATCTCTTCCTCCCCGCCTAGAATAATGAATAATCGGGTTCAATCCTTCTTACCAGCCAATTACAGAAAAGAACCAAGGCAAATCCAAATATGGATTGATACAGACTTACGGCGGAACTCTGTGAAAAATTAAAATTGATCATAAGCGCGCGAAACACAAAGGTCTCAATGATGTCCGTTGTAGGCAATAGCAATGAATTGTTTCCCACAAGGTTATAGAAGAGACCGAAATTCCCCTTTAATACTCCGCCCAAGGAAAACAGGAGCAGTATAACAAAGGTTGGTTTGAGCCAAGGCAAAATAATATAGCGTATCTTTTGAAATGCATTCACACCATCTATAGATGCCGCTTCAACCATCTCCGAATCTATGCTCGTTATCTGTGCGAAGTATACTATAGAACCATATCCCACACCCTGCCAAAGGTTTGTCAGTATTATAATAAAGGGCCATGCCGCAGGAGTAGAGTAGGCGGATACAGGCTCCAGGTTCAGGTTCTTTAGTATTACATTCAAAAAACCATAGTCATAATTCAAAATATTATAGACCAGTAACCCCACAATTACGGCCGATATAAAATAGGGTAAGAACATAATGGTTTGGGTGGCCTTTTTGAATCTGGTGCTGGCAACTTCATTTAGCAGTACCGCTACAAGGATCTGCAGAAAATTCCCCAGGAGTATAAAGGCTATATTGTATAGGACTGTATTAATTGTAATCGTTGCCAGCTGCCCGGATTGGGCAAGAAACCTAAAATTCTCCAGGCCAATAAAGGGGCTTTTGAGAATTCCTTCCCCATAATTATATTTTATAAAAGCCAAATATAGCCCCGGCATAGGTAAATAACTGAATATAAGAAAAAATAATATTACAGGTGATGTCATCAATAGCAGAGTCTTATTCTTCCTAACCTTCTTCCAAAATGATGTATTGGCTTTCCCACTCCCAGGATATACCCTGGGATCACTGATTGGACTTTCAGCTTTGCGAGCTTCAGGATTCATATAAATCCCCCTTTCTCGGAATACGATCATCCATTGGATAATCCCGACCCAATAAGTTAACAGCAACGGTTTTAGCCCCACACAAACGCCGTCAATTATAAATGTAACTCCGCTTTATGGGTATCAGGTGATGGCTTAGTCATTTCAAGGTGTAACAGGTAACAGCTTAATCGTTTCAAAGTGCATTATGTGATAGCTTAGTAGCCTCAAATGGGTGAAATATATAAGTAGGTTGTATCATTGGGATGTCTAGGTCAATTACCGTAGGGTTAACTAGATATGTTACGAAAAAGATCTTTCAATACAAAATCAGTTAAGTTATCTGATTTTGCGTTAAAGCAATGTGTTTTTCGTAACATATGAATTGAGGATAATGTTTTACGACACCCGTATACTAATGTAGAATGTTTGTCGTAAAACATATAGATAAATAACCGGCCAGTTGAAATTTCAAAACCCTGAATTATAAGCATTGTAGTCCAACATATGAGATAATGTGCTTTTGAAACTCCATTAGTGATTTCGATACATAAGTCCCAACGAGATCGGGGGATTTCTGTCCTCCATCTGTCTGGACTAATGGGTGTCCACTTAATATATGGTCGCGGGACATCTTTACGTCTCGTTATATTCTATGTTGTATGGGCAAAATAAGAAGCCAAAGATGCGTAATATAATATCTGTGTAACCGGTTTCATTTTAATTATATATCCCAATTCCGTTAATGTCAACACCATATTCAGAAATATATCAATCCATATTCAGAAATTAACGATGTCGCACGCCCTACTGTCTAGATCAATGTGATGATGGTGCGCGCTGTACCCTTTAGGTCTATGTATAATATGTGGAAAGTCGCAAAAAATGAAATGGAACAAAGAAATTTTAGGAGGATCCCGATGAAGCAGCAGATCCATACCTTTCCCCTGTGGGATAGGTTAAAATCAAGGTCCGAATGCCCCTTTTGTGAGGTGCTGGAAGAAACCGAAACGTCCTATATTTCCGGCATGTTTCGCGATATGACAACCGATAAGGAATTCATTCAGCATCTGCGAGGCAACTCCTTTTGCAACAACCATTTTACTTGTTTGATGAAGTATAGGGATAAATTTGGTCTGGCCCTGTTGCTAAACCAGTTGGTCACCTATGCCATGGCTGATTTAAAGTCCATAAGCATACAAAATGGTCCTCCCCTTGACAAGAGAGGCCCTTTTCAAAAGCTAATGGAAAAGTTCGTATCCCCTGCCCCGCCTAAAACCTACCACGAGCCGGAAGATAACAAATGTGCGCTGTGTACCTACCTATTAGAGAGGGAATCGGATTATACAGGAACCTTGATACAGCTATGGGGAGATGACCTACATTTTAGGGCCTTATATCATGACAGCCAGGGATTCTGTCTCAAGCACTTCTATTCCACCATCGAAATGGCTCCAAGTATTTTAGAGGGCAGTGACCTTGACAATTTCTTGGATACCAGCTTCTATGTACAGTTTCAAAGTATGAAACAATTAAATGAGGATTTAAAATGGTTTATCAAGAAGTTTAATTACGAATATTCAGGTGAACCATGGAAGAATTCCAGAGATTGCTTAGCCAGGAGCATATTCAAGATTAGAAAGAAAGATCCCATAGGCTAGGATCTTTCTCTGAAGTTTGTAATTAGCGGGTAAGCATATTTCGCTAATCAATATTATGCATAGCAGCAGCCATTGAATATCCATTTCACCGCCGATTGGGAAAGGTTGAGACTAATTCAGTTTGAAATATCCTTTGTGTATGGGACTTTACGAATAAGCTACTGTAAAAACTATATTAATCCCCTTAAAAAGCCTACGGCCTCCCTGATGTCCTTTTCCGGGCTATCCCCCACTTCCCTTTCAATGGTCAGAAAGCCGCTATACCCTACGTCCTCCAGCGCCTTTAACCATTTGGGGAAATCAACATGCCCTTCACCGAGAGGTGTCTCCAAAAAGTAATCCTCCAGCCGCATATCCTCGATACCGCCCTCTGCAAAGAATGTATAGAGTTTTTCCGGGTCGCTCTTCTGTCTCATAATGCCGTCCTTGGCGTGGGTATGTACGATGTAGTCCTTTAGGGTATATACGCCCTTCACGGGATCATCCCCTGTTACCATGACGAAGTTGGCAGGATCGTAGTTAACCCTTACACCGCTGCTCTTTAATGAATCGAGGAAGTCTTTAAGGACAATAGCTGTTTCCGGCCCCGTTTCAATAGCGAAGTATGCCCCCAATTCGTCCCCGTACTCACCTAATTCCTCGCATGCATCCTGTAATATCTTATACCTGGGATGGCTGGGATCCTCGGGTACAACACCGATATGCGTAGTTACAACCTTTGTCTCTAGGTCCCTGGCAAGATCCAAGATCATCTTGGACTTTCTTATTTTTTCGGGGTTATCCTCTGCTATGGCAAACCCGTGTCCGCCCAAATCCCCGCATAGGGCAGAGACTACCAAACCATGGGATTTAATGAGATCTAAGATTTCCTTCCTCCTTGCAGGCGAAAGATTCTCCGGTGCCATCTCACCGGATGTGGCATAGATCTGAATCCCGGTAGCGCCCACCTCTTTGGACTTTGCTATACCCTCCTCCAAGGGTAACCTGAAAGAATCCACCATAACACCAATACTAAACCTCGACATTCCATCAACTCCTTATTTGTTTTTGAAAGTTTAAGGCACAGGTTAGAAAATTATAGCTACAGGTTAAGAAACAAGAGCTTGACAGCGGTAAGAATCATTCCTATCACTTCCCTTGAAAGCAATAAGAATCGCCCCCAACGCTTCCTTTAGAACTCCAACGTCTGTCCATTCCAAAAGAGGTATATATACTTTCCTATGACCTTTTTGTCCGTGATTTCTTCCAGGGCATAGGTATAGTAATCGATCTGGGCCTTGTACCTATCCCGGATCATTTCAAGACCCCCCGTTGGTGCAACATAATCCGTCTTATAATCCACGAGGATAATCCCTTCGGGTTCCTCAAAATAGCAATCCATAATACCTTGGAGGATAATCCCGTCATCCCCGCAGATCGAACCTGATAGCTCGGGGTAGAGCCTGGTACTGGGCAGCTCAATGGTGAAGGGAACCTCCCTAAAGATTTTCTCCGCCTTTAGCATTCTGATGCCTAAGGGGGAATGCAAAAACCTCTCTATCCTGAGGATATCCACTACCCGGGCTTGCTCATGGGTGATAAGCTGAACCTCTACCATGTTTTCTATCTGCTCTCTTATAGCATCCTTGCTTGTCGCACTTTTAAAATCTAAGTGCTGCAAGACGAAGTGGAGCAGGCTGCCCCATTCTGCGGATGTAAGGCCTTTGGCCTCTTCCTCTAAAAAGGATGGCCTCTTTATAAGGGCGGGCATCGCCACGGTCATGGCGGTAGGTTCTTCCGAAAACTCTGCATCCAAGTGCCTCTTTAGCTCCGTCACCGATACCTTCACGGGCAGCCGGCTGGCCTGGGCATGGGGATACTCCCACCCTAATCTGTTTATAACCTCGTCCCTTATGGATATCTCATCCTCTTCGCCTATCTCCCATAGGAGGTCCTTAGGTTCCGTGATGCTGTCTTCTAAAATTTCTATGCCTATGGCATCCATCTTGTTATAAAGCCTGAATTCCCACTTGGATTCATGGGCTATAATCCCGTCCGGGTCGGTACCATCTGGGTCAAGAATTTGCCTTAAAGGTGCTCCATCACCATGTCTGATGATTGCAGGCCCTATCCAGTCTAAAAACCGCCTTGCCCTCATGGTTTCGTATCCGGGAAGTTTAAGGTCCTCAATAGACAAGGCATCTGCCCATTTGCTA
>DASRNX010000060.1:0-5209 GCA_035647175.1 Clostridia bacterium | reverse complement strand
GGATCCGTCGACTTCACCAACATCAAAACCTAAATAGTTCAGCTTCTCCTGCAGGTTCTTCACCTGGGTACCCTTGTCCCCCCTTCGGAGGGTTTGAGTAACAGGCGGTATCTCCTTTGCAGGCGGTGTCTCAGGCTTTGGTTTCTCTGGTTTTGGCTCTTTTGGTTTTGGCTTTTCTGGTTTCGGTTCTTCCGGCTTGGGCTTCTCCGGTTTTGGTTCTTCCGGCTTAGGCGGCTTTATCGCCGCGTTTAATTTCGCTCTTGTAGCTGGACCTACGGATCCGTCTACGGCAAGTCCGTTAGCCTTTTGAAAGGCATGAACGCCTGCTAAAGTCTTTGGCCCAAAGGAACCGTCTACCTCACCTACATTAAAGCCTAAGGCGTTAAGCCTTTGTTGCAAATACTTTACCTGAGTTCCCTTACTGCCCCTCTTAAGGGTTTGGGTAACCTGCGGTATGTCCTTTGCAGGTGATGTCTCCGGTTTTGGATCTGCCGGCTTAGGATCTTGTGGCTTAGAATCCTTGGGCTTCCCCGGATTTAGCTTCGCTCTTGTAGCGGGGCCTACCACCCCATCCCTAGCTAACTCATAGGCTTTTTGAAAAGCCAGCACTGCCGCCCTAGTTTTCGGCCCAAAGGAACCGTCCACATCGCCTGCATTAAAACCTAGGGAATTGAGCTTTTGTTGAAGGATCTTTACTTGACTGCCTCTGCTCCCTTGTCTTAAGGTTTGAGTAACAGTTGAGGATGCAGCGTTTGAATGGCTGGTAAATGTAAAAACTTGCCCCAAGAGCATCAAAGTTACCAATGCGAGAATACAAATTCTTGTTGTCATTCTCTTTGACACTTCTTCACCCCCTTTTAAATTGTTTAGGCTTTATTACAATTCCATTAAAATATTTTGTAGAATTGTAACTCACTTTACATAATTAAAGCATATTTCGTCATAAAAATCAAGTTATATCCAGAAAAAAACCCCTTTTTCAACAGGGGTTGCTAATTACATAAATAATGATCCTATACGTTTTACGACAACATTCTACATTGGTACATAGGAGTCGTAAAACGCTATCCTTAATTCGTATGTTACGAAAAATACATTATTTTAACGTAAAATAGGATAGTTTTGCCGATTTTACATTGAAAGGTCTTTTTCGTAACATATATAGCACAAAAGGTCAAGCCTATGGTCATCACCCGCAAAGCAAGTTCAACAATCTTCGGCGCTTTCCGGATAATTATTGTCCTACAGCCCCATCATAAACTGGAAGGTCATATCATCAAATCCGGGCAACCCCTCGTGTCCAAAGTCCGGATATATTATGGTCTCTTTTGGTGATATGATCTTGTTATAAGCTGCAAATTGGCTGGAAGGTGGGCAAATCGTATCCATTAGCCCTACGGCCATCATTACTTCTCCTTCTATTCGCTCTGTCAAATGCTGCACATCTATGTACCCCAAAGTAGTAAAGACCTCTTCTTCCCTGGCATGGGTAGGATCAAAAAGCCGAAAATAATCCGTGATCTCCTGATAGGCGCCCTTGGCAAGGTCCATCTCCCATACCCTTTTGTAATCAGATAAAAATGGGTATACAGGTGCAACCCTTTTTATTTTGGGCTCTAGGGATGCGCAGGCCAGGGTCAATCCCCCGCCTTGGGATCCGCCCATAGCGCCCACACGGTCTTCATCGACTTCCGGCATATCCATTACGATTTTGGCCAGCTGGGCTGTATCCAAAAATATTTCCCTGAACAAAAGCCTTTTAGGGCTGTCATCAAGACCCCTTATTATATGTCCGCGGAAGGTATTGCCCTTCACGCCGCCGATATCTTCGGACAGGCCTCCTTGTCCCCTGCAGTCAAGAGCCGCTACGGCGAAACCGTTTCCTACATAGGCCAGCTTGTCAGACCAAGAACCGCTGTTGCCGGTATATCCATGAAACATCAAAACAGCCGGATGGGGCTTTGTGACGCCTTTAGGACGTAGATATTTAGCATGTATCCTGGCACCGCCAACCCCTGTAAAATATAGATGGAAACACTCTGCATGAGGGGTTTGAAACTTTGCGGGCACCATTTCCACCTTCGGATCTAGGGCTCTCATCTCTTTGAGGGCACTTCCCCAATACTCGTCAAAGTCGTGCGGGCGGGGATTAATACCCCGGTATTCTCTTAGTTCCTCTAATGGCATGTCTATGAGCATAATAAATGTCCTCCCTTATGTGGTGTATCTTGTTAGAAAAATGTAGCTTTGGCACCCCAATCATAGGTTGCTATCAACAGTAACCGACTTGCTGAAGACAAGAAGACTCAAACAGTCGGACCATAGATAAACAACTCCAACTGTAAAATTTATTATCTACAAATAAGTTTAGCTTCCGTACCGCTTATCTACAGATTGTGCTCTACCCTATGCAAATGAAGCTTTTGGGATTCCTTGCTTAAAAGGGTAAAATATGCCGACCAGCCGCCCATCCTCACCCTCAGCCCGCTATAGTTTTCGGGATGTTCTATGGCCTGCCTTAGCTCTTCAGCGCTGGTTAGGGTTAGGGTCATCATGTTTCCGCCCAATTCCAGAAATGTCTCTACCAGAGCGGATATCCGCTTAGTGCCCTCCTCACCTTCTAAACCATTCATACTCACCCTAAGATCAATAGGTGCCCCCGCGGCCATGGTAGAGGTATCGATTTTCATGTAAGAATTAATAGCCGCTGTAGGCCCTGCGGTATCACGACCGGGCGCTGGGGATAGATTGGCTGCGATCAGTTCCTTGGCATTTCTGCCATCAGCCGAGGCCCCGATCCGTTTCCCTATGGATATAACCCATGAAAAGGTGGCTATGCTGGGCGAAAATATTATCTGGGGATATGATTTTGCGTGATACTTAACCCGCTCTAAGAAATAATCTGTCATCTCCGCGGCGATATTATCTACTTCCGCGTCCCCGTTACCCCATTTTGGGGCACCGGCCAGGAATTTATTACGTAGCGTCTCTTCCCCGGCCCAGTCATTTTTTAATATTTCAACCAGTTGCGGTAAAGTAAAAAGTTTCTCTTCAAAGACAAACCTCTTGATAGCCATAGCCGCATCCGCTGCATTGGATACCGCCTCAGCTAAAATATGCCATAGATTATAACGGGCGCCCATATGGGTTAGATCCTTAATGTTTTCAATGCAGTCCCTTGTGAGGGCTGAGAGCAGAGGGTTATTCCCAAGTTTACCATGGGTGCCTTCGCTAAAGATAATCCTAGTAACATGGTCCATCGAATGTTTTAACATATAATCCATCTGTATGCGCCACAGATCCATTAGCTTTTCAAAGTCGGTAATTTGGGATGCATCCCCCGTATCAACACCGTCGACTACGGGATTGGACGGCCCTACATAGGGTGAAAGGCTCATAGGATCCACCTTGCTGTAATCTACCATTACCATGGGATTGGCCTTGTTGACAAAGGGTTTTCCTCCGTTTAGAGCCAGTTCCAGCAGATAAAGAAAGTTTATTCCCCGGATCATCTCCTGATTGGACATCCCCTGAATCAGTGTCTCCCAGCAATTGGAGTTTGCGTAATTGCATGCATCCTCCCTGGGCACCCCAAGCTTTTCATAGGCATCTATAATCACATCATCGTTGTTTATAAAGGGCATCCCCCCGCCGGTCTTTAGAACCTGGGCGACACGATCAAGTAAGGGTTTCGGACTGTTTTTATGCATGCGTACTGTCAATACCGGACTTGTCATGGAGATCTTTTCATGGGCGTTTAAAAAAAGGTAGGTCAAAATACTGGTGCTATCGCTTCCGTCGGGGTTTAAGCCGCTGATTAAAATGTTTTGGCCCCAATGGTTGATGGCATCCGAGGCATCGCCGTCCCCTTTTTTCACAAAACCGTTATTATAGAGCATGACGCTCTGTCTTGGGGAGCCGGGGATTGAAGTCTGATCGGTATACAGATAATTTTTTGGATGAAGTTGCGCCCTGTCATTTACCTGAAGACAAAAGGAATCGACTAATTCTTGAGCCTCCTCAACCCTTATCCTCCCGTTTTCAAAATCCATAAGAAAGTACGGATAGAGGAGATAATCAATTCGGCCTATGGGAATATAGGTCATGGTGTGGGAAAAAGTATAGTTTACAAACCATATGGATTGGATGGCCTCCCTAAAGGATTCCGCCGGGTATAGGGGAACCTTTTTGCAGATACGTGCCATTTCCAGCCATTCCGCTTTTCGTTTGTCATCCGTCTCAGCTTCTGCTTTGGAAACGGCCAGTTCACTGTA
Organism: Clostridia bacterium; assembly: GCA_035647175.1. GTDB lineage: Bacteria > Bacillota > Clostridia > Caldicoprobacterales > UBA3941 > UBA3941. Next base: position 935 of record DASRNX010000060.1, on the reverse strand, counting down.
GCGATTTGCCATTTTAACTATCGCTTCGGCCTCTATCCTAACGCCTTCAATAAAGGCCTTCTTTTCTTCGCGCTCATCCGGGTCTTGAATGCTAGGCAGGGTTTTTTCCTGTTCCTCAAGCCTCGTTAATATACCGATCATCCCCTGGCTTAGCAAGGTCTCATAATCAGGGCATTTATGGGATATGTGGATATTACACTCCCCCAGTTCACCGGGCTTTAAAAAGATTGGAAGGTTGCAGCGAACTATCTGTCCGTTTAAAAGACTCCTGCCTGCGATGAGGTCGTAGTCTTCTATGGCAATGGGCATTTCATTCATAACCCTTTCAAATGCCATAGCCCTTCGAATATTTGTCCTATAGCCCCAGGTTTCTTCATCCAGGACCGAAAGATCGCCTCCCCAAGCTAATTGTCTTTGTTCCATTCTTTCCTTTATGGTGTTGTAATGGGTCTTGATCCTCGGTGTCATCTCCCGTAGGGATTCCATTTCCTGCGCCTGTCTTTCGCCATGTTCTAGAATGCTTTCCATTGTTTTGTAGCCCCCTCACTTTTTACCTATATATATTGATTTGATTAAATTACTCTTATGCCCATTTCGGCGACCAATCTGTTTAAGTCCCGATAATAGTCCTTGCTACGGCCCTTCACATCCCCTAAGGGGTATGTCCTGTCCACCCATTCGTATTTGGAGGGGGCCATCTCGTTATAGGGCATCAGCTCAATTCTTTGAATCCCAAGATTTAGGACAAAGTTCGCTATTTCAACGATTTGCTCCGGAGAATCGTTAACATTGGGTATACATGGGATGCGGATTAGGATTTTTTCTGCTATCTTCCTATCCGCACATAAGGCTTTCAAGTTGTTAAGGATTAGTTCATTGGTCTTTCCCGTGTATTTTCGGTGAAGAACCGGATCCATCAGCTTTATATCATAAAA
>DASRNX010000059.1:0-9652 GCA_035647175.1 Clostridia bacterium | reverse complement strand
TATATATACTATTCTACAAATCGTTCTGAATTCCTTTAAATTTTATAAGATAATCTGTTGCATCGGTCTGCTGTATGATCGTTCAATGAAGACAATTAGTCATTGATGAACGAATATCGGAATCGATGGATACATCGGGGCATTGTATGGGCCCATCATCCTTTCTTGTCACGCAAACAAAAACGTGAGATAATATGGGAAAGCCCGGCATTTAAAAAACGGCAGGGGGAATATCATCATGTTTGAAATAGAAGCAATATCCGGGGAAGATAAAACGGAATTTTATAGGGAATTAAACGGCTATCTGGAAGGATTACTGGAAGGGGAGCCGGATTGGCTGGCGGGGATGTCCAACGCTTCTTCCTTATTATATCTAACCATGGATAACATTAATTGGGCCGGTTTTTATCTCTATAAGGACGGAGAATTGGTGTTGGGACCCTTTCAGGGTAAACCGGCGTGCGTTCGCATTGAGATGGGCAAGGGGGTATGCGGTACTGCGGCAGAAACCGGAAAGATACAGATAGTTAAGGATGTACATGAGTTTCCGGGCCATATCGCATGCGATGCCGCCTCCCAATCGGAGATAGTGCTTCCCATAATAGAGGAAGGCAGGCTCATTGGGGTGCTTGATATCGACAGCCCCGTAAAGGCCCGGTTTGATGAGGAGGATGCAAAGGGTCTACAGGACTTTATAGAAATTCTCAACGAACATTTAATATGGCCAGAAGACAGCATGGGCATATCCGAATACCAAGACAAGGCCATGCGAACAAAGAATCAATTTACATCGATAGAAGGTCAGATTCTAAATGCCTCCTTGGGGCTTGCCGGGGAGGTAGGCGAATGTGTAGATCACATAAAGAAGGGGATCTTCCATGGGCATGACTTGGACAAGGACTATATAAAAAAGGAACTGGGGGATATCGCCTGGTATATCGCTCTCATGTCCGATGCGTTGGGGCTTAGTATGGAGGACGTATATAAGGAGAACATCATGAAGCTGGAAAAAAGATACCCGAACGGTTTTGATAAGGGGCATAGTCTAAACCGGGATGAATAGGAGGGAGGTGGGGTCTTATGCCATTTACCATTGTCCGAAATGATATAACAAAGATGAATGTGGATGCGATAGTGAACGCCGCCAACACTCAGCTGTTGATGGGCGGCGGGGTATGCGGTGCTATATTCGAAGGCGCAGGCGCTGATAAGCTGCAAAAGGCATGCCGGGCCCTTTCACCGATTAAGACCGGGGAGGCGGTAATTACGCTGGGTTTTGATCTGCCTGCCAAGTATATTATCCACACGGCAGGCCCTGTTTATAAAGATGGGAAGCAGGGCGAGGGGGACCTATTAAGGGCCAGCTATATAAACTCTCTAAGACTTGCTGCGCGGGAAGATATGGAAAGCATAGCTTTTCCCCTGATCTCAAGCGGGGTTTATGGCTACCCTAAAGCGGAGGCATTTCAGATCGCCGCTAAAGCCATCAAGGGATTTGTAGAGTACCATGATATGGATGTATACTTGGTGGTGTTTGACAGGGAGTCCTTGGATATAAGTCGGGAGCTCATGGGTGAAATCGAGGCCTTTATTGATGAAAATTATGTTGAAGATTATAGGGATCTGAGATTACAGCGAAGGCTGTTGGATATTGAAGGGAAACCGACAGATGTAGCAGAATCCCGGCCGCTTATGTTAGAGGAATATTTCGTAACAGAAAAGGGTATAGAACCGCTGCATAGAAAAATAGAGGACGTTATAGGGGATTTGGACGAGCCCTTTGCTGCGACCTTGTTTCGAATGATCGATCATAAGGGCTTTACTGATGTGGAGGTCTACAAGAAGGCCAATTTGGACAGAAGGCTGTTTTCAAAGATGCGAAGTAACGCAGGCTATATGCCCAGCAAGAGGACAGCCATAGCCCTGGCCATTGCCTTGGAGCTCACCCTGGAAGAGACCCATGATCTGTTGAGAAGGGCGGGTTATACCCTGTCTAGAAGCCAAAAATTTGATGTAATTATAGAGTATTTTATAATTCAAGGAAGCTACGATATATTCAAGATCAACGAGATCCTCTTCAGCTATGACCAGCCCTTATTGGGCGGGGTAGGATGAAGGGGCTTTTTGGCATTTCATCCCTGCATTGATTTTTAGGCTGCTTTCTGCTACTATGTCAAGGTAAACAATACAGGGGGACTTATACCGGCGGGAGGCAGACATGAAAACGACAAAACCCAACAGCCTGACAGAGGGAAGCATATCAAAGGCTCTCTTTCGGCTCGCTATCCCCATCATGGGGACTTCCTTCGTTCAAATGGCATATAATATGACGGATATGATCTGGGTGGGCAAAATAGGATCAAGGGCAGTTGCCTCGGTGGGGACTGCCGGTTTTTATACTTGGTTGGCTATGGCCTTTATTTTGATACCCAAAATAGGGGCAGAGGTAGGGGTTGCCCAATCCGTCGGCAGGAAGGATATGAAAGAGGCCAGGACATATATAAGGCACAGCATTCAGATGTCCGTTGTCCTTGCACTTTTTTATGCAATGATACTCCTAATCTTCAGAAGACCCCTTATCGGATTCTTTAATCTGGGAGAAAAGGACATTGTAGATGATGCCATAATTTATTTGAGCATCGTTTCGTCCGGGATGGTATTTTTCTGTATTAATCCCGTCTTTTCGGCTGTCTTCAACGGCTATGGGGAGAGTAAAATCCCCTTTATAGTAAATTCCTTGGGGCTTGTTATCAATATGGTTTTAGATCCCATGATGATTCTAGGGATTGGTCCGTTTCCAAAATTGGGGGTAGCGGGGGCCGCACTGGCTACGATACTGGCCCAGGCGATTGTAACCATAACCTTTATAATTACTGCCAGACGAAAATCGGTGCTATTTTCGGAGCTGTCACTTTTTGGGGCCCCCGATATGGCTCATATAAGGGAGATTACAAAGCTGGGATTTCCTGTCGCACTTCAAAGCGGACTATTTACCAGCTTTTCCATGATGATAGCTCGCATTATAGCAAGGTGGGGACCTATACCCATTGCCGTTGAGAAGGTGGGGTCACAGATAGAGGCGATATCCTGGATGACCAGCGGGGGATTTCAAACCGCTATGAGCGCCTTCGTGGGACAAAACTATGGTGCCAAAAAGTGGGATAGGGTTTCCAAGGGATACACGGTGGGGATGATAATTATATCCGGTATCGGATTGATTGCTACCACCCTTTTGGTGTTTTTTGGCAGACCCTTGTTCACGGTGTTTATAAAGGAAGAGGAAACAATAGTACAGGGGGTAGCCTACCTTAAGATATTGGGTCTGTCTCAGCTATTTATGTGCATAGAGTCTACGACGGCTGGCGCTTTTAACGGTCTTGGGAAAACCGTACCCCCATCGGTGGTGGGTATAACATTAAACGGGCTGAGGATACCCATTGCGCTCATTCTATCTTCCACAACATTGGGGTTAAACGGCGTATGGTGGGCGATCAGCATCACCAGCGTATTAAAGGGCACAATTTTAATGACCTGGTATATTATCATGCAGAAAAGAAACCCCAAGACCAAGGATTTGGGTGAGGGAGATCTGGCATTAAAGCAAATAGAGGAGTCCATATGATAATCGCCGATTCTGCTAAACTAGCCCAATATGCTATGCTGCAGATAAACAACTCTGATCACAGATAAAGATAGGTCAACTAAATTGTTCGACATGATAATTACAACGGTTCTGTGCAATTTCATGGTGATAGATTCTATAGTTGGAGTTGTTTATCTATATAAAATTTATCATCTGCAGATGAATTTTGTTTTCTCCAAATCAATGTCGGAAAGAGCATAGGATAGTCATCGCCGACACGTTTAACTATATGTTTTACGACAAACATTCTACATTGGTACACAGGTGTCGTAAAACATTATCCTTAATTCGTATGTTACGAAAAACACATTATTTTAACGTAAAATCGGATAATTTAACCGATGTTACGATGAAAGGTCTCTTTCGTAACATATATAGCACGACAGGTTATTCTAATGAAAGATAATTTTACCACACATATAATCGAATCGGGTACATATCCCTAACTACTTGAGTAGAATGTGCACCCATAACGAAAGCATACAATAGTGGAATGAATGGAGATAGCTATGGAAAATGAACTTATAAACAACGAAAATCCCCTTGGAACGGAACCTGTAGGGGGACTGCTTCAAAAATATGCGATACCCAGTATAGTAGCTATGCTTGTTGGGGCGCTCTATAATATCGTGGACCAATTCTTTATCGGCCAAAAGATCGGAGAGCTGGGAAACGCCGCTACCAATGTAGCCTTTCCCCTGAGCACAGCCTGCGTAGCTATAGCACTGTTGCTGGGGGTCGGCGGTGCTGCCGCCTTCAACCTTACAATGGGCGAGGGGGATAAGGAAAAAGCTGTTTACTATATAGGAAACGCCACGGTGATGTTATTTATCCTTGGGCTGGCGCTGAGCATTATCACACAGATATTTTTAACCCCGATGCTAAAGTTTTTCGGTTCACCGGATAATGTGCTGGGCTATGCCAGGGTCTATACCCGGATCACCTCTTTGGGCTTTCCCTTTCTCATTGTTTCAAATGGAGGCGGACATCTGATAAGGGCTGACGGAAGCCCCAGTTATGCCATGTTTGCCAACCTATTGGGCGCTGTAATTAACACCGTCTTAGATCCTATCTTTATATTTGTATTTAATATGGATATGGCCGGGGCTGCCTTGGCCACGGTAATCGGTCAAATATTCTCATTTTTGATGGCTGCTAGGTATTTTCGAAACTTTAAATCGGTACATATCCAAAAGCATCACTTCGTACCGGTCTGGAAATATATAAAGCGGATTACCACTTTGGGAGCGGCTCCGTCTTTCAACCAGGTGGCCATGATGATTGTCCAGATAATCATGAACAAGTCCCTTACCCATTATGGTGCGATGTCCGTCTACGGTAAATCCATCCCCTTGGCTGCCGCCGGAATCATAAATAAGGTAGCTATGATATTCTTTTCCGTTATCATCGGGATTTCTCAAGGGATGCAACCCATCGCCAGCTTTAACTATGGAGCCAGGAAATTTGATAGGGTAAAGGGTGTCTACAAGCTGGCTATTCGTTCCGGCTTTGTTATCTCAACTGTTGCATTTTTATCCTTCCAGGTTATTCCCAGACAGATAATATCCATATTCGGGTCCGGCTCCAAAGAATATTTTGACTTTGCTGTATCCTACTTTCGTATATATATGCTATTTACCTTTATAAATTGTGTACAACCCGTATCCTCCAACCTATTCACCGCCATAGGTAAACCGAAGAAGGGTATCTTTCTATCCCTAACCAGACAGATCATCTTCCTTTTACCTTTTATACTTATTTTGCCGCTCCTGATGGGCATTGATGGGATCATGTACGCAGGGCCCATAGCGGACCTTGCTGCCGCCATCGTTTCTGGTATTATGGTGATAGTGGAGTTTCGGAATATGGGAAAAATTTCACTGGCGGTATAGCCTGTCCAATCGGTCCGATACTCTATTCTGCGGCGTATATTAGACATATATACCATTTACATATATAGTTGCCTTTTATCTATATCATTGATATAATATTTCTTGTGGGTAAAAATATTGTCGATCTAGGAGGACGTGGTTCAATGGTATCAATTACGGTTTATCTTGTGGGTTTGGGGGCTATTCTCTCTCTGATCTTTGCCTATTATAACTTCCAAAAAGGAACGAAAATGGAGCATGGAACACCCGTAATGGAGGACATTGCGGATGCGATTAGAGAAGGCGCGGATGCTTTCTTGAGAAGAGAATTTGCCATTAGTATTCCAATCATCGTTGGGATATCGGTATTATTCGGTGTCATATTTACGCCCTGGGCCGGGATGGCATTTTTAATAGGTGCAGCAATGAGCTCCTTTGCCGGTTTGGTTGGTATGAAAGCTGCGGTCATATACAACGAGCGCGTCGCTAACGAAGCCCGTCTAGGCGTAGAAAGAAAGGATCCATCAGCCTTGGGGAAGGCGCTGAACGTTGCTTTCCGGGGTGGATCGGTAATGGGTTTATCCGTTGGCGGATTTGCTATGCTGGGACTTCTTGTGGTGTACTTAGTTGTTGGTATAATGCTTGAGTATGGCAATTTGGAGAATCTTGTCGAAACTACTAGTTGGATTGGCCTTAAATTTGTACTCTTTCCCCAGGTTTTAGCGTGTTATTCTCTGGGTTGCTCTTCAATCGCCGTGTTTAACCGACTTGGTGGCGGTATATACACCAAGGGTGCGGATATGGGCGCGGATTTGGTAGGTAAGACTGAGCTGGGGTTGCCTGAAGACGACCCACGAAACCCCGCAGTTATAGCGGATTGTGTTGGTGACAACGTTGGTGACGTAAACGGTAATGGTTCGGACTTGTTGGAAAGTACCATTGGCTCCATTGTGGCATCCTCCGTATTGCCGACTGCTATTCACACCGCAGCAATTAATGCTAAGACTCCTATCAGCACTGAATTAATCACACGCATGATGCAATTCCCATTCGCTTTTGTGGGAGTCGGTTTACTCGCCTGTATCTTGGGCATTGCCTATGTTCTTATCAGAAAGCCCAGCAATAAGCTCAGCAGGGAACTTAATATATCCCTATGGAGCTCGGCGACCATCATTGCAATCGCTACCCTTGTACTGAGCTATTATTTCTTTGCCGGTTTTGACTATACGGGTGTTGATTTCCGTTTCGGATGGATATCCCCTTGGCTGAGTGCTATAACGGGAATCATCGCGGGTATCTTACTGGGTATTATTGCGGAAATATATACGAGTGAACAATACAAAGAGACAAAAAATGTTGCCCATCTGGCCAAGGAAGGTCCCGCACTGGTTATTATCGGCGGAACCAGCACCGGCTGGAGAAGCTGCCTGCCTGCATGTGTGACTTTGGGCGGAGCAATTATTGCTTCAAGCTATTTTTCAGGGCTCTACGGTTCGGCTATCTCGGCAGTCGGTATGCTCTCATTCGTTGTGGCCACCGTTACCGTTGATACCTACGGTCCTATTTCAGATAATGCTGGTGGTATTGCAGAGATGGCTCAATTGGATAAGGAAGTTAGAAACATCACCGACAGCCTAGACTCTCAGGGTAACACCACTGCGGCTATTGGTAAGGGTTTTGCAATCGGTTCCGGTGTTCTTGCGGCATTGGCTATGATGATGTCCTTTGCCAGTGGCGGACCTGATGGCGGCGAACTTAATATCTTAAACTACCTGTCCCTAGGGGGCGCGTTCTTTGGCGTAGGCCTTATGCACTGGCTCTCGGGTGTAATGCTCAACTCCGTATGCCGTAACGCGGAGCAGATGGTTGAAGAGGTACGTAGGCAGATGCGAGAAAACCCGGGTATCTTGACCGGTGAAATGAAGCCTGATTACAATATTTGTATCGATATATGTACAAAGAGTGCTATCGCAGAGATGAAAAAGCCTGTACTAGTATCCTTGCTGGCACCAATCGTAGGAGGCTTTATCTTTGGGCCTATGTTTGTTGGTGGATTCCTGCTTGGTACTATACTTGACAGCTGTGTAATGGCGACTTCAACTGCAAACAGCGGCGGTACATGGGATAATGCTAAAAAATATATAAAATCTCTGGAAGCAGAATTAGTGGAGCAATTTGGTGAAAAGGGCTTTGATGAAATTCATAACGCCAGCATCATCGGCGATACAGTTGGTGACGGATACAAGGACGTTGTCGGTCCTAACCAAGACATCATGATCAAGATGATGGCTACGGTTTCAGTTATTATGCTGCCGGTTATGAACGCCTTTAATATAATTTCCATGTTGATTAAATAGGATTTGGGTGAAAACCCAACGATATGGTGGATAATGATCCCCTGCATCGTTGAAAGATACCTGATGTAATCGCCTTTGATACTTTGTTTTGTGTATGCGGTTACGGATGTATAGATAACCAGTTTCAACTATAAAATTTATTATTATGAAATTGCACAAAATCAATGCAATTATGATGCTGGTAAACTTAGTTTCCGTATTGGTTATCTATATATAATAGTATATGTAATAAATAGTATGGCTGCAACAACTCCTTGGAGGAGCGCTTGCAGCCATATTTATTTAACATGAATTAATAACTCTGAAGTTGGGGTTCATATACGATGTGTAATGTTTTGAGGCGATTAGGAAATAGCTATTGAAGATGAATATATTTAAGTCTGATTTATTTCTGGTATGAATCCCTTCATACAATTATCTTACTACTCCGGACAGGCCATGGCAACCTCCCTGGCCCAGGCTGGGGGGAATTTAAAATGGACCGTGGGAAGTTTCTAGAGGCCCCATAAGGGTATATATATGGATGATGTGCACAATATGATAAAAGATATGGCGGAGGTGGCCCATGCTATTTGACACTATTGCTCCCATATACGCGCTTTTCTTCAATTACCAAGTTAGATATTACAGAAAAGTCTTGGACAGAATGAAAGATTGGATCGATGTAGATGAGCATAATAAAATACTGGATTTCGGTTGCGGGACCGGGGCGCTATCCTATGCCCTGCAAGAGCGGGGCTTAGAGGTGGTTGGTGTGGACACATCTGCCGGTATGCTCCGCAGAGCGAAAAACAAATTGCAGGATACCGGGGTAAAATTAATAAAAATAGAGCCCGGCGAGGATTTGCCCTTTGACGACGATAGCTTTGATCTGGCAATCTCATCCTTTGTAATACACGGGCTGAAGCCGGAAGAGAGAAGGAAGGTATATGGGGAACTGTCCAGGGTATCCAAAGCCGACATCGTTTTTCATGATTATAATAGGAATAGGTCCATAATAACCGATATAGCCGAGTACCTGGAAAGAGGGGATTACTTTAACTTTATCAAGGTTGCCGAAGGGGAGATGAAGGAGTTCTTTGATAGCGTAAGGATAGTTGATGTAGACAAAAGGGCTGCATGGTACATAATCAAAAAAGCAAGGGATGGGTGTGATAAGGGTTAATTGGCAATCAGCATAATTCCGGTTTTGATTGAATCTCTCCCCTCCGGTATGGTATAATTGTTGTGTATTACAGATAAGCGGTTCCGACTGTAAAACTTATCGGAATGAGAATCGCTATGAGATTATGCAGCTTCATGATGATAAATTTAGTTTTGTATTATTTATGTAAAGCACTAAAACTATAGAGGGTTTAGGAACATAATAGGGGGAGGGCGGTTATGGGGTCTTATAGGGAAGATTATTTTAAGGCCATGAAATTTGAATATCCAGGTAAAATTCCCACAGAGGTATCCCTATTGCCCGCAACATGGGCCAAATACGAGGAGTCCCTTGAAGATATCGTATTAAGATACCCTGCTATTTTCAGAGGATACGAAAAGGGCAGCTATGATTATAACGCCAAACCCGAAACCTACCGGGAGGGGGAGCACGTGGATGTTTGGGGATGTGTATGGAGTAACATCCATGAGGGTATGGAGGCCATTGTAACCCATCACCCCGTTCCCACCAGACAATCAGTACACCTCTTAAAGCTGCCTGAAAAAGACGCCGCAATTCCCCACGGATTCATGTATCTGAGGTTGGCAGATCTCCGGGGTTTTGAAGAGCTTATGAT
>DASRNX010000058.1:0-8210 GCA_035647175.1 Clostridia bacterium | reverse complement strand
ATCGTTGCGCAAAAACGAACGGAGTCCCGATGCAAAGGTCATCCCTGCTCTTACATTTACCTGGGTTTGGTTAATGCCGTCTATTCGTCTTTCTATAGGGTCCTCTATGGTTATGATGTTCTTATCCACCGAATTAAGCCTAGACAGAGCTGCGTAGAGGGTAGTGCTCTTGCCGCTACCGGTGGGGCCCGTTACTAGGATAAACCCATAGGGAAGATCCATTATCCTGTAGAATATATCCAACTGGCTATCGGGAAAGCCCAGCTCAGGGATGGTGATAAGCTTTTCATTGCGATTAAGAAGCCTTAGGGTCAACTTTTCCCCATAAGCGGTAGGGAGCGAAGCTACCCTGACATCAACGGTCTTGGAATCTAAAATCAGAGTTATTCTCCCGTCTTGGGGAATTCTGCGCTCCGCTATATCCATATTGGCCATTACCTTTATCCTGGATATAAGGGAAGGATGGATTCTTTTCGGGGGATTCATAATCTCATGCAACACCCCATCGATTCTAAACCGAATCCTAGTCTTTTTCTCGTATGGTTCTATATGTACATCACTAGCCCTTGACTCTACAGCCTGGTTAAATATGGTGTTAGCCAGCTGTACCGCAGGTCTGGTGTTTACATCGTCTGTGACTTCAAAACCCTCGTCCATTGAAGGATCTTCAATCTCAATCGCTTCATATAGTTGCATACCATTGGCATCTTGTAACGATTTTAGGGTTTCGTTATCTTTAAAATCAAAGGTGATCTTTCCTAAAATCCCGGATTTAGATTGCTCCAAGGCACCAAATAATTGAAAATCCGGAATGATGATGGGCTGTATATCATACCCTGTCAGGATGCGCAGGTCATCTATCGCAATGACATCGGTGGGATGTAACATCGCCACCAAGAGCCTATTATTATCAAACCCAACAGGGATAGCCATATAGCGCTCCATAATATCATGGGTTAGAAGGTTAATGGCCTCTTCATCTATCTTGTCCTGATCCAATACCATAAAGGGAACTCCATCCTTCATAGCAAGGGCCAACATGATATCCTCACTGGTACAATAGCCAAGCTCTACCAGGGTCTGACCTAACAACCCCACATTTCCCTGATTTAGAGTTTTCTTTTGGTAGTCCAGGGCTTCGTTCAGCTGATTCTGATTTATGATACCAGCCTCAATTAAGTAGTCACCTAGATATTTTTTCTTGTTAATATTCGACATGTTCCACCTTCCATGAGCTAACATATATGTTTCGATAAAGACTTTTCATCGTAAACCCAGCTAAACTATCCGATTTTGCGATGAAACAATGTATCTTTCGTAACATATGAATTTTGGATAATGTTTACGACACTTGTATATTAAAGTAGAATATTTGTCGTAAAACATGTAGTAACCGTTCAGATAGCGCAGAATTACTTTTCCTTGCTGTCTACAAAACCATGGGCCAAAATCTCGCAATGAACCTTGGAAGGCAGGCTATCGTTTCTATCCATATAGAGTTCAGTTATCTTAAAGGGCCTACTGCCAAATCTAAGTTCTTTTAGGAATAGTATAATTTTTTCATATTCACCTTCGAATACGATTTTTATAGGAATAGCATAATATCCGTCTTCCTTAATAAATTCGTGGGTATCCAGCTGAAGGGCGTGAAAATTTCCCTTCACTAATAATTCATTGAGGTAGTTGATCAGTTTTGAGGTTCCAGCTTCCGCGGGCATCATTTCTTCCAGGGATATCATCTGCTCCAGCAGGGCATCTTCTTTTTCTCCTAACCGAATGAGATATTCCTTGTCCATAGCCAGGGTTTTAGATCTCTCCTCTTCCAACCTTAGATCACCAATGGCCAACGTAAATTGAGTCCATTGATTTATTGCCAGAAAAATGAACACCAAAAGTCCCACAGCAAAGACGGACGCCAGCACCAAATCCCTGGGACTAATTTGTATTCTCTTCATAGGCCCCTCCCCGATCCAGCATAAATTGTTCTACTTGCCCCATATAGATGATCAATTGAAATTCTGCAGAATATCCCCCTTGAGATGCAATTTGCCTTACATAATTACATTTGATGCTCTCTAGGGCATCTGATTTTTCCAGCTCCGCTATATAGGCGGTTACAGCCCCCTGGCTCTGGGCACGGCCGTCTATCGTTAGAACCGTTTCATCTTCCTCCAGGCCCGTCTTGATGATATCTATTATTACTTCATTTGGTCTACTTTCACCTAGTATCATGATGTATTGACCCCAATCTTGGGTTTTGTCCATAGCCTTTTCTACAAGGGTTTCAAGTCTGTTGATGTTTTCTAGTGCTTTTAGCGGAATATTATTTTCCTGGATGTATGCCTCAATGGCTTTATTGCGATTTTTGATAGCATGGAGCCTGGTGTTAACCTTAATTGAGTATATACCCACAATAGGTAATATGATGATGACACCCATGAGCAGGAGAATAAAAGTTGCCAGATAAAACTTATATCTGCGCATCTTCTTTTGCTCCAGTCTAATTTTAGGTGGCAATAAACTAATTGTGTTCAATCTTATCACTCCAAACCGGCAAGGGCTAAGCCTATACAGGTAGCAAAATCAGTAACCTGTATCCCAAGATGTTTAGTCTTTGAGGCCCTTATCTTCTCAGTGGGATCCAAACGCTGTACCGAAATTCCGGAAACCTTCTCCAGCTCCTTGTCCACCTCTACGATACGACTGCCGCAACCGCTCAACAATATTCTGTCGATGGTTTGAACATCCTCCTGCGCTTGAAAATATTGTATCGATGCTCTTATTTCGTTGTATAGAATCTGGACCCATGTCGATAATACGATATCCATAAGCTCCATATGATCCTGGATTTCGCCCGGAATCAGCCCTGTGGATTCGACTAGGTTTATCCGCAGCTGTCTTGCAAGCCTTGGTCTTCCTCCCGAATAGATTACAAGGTTTCCTTGGTTATTGGAAATATCCACTAATACTACATTGTCCTCTAGACCCGCGATATCAATTGTATCGGCCATACTTAGGGAGGATACCTTAATATCCTTGATGCCATAACCTAAATTGCTAAAGCACTGATAATAGCTTTCAACCATAGCCGATGCTGCTGCAACAATCAAGACATCTGCCTTTTCTACGCCGTCTTCTTCGCTATGGCCTAGGATCATATAATCCAGTACGGCATTCTCTAGGGGAGTTGGTATATAGTCCTGGGCATTATTAGCCACCAAAAGGTCCATCTTTTCCTTTGAGACCATGGGTAAAGTAATTTTTCTAATGAGTATATCCTGATTAGATAGACCTAAGACAATGTTTTCTTTGCTAAGTCTGTTATCAGTCCACAACCTTTTTAAGTAATTGCCCATTTTATCGGGGTTCGCTACCTTACCATCCTTCACAATATCAGGTGTTAATGAAATCCGATGATATCCGGAGAGATGGATACCGCCGGCTCTTTTATACAATTCTACCGTTCTGATTTCATAATCATCGAATTCGACACCCAACGATCTATTTGAAAAAATATTCATACTGCTTATATTCACCACCTTTTTTACCAAGAAACAAGGCCCTTAAGCGGCAGATTGTGTAATCGCCGTAAATATTGGTATGTAAAGGGCGACTAACATCCCCCCTACAACCAAGCCGACAAATATTAGAAGTACAGGCTCTATCATAGAGGTTATGGTTTTGCTCAGAGTAGTTACTTCATCTTCATAGAATTCAGCTATCTTATCCAGCAGATGAGGAAGGGAACCCGTTTCCTCGCCAACACTGACCATCTGCGAGACAATAGGCGGGAAAAACTTTTCTTGGCTAAAGGTTTCTCCTATGTTTTTACCCTCTTGTATCTCATATATTGCATTCCCTATGGCCGAATCCATTAATCTGCTGCCGGTGGCCCTTCCGGAAGATTCCAAAGCCCGAATTACGGGTATTCCGTTGGCAAATAGGGTCGAGAAGGTCCTGGCAAATCTGGCGATAACGGTTCTATGATATAAGGGTCCAAATGCAGGAATCCTTAATCTTATTCTTTCAATCATTATAGCGCCGGCGGAGGTCTTGGTATAAAAGTATATAAGCAAAATAATCGATGCTATAAGTCCAATCCAAAGGAACCAAAACCCTCTCAGAGATTCTGACAGGCTTATGATTAACTGTGTTGCAAGGGGTATATCCAAATCTTCCGGGAAAAACCCCTGAAATACCGGCACTAGAAATATAAGCATAGCTATTAACATAAGTATTGAAAAGGATACAACCGCGATTGGGTATATGGTTGCCGATTTTATGCTGTCCTTTAGGAGTTTATCCTTTTGCATCTGGTCAGAAAGCCTTATCAGTGTATCTCCTAAAGTTCCGCCTACCTCCCCGGCCCTAATCATACCAAGATACATTTGATCGAAGATGGAAGGAAACTCACCAAAGGCATTGCTTATGCTCATACCGCTTTCTACGTTCGCGGCGATTGTTTCCAAGGCTTTCTTAAGTGTGGGATTACTGGCCTGCTCGCTCAGGGTAAACAAAGCACGGGTTATAGGTATGCCTGCATTGAGCATTGTGGCCAATTGACGGCTGAATATCGTTATATCCCCATTGCTCACCTTTTTTCTGCTTGCAAAGGATAGGCTTCTGATTCCCCGATTTCCCTGGCTCCTTATCTGAATGATAAGGTAACCCTTCTCCTTTAGTTTTTGGGTTGCCAATTCTTTGTTCTCTGCGGCTATTACTCCGTTTAGTACATTCCCGGCAGTATCTACCACTTCGTAATTAAAGGCTGCCAAAGGATTACCTCCTTCCAGTTCTAAATATATAAAAGATAATAATCTAACCAAATGAAAGCATTCGTTCCATTTCTTTTCTGTCTATACAATAGCTCAATGCTTTTTCACTGGAAATCTTACCTGCGTTGTAAAGTCTTTCCAAGGCCTGATCCATGGTCTGCATTCCTAGGGCATGGCCTGTTTGTAATACGCTGTATAGCTGATGTTCCTTGCCCTCCCTGATCATATTGCGGACGGCCGGGGTATTTAACATAAATTCTACCGAAACAGTCCTTCCTTTACCGTCCAATCTAGGGATCAATTGTTGTGATACGATAGCCTGCAGCGAGTTAGATAGTTGCTGTCTGATATAGGACCTTCTATCTGCATTGAAAACATCAACGATTCGATTTATGGTGAGGGGGGCATTTTGGGTATGTAAGGTAGATAATACAAGATGCCCTGTTTCCGCCGCAGTCAATGCGATAGATATACTATCTAAGTCCCTCATCTCCCCTATGAGGATTACATCCGGATCATGGCGTAACGCATGGCGTAGTGCCGTAGAAAATGAGTGGGTATCACTCCCTACCTCCCTTTGGGAGATTATGGAGTTGCCATGCTTGTGTAAAAACTCTATGGGGTCTTCCAAAGTCAAGATATTGAGCCTTCTATTGTTGCCTATATAATCCAGCATCGCCGCTAAGGTGGTTGACTTTCCGCTCCCCGTCGGTCCTGTGACCAATACCAGGCCCTGGGACAGTGAACAAAGGTCCCTAACCCCCTTGGGTAACCCCAAGGAATCTATGGACGGTATATTGTAGGGTACTACCCTAAATGCGGCGCCAAGGGTACCGCGCTGAAACATCACATTCCCTCTGAATCTGGATATCCCCGGCAGCGAATAGGCGAAATCCAATTCTAGATCCTTTTCCAGGCTTTCAATCTGGCGATTGTTTAATATGGGATATAGTAGATTCATTAGTGAATCAGGCGTAATAATAGGCATATCCAAGCGTATCAAATCACCGTCTACCCTTATATGGGGAGGTGCGCCACAGAGAAGATGAAGGTCCGATGCATGCCTTTCCACCGTTATCTTAAAGAGGGCATCTAAATCCAAAGAATATTTCCCTGTGCCGCCAAACAGTCTGTCTTTTTCAGTCTCCAAATCTTGTCCTCCTTATGCGCTCCGGTGTCGCAGAATATAAAATTTCCTTAAGGTGCATCAGTATTAGGCGAATCAATAAGCGAAACCATTTCCCTAACCTTATTTATGACTTCAACTGTAGACTTTACCAGTAAAACCCTGTACTCCTCGCCATCCTTAGTCAAAATATCATCCGAAACATCAATAAGATCCCTATCGTCCTTCAGCTCATCCATAAGCATTATAAGGAGGCTCCTCCTAGCCTCTAGGACATCCCACGCATTAGGGCCGGAGGCAGAGTACACTGGCAACATTATATGGGTGGGATTATCCCCCAGTCCCCTAAGATCCAGTCCTTCCAGAGCCGTTGTCACCCTGGTCTTCATCCCTGCGGGACAGAGGATTAAAAGATCCTTACCAAATTCCGGATAATGAAAGGCGATGGTCTTTACCCCTTCGTAACCAAAGAGCTCAAGCCTTTCTGCTGCATCCTTAGCGGCTATGTTGCGTAGCTTAAATAAGAACAGGGTATACTGATCCGAGGACGTTTCCACGATATCCAAGGCCGAAATTACAGATTTCGCATTTTCCACACCCTCCTTAGTCCCCTGGAGCCAGAGGGTACCCATGATATTGGGTAGCGTGATTACCTTAACCGGCATATCCAAATCATCGATAACCGATGCCAGCTTATCCGTGGTAGTATTCTTTAGCTTGACACTGGTCAGTCTTGAAAACTCGGTGGCATTTTCCGCTTTGTCAAGCATGGTAATTAACTCTTTCACCTTGGACAGGGATTGCGGAGGGCCCTGTACCCAAATAGCCTTGGGGTTCTTGTCTATGGTCACAATTTCTAGGGGGATTCCCAACTCTCCAATCAGGGGTTTAAGGCTTTCGGAGGATATATGCTTAAGATTAAAACGCGTGAGAGCCATTTGTCCGTAGAATTCCTCTTGAAGCTTGTCGGCCTTTCCGATGATCAACAGACTATCGTCCTCTATATAGCTAAGGCCTGTGGTCTGAAGCAGAAGCTCCAACGCCTTATAGGGTTTTGTATTCTCAACCTGGAAATTAACCCGGATCGGCTCTTCCAGTAAGATGGCATAGGTATCTAAATAATAAGCGATTGATGATATCACATCCCTGATATCCGCATCCCTCATATCCAGGGAGATTAAATCCTCGTCCCTGCTTTCATATCCAGATGAGTTATGGGAATCCTGTTCCAAAGAAGCCGCTTCATCGTCGGTATCAGCTTCGGTGTCCACCATATCCTTATCATCTGTAACGCTATCTTTTATCTTGAGTTTTTGACCCACATAGATATGATTTTTGTTCTTTATATTATTATCCCTTATCAATGTTGGGATATCTGTTTCAAATTCCTTGGCAATATCGGATAGGTTATCCCCACGCTTTACTATGTATTCAGTATATGCATCCCGGTTATCCGTATCAAAACCGTAAGAAATACCCTGTCTATGGCTTGGAGGTATACCGGTTGTGGCCAACACACTGGTCAAAATAGCCAGGCATATAGTCTTGTACAAAAGTCTTTTAGAAAATCTCACATCCAAAACCCCCGTCTTAAAAATATAAGAATTATTTACCGGAGAACTCTAATACCAGTTCCACATCATCATGCTTTAATAAGACACCGGTGTTTTTAATACTGCCTACTTTCCAATATTCAGCTATTATATCATCCTGATTAACGATATAGGATGTATTTCCATACTCTATAATCGCAATATTGTCCTTAGTAAATTTTGAGGTAAGGATTCCCGTCAGCGTAAGCGAACCCGAAAAAGGGTCAAGCATGGGGCCTTGTCCTGTTTCATCATCCCCAGATTCTAAAAGGGGTCTTTCTAATTGGGGAAGCATATCTTTTCCCTTAGATTCGTCTACATCCGGACTATTTGAAACATCTCCCCCACTATCTGTAACATTTTCCCCATCGACGGGAGCCGATTTTTTACAGCCTAAGACATTTACAGCCATAAGTAAAATTAATACAAATAAAACAATCAATTTAAGATGGGAGTGAGTTGGACGAGATTTTATATGTATCTTTAACCCCGGTCTTATTCTTGTATCCATATGGCAAACATACGTCCTTTCCTAAAAAAATCTGAAAGCAGCTATGCATTAACTTATGTTCAAAATATACAAGTCACATATCTTGTATTGGAAACCCAATTCCCCAGATGGCGGGATATAATATATTTTCTGCGGTAGGCATGGTGCAAAACATACTATTCTGTAGGGATTAAAAAACTATAAGTCCATACCCCCATATGCATAGG
>DASRNX010000057.1:0-4789 GCA_035647175.1 Clostridia bacterium | reverse complement strand
TCATAGTATTGCATAGCAATATACTATAGCCCATCTCTAATGCAACCCTTTCGGCCTCCAAAAAAACGGTACCATAAAAGGGTGCAGTAACATCGGGCATTATAAAGCCCAAGGTCTTGGTCTCTTGATTGGAGAGATTGCGCGCAATGGCATTTGGTCTAAAATTATACTTTTTAATAATTCTTTCTATCTTCTCTCGGTTGCTCTCTTTGACATTGGCTTTGCCGGTCAAAAATCTGGAAACGGTAGCCACAGAGACTCCGGCCTCTCCGGCTATGGTATAAATAGTTACGTTCTTTTTCATGGATGACCACCCGTTTTATAAACTTGTTTTAACCTTTGGTTTCACTGCATTAGTCCAAATTATCTGGGCAAAAGGGCTTCGTATCAAGGACCCGGGGTTTCAAAAAGTCCCTAAGGGAAAGGCCGCTAATAATCCCACAAAAGCGGCCTTATTGAACAACCATAACCCATTTACTATTGGCTTATGATACTTATTTGACAGGATTTTAATCCCCTTGCCCCAGCCCTGACCTTGATTATGCCCTTCTCAGGTGTCGATGCTATATAGATCAACAGCTTTCCGTTATGTACCCTCCTATATGGCAACCCATAGGGCATCGTATCTTCAAGATTACCGTTTTCCAGCCCCAAGATCCGACCCGGTCCTTCGAGGGATACCTCAATTAAGTCATGGGCGTTATCAACAGGGTTTCCATCGGAATCGATAATCCCCAATATCACATGGGCCATATCCAAGCCGTCGGCTGCAATACTATTATCCGTAGGGGTCAGGCTTATTCCTGCCGCTGCCCCAGTGGTTTTTAGGATATCCTCATATACCCTGCCCCGGGCATCTGTGGAGACAGCCTTTAATTCGCCCTTTTCAAAGGGTATCTTCCAAGTCAGATAAGCCCCATCATGATCGGCGACCTTCTTTATCCCTAAGGATCTTCCGTTTAGGAATAGTTCAGTTTTATGGCAATTGGTTAGACAAATGACCTCTACCTCGCTGTCCTCTACAAAATTCCAAGAGGATTTCAAGTGCTTATTATATAGCATATATCTTCTGTGTTCAAGTAACTCATGGGCATAACCTGCGAATAGTTTAACCATGGGCATATCCGACCATAGGCTTTTTCGAAAATAATAGCCGGGCTTCTTAAAGCCGGCAACATCTACGAGCCCCGCTTCGGAGCCATGGGAAGGCCATCCCCTGGTCTCGCCCAAAAAGTCGATGCCGGTCCACAGAAACTGTCCTGAAATAAAGTCATTATTCCTAACAGCGAGCCACTGACTGAGTTCCTTGCCATTCTCGCTTCCAATGAGCACCCTATCGGGCCATTTTTTATGATCCTCCTCGTAGAGGTGTTCCTTATAATTGTATCCGACAACATCCAGACAATCCGCAAGACCCGTGATATTGGAAAGCTCCGGGAGGGCCAGGGCTGCGGTAACCGGTCTTGTTAAATCATATCTCTTAACTATGGATACCAGCCTTTTGGCAATGGGCACCAGCCTTTCGGCATTGGGCTTATTTTCATCGTATATGCGTTCTATGGCGGGTTTGTTGGCATCGTTGTTCCCGGTTACGGTTT
Source organism: Clostridia bacterium (assembly GCA_035647175.1). GTDB lineage: Bacteria > Bacillota > Clostridia > Caldicoprobacterales > UBA3941 > UBA3941. The sequence continues at coordinate 3,191 of DASRNX010000057.1, read as the reverse complement.
GAAAGAGCGGGTGACCATACGGATCGTTCGGATAATCTATCTCGTTTCCTATACTCCAGAGAATTATGGAAGGATGATTTCTCCCCCTTAACACCATCGTTGTGAGATCCCTTTCATGCCATTCCGGAAAGTCCTCGTAATAGCCGTAATGGGCAGGCGGATATACATTATGTCCCTTCGCCCACTTATTTTTTACCCCCTCCCATTCGTCGAAGGCCTCGTCAATGATCAAGAAGCCCATAGAGTCGCACAGACCATATAGTTCCGGCATGTGGGGATTATGGCTCATACGTATGGCGTTACAGCCCGTCTCTTTTAAAATCTTAAGCCGCCTTTCCCATACTTTTTCCCTAACCGCGGCGCCCAGACATCCGGCATCATGATGAATACACACGCCTTTTATCTTCATATTTTGGCCGTTTAAAAAGAAGCCCCGCCTTGGATGGAATTCTATCTCCCTTATCCCTATCTTTATCACTTTCCGATCTATAACTTCTCCGTCCCTTATTATATCTGTTATAAAATCGTATAGATAGGGAGACCCTGTAGACCAAAGCACGGGATCCTTAACTAAGATGACCCGCTTATCCGCAATGCTATTGTGTGCCAAGACCCCGTACCCCGCCTTTGATGAGGCGACTTGATTCCCATCGCGGTCCTTTACAGAATAATTTACTACAATATCTTCATCTTGGTCTGCAGTATTTATTATGGTAGTTTGTATCTGCAATTCTGCCCCGCTATCATCGATACTTTTAGTGGAGACAAAGACGCCGTAGTTATCGATACATACTTTATCCTTTATTATTAGAGTTACCTTCCTGTATATCCCCGATCCTGTAAACCACCGGGAATCTGCAACATGTTTATGATCAACCCTGACGGTTAGGACATTTTTTGTATCCCCAAAACAGACGAAGTCGGTTATATCGTATATAAACTCCGTATAACCGGAGGGCCTTTTTCCCAGATAATAGCCATTACACCAAACCATACTGTTGTTGTATACACCGTCAAACTTCACATAGATTCTCTTGTCTTCCCATTCTTCGCCTAGATGAAAATCCTTTCTATAGAGACCAACCCCCCCGGGTAGGTAACCTGCTCCACTGGAATATCCTCTATCAAAGGGATGCTCGACGGCCCAATCATGGGGCAGATCAACGGTGCGCCATCCCCCGTCATCGAAACCCTTCTGCCATGCCCCCGGCTCATCACCTAAATGAAATTTCCAGCCCGGATTTATATTTAAAATTGTTCTAATATCGGTCATTTCCATGGTTTCCCCCCTAAACAATTTAGCCTTCTTTAATATATCCGAGTAATCGTATTCCGTAAAAAAGGGCCGCCGGGAAGGCAGCCCCAAAAGCCTATGTGGTCAGTCTATTTACAGTGATTATCGTGATGCCTTCCATTCATCAATTTGTTTTTGAACCTCTTCCAGGACTGTATCGTAGCCCGCACTCTTCATTTCCTCCCTGAACTTTTCAACGGCAGCTTCAGGATCTCCCGCCTTACCAAATGCTATTGGACCCTGATGCCTTGTTTTAACATCGTTTAATGCAGAAAGCTCGGTCTCTATGGAGGTCTTGTCAAATACGAACCCGCCATAAGGATATGGTTTCTTGTACTGATCGTATATAGCGTACAAATCACCTATCTTATCATATACCCTGTCTGAGGGGAGTGCCATTTCAAATATATCCATACGCCCGCCCCAATAGTTTGAATAGAAACCGTGTTCAGTTTCATCAAAATCTGCAGGCCTGGTGCGTTTGCCGTCTACGATCTCGTAGTTTACTCCCTCTCTCCCAAAGTTAAGCAACCTATAGAGGGTCTCGTCATTTCTCATAAGGTCATATACCATCAATGCCCTCTCCGGATTTTCTGAAGATGCAGCAATGGATTGAGCACCATGGGTTATAGACATTTCCACCAGATTCTTCCCACCCTGTAGGTGCATCGGGAACATCTGCAGGTCAGAGCCGGGCTGTTTTTCATCCATATCCACCCTAAGGCCGGCATATGTTTGAGTGTGATGTCCGTCCAACCCGGTTTGTCCTGCCTTGAGGGCCTCGCGGGTATCGCCGGTGTAATTTAATACATCATTTCTCCAATAGCCGGCATCTCCCCATTCCTTCATCTTTTTAGCCATTTCTACCATAGTGTCATCAAATATAGGGGAATATACCGTGTACAGATCATCGTAGGTTTTGGAATAGAATATATTTCCCGGAACCTCCAAACAAATCGCGTCAGTATATGCGCCCATCCAGTAATCAAGGATTTCATTGGCCTTACTTCCCACTACATCGTAGGGGATGATCCCTTTAACATCCTTTACCTTCTGCAGGTATTCCCCCAGGGTATCCCAATGGCGGATGGGTTCGGTAATGCCAAATTCCTCAGCCCAATCACCGCGATAATAGAATCCATGGTTTACCCACTGGGTATATTGGTCCTCGGGGATCGTAATAATCTTGCCATCAAATTTGCATTGTTCCCAATTCTCTTCCGGAACTTCTGACCACGTCTGTGGGGCATATTTGGGCAACAGATCGGTAATATCCATAAATGCGCCCTTTGCGGCGTTAGGCCACATGTCCAACCAATCCGATGCGGTATTGATCATGTCCAGTACTTCCTTTGTCGCTAGCATCAAATTATACTTCGTCAGGTAATCCGCCCACTCGATGAAGTTTATCTTAAGGTGCGCGTTTACCTTGTCCTCTAAGATCTTGTTCCATTCCGCCGCCGCCAAATCCAACTGATCGTTTGTGGGCGGATCCCCCAGATGATACCAAACCACTTCGACGAACTTGGATGTATCAATAGCTACATCCCCATCTTGATCCTGGCCATCCTCCTCGGCCTCATCATCTTTGTCCTTATCCTTATCCTGATCATCTACTACCTTGTCCGGCGTTTTTTCCGTTTCCTTGGTTGGCTTTTGACCACATCCTGCGAGTATTGACAATGTCAGTAGCATAACGAGCAGCAATGCCATAATACCTTTTAGATTTCTCAACACACATACCTCCCCAATATTGTTTTTGGCAACCATTTCTGAACCTCCCATGACTAAAGCCACGGGGTTCTAGAGTTCAAATGAACTCATTTACGCCTCTGTAGCCTAAGCTATTTTGATGCGTACAGGCGTGTCCAGTTCGCCTCTACTGTATAGCCCTGTT
>DASRNX010000056.1:0-9426 GCA_035647175.1 Clostridia bacterium | reverse complement strand
CTCGGTAGTAAAATATTCCGGCTGCTTTTTTAAAAAAACGGAATTTCGCACCTTGAAAAACGTAAGCTTTTATGCCGCGAAAGCCTATTGATACGGGGGAGCCCCCTCTGGTATAATCTCGGGGCGGAAGTAACCGCCCCCTAGGGCTAATTCCGCCATAAAGGGGTGTCCAGAGGGGACAGGGGCCCCCGTGTCAATAGGACCGTGGAATAAATGCGCTCTTTATTAGGCTACCTCCTGATTGGCAGTTTCATCTTGCTCCCGGTAGTACAGAGCCATATCAAGGTACTTACGCCCTGTTTGCCACTTTTCATCTTGTTCCATAAGTAGCGCCCCCATCAAACGTATGACAGAAGCTTCATTGGGAAATATCCTAATGACACGCTCACGCCTTCTGATCTCCTGGTTTAGCCTTTCTACTCCATTGGTGGTACGCAGGCGTTTACGGTAGTAAAGCGGCAAGGATAAAACCGCGGTGACATCATCGAAACCCTCATCCAGAACAGCTACAGCTTTTGGCGCTTTTGCCTCGTATTTGGTATATATTTTATCCCTGTATTTACGGGCATTTTCAATATCTACGGCATCATAAAGCTTTCTTAAATCCTCCTTGATCTCAGGCTGTAAGGATTTTGGCGTGCTATCAATTACATTCTTAGAAAAATGAGTCTGACAGCGTTGCCAGCTGGCCCCCTGAAAATGCTTCTTGACTGCATTTACAAGCCCTTTGTGGTTATCAGAGGTAACCAGCCTGACATCTTTAAGCCCCCGTTCTTTGAGGGAATGAAAGAAGGTACCCCAACTATCCTCAGTTTCGCTATCGGCAACATTAAACCCTATGATTTCCCTATAGCCGTTTTCATTGATAGCTACTGCCACAAGGAGTCCCTTGGACGCGACACGGCCATTTTCTCGAACCTTAAGGTAAATGGCATCTACCTGTACAAAGGGATAATGGGCCTTCAGGGGCCTGGTTTTAAAGGCTTCCACTATGGGATCCAGACCCTTGCAAAGCTCTGAAACGGTGGATTTGGAGAATTTCTTGCCACAGAGTTCTTCTGTAATATTTTCTACTTTTCTAGTGGATACGCCGTTTACCACCATCTCCATCATTGCCAGCACCAGAGCCTGTTCGCTTCGTTGATACCTGGCAAATAACTCTGTGCTGAATAGGCCGTTTCTATGCCTGGGAACCCTTAGGGTAAGGGTACCTACCCTGGTTGTCATAGGCCTATCCCTGTAGCCATTACGGTAGGCTTTTCTATCATCAGTTCTTTCATAGGGTTCTGCCCCTATTTGTTCTGATGACTGTGCCAGCAACACTTGGTTAAATATTTCTTCCAGTAGTTTGGAAAAGGCCTCGTCTTTTCCATTTGATAAAAAAAGTCCGTGCAAAAGTTCTTCGGTTATTGTAATATTGAACTGAGCCATGGTTTTTCCTCCTCGGTTTGGTATTGGGTAGTACTTATATTTTAACCGAGGTAGAGCCTTGGCTCAACTCATTTTTCTATTTACACCATTATACGGACTTAATCTTTAGCAAGGTGAGATAAACCATTATTGGGCCTTTGTTCAAATATTAGTTTTACTTAATAAGGAGGTATTATGAATTCTAGCATGATAATAATGTTAGCAGGCGGCTTGGGCCTATTCATTTATGGAATGAAGATGATGGGCGACGGCTTGGAAAAGGCCGCAGGTAGCAGGCTAAAAAGACTTTTAGAAATCCTCACCGAAAACAGGTTGATGGGGTTATTGGTTGGGGCAATTGTTACAGCAGTTATTCAAAGTTCCAGCGCAACGACGGTGATGGTAGTAGGCTTTGTCAATGCGGGTATAATGACCCTGGGTCAAGCGGTAGGGGTTATTATGGGTGCAAACATCGGAACTACTATGACCGCATTCCTAATTTCTTTAAACCTGACCGATATAGCGCCAATAATTGTATTTGTTGGTGTAGGTCTTGTGTTCTTCTCAAAACGAAAGTTCGTAAAGAGTATCGGTGAGATCCTAGTCGGGTTCGGCATCTTATTTATTGGAATGGGGTTTATGTCCGATTCCATGGTACCCCTCAGAACCAATGCGGGCTTCCAGCGTTTATTGGTTAGCATGTCCCATCCTATCTTAGGCATTATAGCGGGGACAATCATGACCGTAGTTTTGCAAAGTTCAAGTGCTGCTGTTGGAATACTCCAGGCATTGGCTACCCAGGGTTTAATTGGGCTAAACAGCGCGATATTCATCCTTTTTGGCCAGAATATTGGCACGTGTATAACTGCTATACTGGCCAGTATTGGTACAAACACCAACGCGAAACGAGCAGCGTTTATCCATCTTTCCATTAAAGTTATTGGGACATCCATCTTCATGGTGGCTATGGCGCTGGGGGTACCCTTCGTGGATTTCATATTGAAGGTTTCTCCTGCAAACAGTCCCATGAGCCAGGTTGCTAACGCCCATATAGGCTTTAACGTGATAACGGCTGCTATTTTGTTCCCATTTGGTAATATATTGGTTAATTTGTCGAAGAATCTGGTACATGGAAAAAAAGATGAGCCGGATGAAAAGGGACTCATCTATTTGGACAAGCGTATACTGGAAACACCTCCTATTGCAATCGCGCAAATCCTAAAAGAGGTCAACAGGATGGCTGATATGGCCGTGGGAAATGTACGTCTTGCCATGGATGCTTTCTTCCGAAGGGAACAGGCTATAATTGATGGGGTATATAAGAAAGAAGAGATTATAAACTTTTTGAACCAGGAAATAACCCACTACCTTGTTATGTGTAATGGTCTGGGATTACCTGAAAGCGACCTACACCTCATCAGTGGCTTATATCACGTGGTAAATGATATCGAGAGGATCGGTGATCACGCCGAAAACCTGACCGAGTATGCAGAATACAGTATAGAAAACAAGCTCAGCTATTCTGAGATAGCCGAGGAAGAATTGGGTGAGATGTATGAAAAGGTTATGGAGATGCTAAATAACACCGTTCATGCACTGAGAGAGCGCGACCACGAATTGGCAGAGTTGGTGATGAAGGAAGAGGATGTAATTGATACCTTAAAGGACAGGCTCAGGAAAAGTCATATAGGCAGATTAAACGCCCAAAAATGTTCCGCGGCCGCCGGCGTCATATTTCTTGATATAGTTACTAACTTCGAGAGAATAGCAGACCATGCGACCAATGTCGCCCAATCGGTATTGGACGAGGGCAGGTCGAGAAATTATTAATTTTCGTAAAATAACTTGTATTTCCCCATAAAAATGTTATACTTTTAATGATAACTATTATGCTTATAATAGTTTTATTTTTCTTGACATTGAAAGGGGGACTCTTCTTGCGACGGGGGAGAACCAAGGGACCATTAATGTTATTCCTATTTTTACTTGCAGGGGTTATTGTAGGCAGCATAGCGGGTAATATTATTGCAAATTATTCAGACGCCAAGATTTTTAATGAAAGCTTTACCATAGGGACCCAGGGTATGCCGGCTATATTGGATTTTAATGTAATTAAATTAGCTTTTGGGCTATCCTTGACCGTAAACTTCGGAACCATGCTTGGTGTTTTGCTTGGCATCTTTCTGTATTATAGATATTAATATCATGAAGATTATTTTGGCTTCGGCTTCTCCCAGAAGAAAGCAATTACTAGAGCAGATGGGCTTAATATTTGATATAAAGACCAGCGATAAAAAAGAACAAATGCCCTATGGTTTGGCTCCGGAAGAGATACCCATGGAATTAGCCTGTAATAAGGCTATGGATGTTGCATCATGCGTATATCAACCGGCTATAATAATAGGTGCCGATACCGTTGTAGTGAAGGATAAAATCCTGGGAAAGCCCGAGAACGAAGAGGAAGCCCGCCAAATGCTCCTCAAATTACAGGGTAAAACCCATGAGGTGATTACCGGGCTTGCAATAATTGACACACGGACGGGGAAAGTTAATAAAGACTACGAAAAAACATCAGTAGAGATGGCTCCGTTAACACTTTCTGAGATCGAATATTACGTTCAAACCGGGGAACCAATGGATAAGGCGGGAGGTTACGGCATCCAAGGGTTGGCCGGTATTTTTATTTCGAGGATAATGGGTTGTTATTTCAATGTTATGGGGCTGCCCATACACCGTCTATGGAATATGCTCAAGGAATATGGGATAAACCCGCTTGGTAACATATAATTTCAGTATGGTTATCAAATAGCCGAATATTGGCCATAATTAAGACAGGAAGGCTATAATTATTTCTTGGGTACACCTTTTAGGATACCGATCCTAAGCCTCTGACAGCTAAAGGGATAAATAGGAAGGAGCATAATTTGACTATGGGATTTTTAAATATATTTACTAAGGATATGGGGATAGATTTAGGTACAGCCAATACATTGGTGCACGTTCGGGGAAAAGGCGTAATAATAAGGGAGCCGTCGGTAGTGGCCATTCGCAGCGATACTAAAAGGGTTTTGGCCATAGGCGAGGAAGCCAAGAAGATGATCGGAAGAACTCCGGGAAATATCGTAGCGATTCGACCCATGAAGGAAGGTGTCATCGCCGATTTTGATGTAACTCAGGAGATGCTCAAGTATTTTATCCGCAAGGCGATAAAAAGGGTTTTTCCGTTACACCCAAGGGTAGTCGTCTGCGTTCCCTCTGGGGTAACCGAGGTAGAAAAGCGGGCAGTCGAAGAAGCTGCCAAGCAGGCAGGTGCCCGTGAAGCATATCTGGTGGAAGAACCCATGGCCGCCGCCATTGGGGCGGGATTGCCCGTACAAGAGCCCACCGGCAGCATGGTCGTTGATATAGGCGGAGGAACTAGTGAAGTGGCGATTATTTCCCTGGGTGGAATTGTCACCAGCAAATCCCTAAGAATGGGCGGAAATAGGATGGATGATGCCATTATATCCTATATCAAAAAGGAATATAATTTGATGATAGGGGAGCGAACCGCTGAGGATATTAAAATATCCATAGGATCGGCGGCGCCAATGACAAAAGAAGAAACCATAGAGGTTCGGGGCCGTGACCTGATTACCGGTCTGCCTAAAACTTTAAAGATCACGTCCACGGAGATTATGGACGCTCTGAGGGAGCCTGTAAATAGTATCGTTGAGGCGATCAAACTCACTTTAGAAAAGACGCCGCCGGAATTGGCAGCCGATATAATGGATAAGGGGATAATGTTAACAGGCGGAGGGGCTCTGTTAAACGGGCTGGACAGGTTGGTTAGACAGGAAACGGGTATGCCCGTCCAAATCGCCGAAGATGCCATAGATTGTGTAGCCTTAGGTGCCGGCCGTGTCGTTGAAGAGATAGAAACATTGAAGAAGGTAGCCCTATCCTCAAAGAGTGTCGGATAGGGGGTATAACGAGTGCCTCGATTGTTTAAGAATGCTCCTTTGATAATAGTAATCCTTGCCGTGATCGGGCTAATCGTGTTGATGGTCTATACAGAAGTCGGTAAGGAAAGGGCCACAATGGTTGAAAATGCTTTGGGACAGGCGCTGGTCCCCCTGCAAAAAGGGATGTATTCAGCTTCCCAATTTGTATATAATCTCTTCTCCGATATTGGGGAGAGACGAAACATGAAAAAAGATTATGAAGATCTGCAAGCCAGGGTAGCGGATATGGAGAAGGAACTCCATATGCTGGAAGAATTGGAAAGGCAAAATGAACGGCTAAAAAAACTGACATTGTTTTTAGATGAGAACAGAGAAATGGCAGTTACGGGCGCCACCGTCATCGCTAAAAACCCCGGAAATTGGTTTAACAATATAACCATCGATAAGGGATCAAAGCATGGGGTAGAGCTTAATATGGCTGTGGTGACCGACCAGGGGCTGGTAGGCAGGATAATTGAAGTAGCAGAAGGCTGGTCAAAAGTGCGTACTATCGTAGACGGAAAGAGCGCCGTGAGCGGTATTGTCCAAAGAAATAGGGATAACGGTTTGCTAAAGGGCAACAATAGCTTGGGGTCAGAGGATGGCCTGTGCAGGATGATATACCTTCCGGAGGATTCTAACGTTACGCCCGGAGATAAGATTCTTACCTCCGGATTGGGGGAGATATTTCCCAAGGGCATATATATAGGCGAAGTAGAAAAGGTCATAAAGGATAAAAGGGAACTCTACAAGACAGCCATCGTCAGGCCTGGGGTAGATTTTCAGAGATTAGAGGAAGTAATAGTTGTAGCCAATGATTCATAGATCGGCTTTGGGGAAGCATTCATTTTAAATTGTTGTGGGGTGGTTTTGCATGAGGGAAATGGTAATATTGGCTATATTGCTGCTGAACTTGACGGTTCAATCTTCCATCTTTCCCTTCGTTGAAATCCTCCATGTAAAGCCCGATTCCCTTCTGATCCTAACGGTTTCCTTTGCTCTGTTGGCCGGCAACCCCACAGGTGCCCTTGTAGGATTGTTTGGGGGGCTGATACAGGATATTCTTTTCGGCAATAATATGGGGCTTCATGCCCTCCAGTATATGACAGTGGGGTATTTGGTGGGTATATTATACGGAAAACTGTATGTGGACAAATTGTTTATGCCCCTACTGGCGGTAATGACATCCAATATGATAAAAGGGATAATCATGCTTGGCTATAACTTCTTTAATCAGTCCGGTATACCACCGGGCAAGGCATTTATACAGATCATTGTCCCGGAAACCGTGTACACTTTACTTTTAACACCGTTGATTTTTTATGGGATTGCCGGGCTTTATCGAAATAAGTTTATGAGAAAGAAATGGCGTTTTCGTAAGAATATATAATTTAACGTATTGTATTAGTTCAATAGCCATTTCCGATATATTTAACCAGTGTAACAGATTGCTTAAGAATAGAGGACATCTATTCTTTTTTATTTAGTATTTTAATCCACTTCTTTATGGTATTAAAACATGGTACAATATCATCAGTAAGCCTGCATTGGCAGGCAAATCGGGTTACTTATCTTGACGGAGTAAGGGAGAAATCATGCTAAAACACCTAAAGGAACGAAATATACAATTCGGTATAATCTGTATTATATGCCTGTCCGTATTAGCAGGGCAACTGGCATATCTTACTGTAGAAAAAGGGGACGAGCTGTATGCAAAGTCCCTCGTTAAGAAGAGAGTGGAACTGAAGCTTAAGGGCACAAGGGGCAATATTGTAGACAGGTACGGCATTCCCGTGGCTGTGAATCGCCAGATTTATACGGTACAATTGGACAGGCAATTGCTGCCGTCGAACCATGGGGATCTTAATAATATAATATTACAGATGTTAGAGATCATCTATAAAAATGGGGATAAGGACACATTGTTGAATCTAATGCCGATAAGGTTAGATCCTGATACCGGTAAGCTTCGATATACATGGGACGATGAAGAAAAGGATATACGGGATAAGCGATACGACAGTTGGATTAGGGATATAGGGATCCAGGATCGGTTGTCGCCGGAGGAAATGTTAGAATACCTCAGAAAAGAGCGCTATGAAATAGACGATGAAATTGCCGATGAAACAGCCATCCATATTATATCCATCAGGCTCAATATTCATATGAGACGGTTTACCCAATATGAGCCGATACCGGTAGCTGAGGGTATCGGTCCGGAAACCGTTGTACAGCTTGAAACCTTTGCACCCGAAATGCCCGGGGTTCAAACCCTCATAGGCAGCGGGCGCTATTATCCCATGGACGAATCCTTTTCCCAAATAGTGGGTTACCTCGGCAGCATCAGCAAGGATCAAATTGAGGACTACAAGGAGCAAGGATATGATATCTCCAGCGATAAGATAGGCCAAGTTGGTGTGGAATCCTACGGGGAGGAATGGCTCACAGGAAATAAAGGCGATAGGCTGGGGAAATTGACGGCGGAGAAGGATTCATTCGGAAAGGTTATTCGGGTCCTCGACGAAACCTCACCGCAAAATGGCCATGATGTGGTACTGACCATAGATAGCCAGCTTCAAAATTCCGTGGGCAATATTCTAAAAGAGGAAATAGAGAAGATGAGGGAAGGGTTGCCCCCGTACGAAGAGAGAAACATTGCCCCACTGGCGGAAGAAGGCGCCGCCGTCGTATTGGATGTAAATACGGGGGAGGTATTATCCCTGGTAAGCTACCCATCCTTTGACCCCAACAGCTCCGGTAAGGACGGAAAGCAATTTTCCCTGGCTTATCAAGGCACATTTATGCCCGGATCCGTATTTAAAATGCTAATCGGCATAGCGGGGTTGATGGAGGGCGCTATCACCTTAAACGAGAGGATCTATGATAAGGTTTACTATACCAAATACGACACAAAAAGGCCGCCCAGCTGTAATCGCAAATCCGGTCATGGTTGGGAATCGTATACAGATGCCCTAAAGCATTCATGCAACTATTTCTTCTATGAGGTGGCCGATCGTGTAGGCGTCGAGGCTATAACCAAATGGGCAGAGCTGTTTGGGCTTGATGGCATGACAGGGATAGAGATTTTAAGCCCGGACAGGGATAAAAACGCCATTCCCAGCGAGGAAACCAAGATTAGGGCCCATAGGCCGGACATGAGAAGGGATATTACCAGAATCATGAAAAGGTATGGGTACTTTGATAACGAGCTTTCCGAGGAGCAAAGGGATCAGGTGGAACAGCTGATAGATTTTCCCCTGTCCAAGGACCGTTCCAGAGAGGCGGGTTTGGAGGAAGTTAGGAAGCTGTCAGAGATGATAGAGGCCATGGGATACACAGAAAAGGTCAATCAAGCGGCGGACGAGATCAGAAGGGACGTGCTATCCTATTACAAGAGATGGACACCTTCTGACACCATAAGGGCCGGGATAGGACAGGGCTATGTGGATATAAGCCCATTGGCCATGGCAAGGTATATAGCGACAATCGCCAACGGTGGGAAGGTCTTAGAAACCCATATAGTGAAGAAGGTAGTGGATTCGGAAGGTAAGACTGTTAAGGAAACCCAGCCGACCCTAATAAGGGAATTGGAGGTAAACCAGGAATATTTAGAGGCCACCCTAAAGGGTATGTGGATGGTAGCCAATGATCCTAATCCCACCAGGGGCGAGAATGATGGCGGAGGAACGGCAGCCGAGTACTTCAAGGATTTAGCCCCGGAGATTACAGTAGCAGGAAAGACGGGTACTGCCCAGACTGTGAGCAATGATCCCAACAAAAACAATGCCTGGTTTGTATCTGTGACACCCTACGAGAATCCCGAGATTGCGGTGGTAGTGGCGATACCCAACGGCAGAACTGCGGGGAATGCCGCACCGGTAGCCCGTAGGATTATCGAGGAATATTATCGATTAAACGGCCAAAGACAAGAAAATACCTTGCCGACGATGAACCAGGTGCAGCCTTGACTTTTCCATAAACAAATAATATTGGGGAAACATAGAGGGTTTTAAAGAATTTTGACGAATATAAT
>DASRNX010000055.1:0-17753 GCA_035647175.1 Clostridia bacterium | reverse complement strand
TGCTATAGCGGTTTGCAGGTTATAGGGCACCGCTACCTCCCCATCTAGCACGGCAAACTATTTAACTAATTTTATTTGATTTAACTATAATTATTATGCCAACTCCCAATAATATTATTCATAAAAAACTAATATCTCTGTTGTTGTTGATGATTTGCAATCTAACAGAATAAAAATGGAAATCAGCATGTACTATTTTACTATGTCTCTGGGTTATTTTCAAGTGTTTTTTTATGGCACTCCTGGCAATTACAGATAAACAATACGGAAACTAAATTTATCGACATGATAACTGCAATGGTCTTGTGCAATTTCATGATGATAAATTTTATAGCTGGAGTTGTTTATCTATTATAAGGGCGACGCTTTAAATACCAAGCGGGAAGTGTTGTGGGGCGGCGGGACCAAGGGATATATTATCATGGATTATACTGGTTTTTTAAAAAAATACGATTAACCAATGCCCCCAATGGTGTATAATATAAGTAGTGTACAGATACCCATGTACATATAAAATCCGTCCACTGTTCCGAAAGTTTTTCACCATTGAAAGAGGAGAGGTGTTAGAAATGGCAATTGACAAGGAAATGAGTAGCGGTGATTATGGAAAGACCGTCATAGCCAATGAAGTGGTGGCTGTGATCGCAGGATTGGCAACTGCTGAAATTCCTGGGGTGGCTTCTATGTCCAGCGGTTTGGTAGATGATATTACGTCAACTTTAGGGATGAAAAGCTCCAAAAGGGGCGTAAAGGTCGAGTTAATAGACGAGATAGCCACCATCGGTATTAGCATTGTTGTTAACTATGGTGTCAGGATCCCAGAGGTGGCAGAGAATATACGCTCCGCCGTAATCGAAGCTGTTCAGGGAATGACGGGGCTGACCGTCGACGAAGTAAATATCTATGTTCAGGGTGTTTACCTTGAAAAGGATGCGAGAGAACCGGTAATGGAAGTTTAAACTCAAATCATAAGAGACCCCCTTATCTTCTATCAAGCCGGGGGTCTTTTAATCTTTTGTCCAGCATGGTGTTTCTCTTTACAATCCTGTTATTGCCCACTGCAATGCCCACGGCTTTTTCGGTGCCCACCATTATGAAAATATTTCGTGCCCGGGTTATGCAGGTATATAACAGGTTTCGCTGTAGCATCATAAAATGTTGGGTGGTGAATGGGGCAACAACTATTTTGTATTCACTTCCCTGGCTTTTATGGACCGTAACGGCATAAGCCAGCATGATCTCGTCCAATTCGCTACTATCGTATTCGACTATACTTCCGTCAAAGTCTATATTAACGATTTTGTCTTCTAGGTCGATGCTAAAGATCCTACCAATATCCCCGTTAAAAACATTCTTATCATAATTGTTTCTAATCTGCATTATCTTGTCCCCCACCTTATAGGTAGCGCCCCCGTACCTAATAAAGTGACTATTATTATTTAAGGCCTCCTGAAGAATCCGGTTCATGTTAACGGCCCCTGTCTCCCCCCTCTGCATAGGGCATAGGACCTGGATATCATCTATGGGGTCTACCTTATAATATTTTGGCAGTCTCACACGGCACAATCTGCGGATTTCGCCTGCAATCTCTTCCGGATCTTCTCTTCTGATAAAGAAAAAATCCCGATTCTTACCCCCCTTTAACATGGGGAAGATTCCCTGGTTTATCCTATGGGCATTGGTGATTATGGCACTATTTTGGGCTTGTCTGAATATCCTTGTCAGCTTCACTACATCCACCTCGCCGGAGGCTATTATATCCGACAGCACATTTCCGGCTCCTACCGAGGGCAGCTGATCTACGTCCCCTACCAGAATCACGATGGTTTCGTCCCTTACGGCCTTAAGGAGGTTGTACATAAGGATTATGTCTACCATAGAGGTCTCATCAATGATAAGGACATCACATTCTAAGGGGTTGTTTTCCACGTTTCGCATATAGCCTTGGGGCGGCTTATATTCCAGCATCCTATGGATGGTCTTTGCTTCCCTTCCCGTGGCCTCTTCCATCCTCTTGGCAGCCCTGCCGGTGGGCGCCGCCAAATATATCTTGGCCCCTATCCTTTCAAAAACCCTTATTATGCCTAAAATGGTGAAGGTCTTCCCGGTTCCCGGTCCGCCGGTGAGAACCATTAATTTAGAAGATGCTGATCTTTTTATTGCCTCTTGCTGAATTTGGTCGTATTTGATCCTGCCCCTGTCCTCTATGCCCCGAATAATTTCGTCTATTCCCACTATATCGAGGGATGCCGGGGTGGAGGCAATCTCTCTAATCCGCCTTGCTACCCCTACCTCGCTGTGGAAGAAGGGGGGAAGATACAGGGCTTCCTGGTCATAGATTAGGGATCCGTCGCCCACCATTATGTCTATGGATTCTTGTATCTTGGCATCATCGAGATCCAGAGTCTCCTTGGTCTCCATTATCAGCTGATCCCGGGTGGCAAAGCAATGGCCTTCGTTGGAAAGCTGGTTTAGGATATAGAGTATTCCCGAGCGGCATCTCTGCATGGATTGTGGGTCAAAGCCCAGTTTTTGCGCAATGGTATCCGCAGTTCTAAAACCGATACCCCATATATCATCGGCCAATCTGAAGGGGTTTTCCTTGACAACGTTCAGGCTTTCATTTCCATAGGTTTTATAGATCTTTGCACCGTGGGAGGTGGATACCCCATGGGATTGGAGAAACAACATGATATTTTTGACCTCCCTTTGCTCCTGCCATGCCTTCTTTATCATGTCTATCCTCTTAGGCCCTATGCCCGGCACCTCCATAAGCCTGTCGGGCTCTTCTTCTATGACGTCTATGGTATCCTTGCCAAAAGCCTTAACGATTCTTTTGGCGTTGATGGGCCCTATGCCCTTAATAAGGCCGCTGCCTAAGTATTTTTCGATGCCTGCCACGCTGGCGGGAAGTTTTTCTTCGTAGAATTCCGCTATAAACTGTTTCCCATATTTACTGTCAACCTTCCAGCTACCCCTGAGGGATACGATGGCCCCCACATGGACAGACGCCATATTCCCAACGACAGTCACAAGGTCATAATACCCTCTGCTCCTAAGCCTTATTACCGTGTATCCGGAATCTTCGTTATAGTAGGTAATCCTCTCTACAACACCGTTTAGATACTCCATGGTTTCCTCCCCAGTAGATGATATTGAAAATTATCTCCTACAATTATTGTACCACATCTTCCACAACTTGGGGATTGGTGATAGCCTTCCCCAGCCGGATGGGGGATAACAAATAGCTTTCCCGGGATAAACTTAGGGGCGGACATAATCGTCCACCCCTGTATAATTGAATCTTTCCTATATGATTGAATCGCTCATAATTGAATCTTTTGAATCCGTAATCCAATGTAGATGTTTTATCGCATTATACCGGTTTATAGTTTTACTGCCTTACAAAGGTAATGGGCTGTTGATGGCCAGTGACAAAATTAGCGTTCGGCAGCCATTACCAATACGGATTAAATCAGCATCAAAGGCTGATTATCCTCTTTTTATGCGCTTTTACATACCCTTGCCGCCTCTTCCGCCGCTGATGCAGCGTCAGCGGTATAGATATCTGCACCTATGCTCTTGCAGAAATTATCCGTAACGGGAGCCCCGCCTACCATGATGGTGACCTGGTCTCGAATACCGGATTCCTTGGCCGCCTCTACCACATTTTTCATCTCAGTCATGGTTGTGGTTAAAAGTGCCGAGCATGCAATGATTTGAGCATCATTTTCCTTGGCCGCCTCAACAAACCTTTCAGGGGACACATCAATGCCCAGATCTATAACCTCCAGGCCCCTCCCCTCCATCATCATCTTGACAAGGTTTTTGCCTATATCGTGGAGGTCGCCCTTTACCGTACCGATTACCACCTTACCTATGGATTCTACGCCGGTCTCCGTAAGGATAGGCTTTAAGATTTCCATTCCGGCATACATCGCTCTGGCGGCGATGAGAACTTCCGGTACATAGACTTCGTTGTTTTTGAACTTTTCACCGATAATGCCCATGCCATCCAATAGCCCTTCATTTAGAATTTCCCTCGGTTCCAAGTCCTCATCAACGGCCTTTTGAACCAGTTCCTTCACGTTTTTCGCCCTTCCCTGCTGCAAATACTTAGAGATCTCTTCTAACAAAGCCATTATTCAGCCTCCTAAAATTTTAATTTTCCCCTGCCAAGTCTATATCTGCCGGGGGTAATACCGACAACCCTTTTAAAAACCTTTGAAAAATAGCTCTGGTCCTCATAACCGACCATATTCGAAATATCCGCCAGGTTTATTGTATCCTGTAATAATAGTTGTTTGCTTCGTTCGATTCTAACCCGGTTTACGTAGGTATTAAAATTGCATTTCATATCGTCTTTGAATATCTTACTGAAGTAAGATGGGCTCAAGTATACGTGTGAGGCCACCTCCTCCAGGGTAATCTTTTTCATATAGTTCTGCTTTATATAGTTAATGGCCTTATATATTACGTCTACATGCTTAATATTTTTCAAATTGAATACGCAATCGGTAAATCTTATCATTATTTTAGACAGCCAATAGGTCAGCTCTTCTACGGTTTTAAAGCTATGGATGGTACTCAGGTATTTAAAATTGAGTCCAAATATCTCCTCTACGTCGGCGCCGCCTTCTACCGCCGCCCTGGACAGAAGGACTATAAGTTCCAATATCCTAGCCTTTATGGTTTCAAAATCACCGCCGCTGGAAAAGAATATATGCCCTAAAATCCTGTTTAGAATAGTCTGGGAACCTTTTTTATCTCCGGCGACTATGCAGGATAAAAGTTCCTTCTCCTTTTCGAAGGGGTAATCTGCTCCATCTCCCTGACTACCGGCCACAGCCTTTATGGAATGTATGTATTCTGAGATATTGGATTGGTGGTTATGAAATTCTGCCTGACTAAGGTACTGAAAGTATTCTGCATCGGATAAATGGGAGGCCACCATAAATAATAGTTCCGACAGGCTGGTAACCCTATCCGGGGGTATCAACGGGATATGCTCTAAATTCTCTTTTAGCCTTCCCAAGTGCTCCTTATCAATACGGTTTTTGAGCAGGAGATCCTCTATTAAAAATTCTTCCGGTGCCACCATAAGAGCAGGTCCGCACAATAAGTATCCCCTAACCATCCCCTCGGACGAGACGGGCGAAGCCCAATGCACCAATCCCAAGGGACAGAAAAATATATATCGGCCCCCAAATCTCTCGGATTGATACCCGCCATACAGGTGAACCCTATCGCAGTAATCGTCCTCCGTATCTAAAATATCCCGAACACCACTACAAAATTTGCAGCATAGCCCGGTATAGCCGATATTGTAGAGGGGTTTTCCCCTGGTGTCTATAATACTTATTCCTACCCCTGCAACTCGGTTATAGTGCCCTATGGCCTCTATGGCAAGATCCATATCGAGCCCCACATCATCCCCTATTTCCCCCCTGCTCCTCCAAAAAGCCATGGTATCACACTCTCTGCGTATTTTAATTATCAGACAACCCTATTATATTGGATTCATCGATGTTAGTAAATAGGCGATGCGGGCAGTATTGGTTCCATGATACCACGCTTATCTTCACCGGGTATTGGAAAATTTCAATATTTTTTGTACTATATCACTTTTTCCATAGAAATAAACCTTAGGTGGTGAAGTACATGCCGTTTACATATTCATCCTGAAATTCCGGTGTGGAAGACAGTTCCACATACTCCGCCATATTCCCGATAAGATCGGCACGCTTAAATTGTTCGGCGGATAACAGCGACAGCATAGCCCCGGTTCCGGCCCCATTGCCTATGGCGATAATTCTGTTTTGTAACTCCCTTGGAATAAGGCCTATTTTAGCCGCATTGCCCTTATCTATATAGCTTCCAAATCCCCCCGCCAGATAGAGCCTTGTTACATCCCCCATCCCTTTGCCCATCCTATGTATAAGCACCTTTATCCCCGCTGAAATAGCGGCCTTAGCCAGCTGGATCTCCCTTATATCCTTTTGGGTTATGACTATGGGCTCTCCCGTAGAGCTGGATTTAGCGTCTACTAATACAAAGGCCCCCTGCCCGTCTATCTCTGTAAATCTATGGGCAAGACTTTTTCCGGTTTCAGATTCTATCTCATCCTCATCCAGCAACCTGCCGGTTTCATCCACAAGACCTGTATCCAACAAAAATGCCAGAGCATCAACTATCCCGGAACCGCAGATACCTACAGGGGCCTCATCGCCAATGGTGGTGTACTTTAGCCGGCCATCGTTAAGCCTAATTGTGTTTATAGCCCCCCTGATTCCGCCCATACCATGGCGGATATTGGCTCCTTCAAATGCCGGTCCTGCGGCGGTGGAACAGCATACCATTTTTTTGCTGCTCCCTAATACGATTTCCCCGTTGGTCCCTATATCTATGATGAGGCTTAAATCATCTTCCTTATCAATACCAGATGCCAAAATTCCCGCCGTCACGTCCGCACCTACATATCCTGATATATGGGGGAGCATAAATATCCTAGCGGATACACCCAGTTTCAGACCCAGTTCATGGGCAGGGTAGACAGCCTGCTGAGTAAGAGCCGGTGTAAATGGGGTAGATGCGATATGCTGGGGATCAATTCCCATAAAAAGATGCCCCATAATGGTATTTCCCGCTATAACCACATTGTAGATATGATCCATAATAATATGATTCCTATCCGCTAGTTCATTGATTAGCCCCGTGATTTGGTCCACAATCCCCCATCTCAGCCTGGCCAACCCGTCTTCATTCTCCATAGAATGCTGGATTCTAGAGATAACATCCCCCCCATAGATCCTTTGTACGTTGAGCTCCGAAATTGTATCCACCAAGCGCCCGGTTTTAAGATCCATGAGATAGCAAACCACGGTGGTAGTCCCAATATCTATGGACACACCATACATAGAGGCTGTGGTATCCCCCTTTTCCACATTTATCAAATAATTATTATCATAGGCAGCCGTCACCTTATAATCTGAATCCCTTAAAAGGTCGGGTAATTTCCTTATAAGCCCGATTCGAATACCCGGTGCCCGCAGACCTATAGAATCTGCAAGCCTTTTTAGATCATCCCTCTGATCATCCACAGTAGGTAAATCCAACTGGACAAACTTTTTATCAATCCGAGGTGAGATATCCACAGAATATTCCATTCCCGTGGACATAATCTGGGCACCGTCTAAATGATTGTCTATAACTACATCGATATCCCCGAATACTTTGGTCATACATGCCAAACGGTACCCCCGGGCTCTTTCATTATTGGATAAAAACCTGGACTCCCCATGGCCAATCTCTGACACTGGGCCTTTTAATACCATGACCTTGCATTTTCCGCAGATGCCCTTACCCCCACAGGGCGCTTCGACATGGATGTTTTTCCTGTGAAATACCCCCATAAGGTTGCTGCCTTTAGGACAGGTCACAGTCCTTTTGTTTCCCTGATGTATAACGGTTATGGTGCACTTATTCACATCCATCATTACCCCGCCTTTCTTCCCTATGCCCATTTTAAACCGCCTATGCCTCTGGCTGTCACTGTGGTCTCCAATAATATCTCCCTAGTTATTTCCGACTGTTCCTGGTCCTTCTCCCCTAGGATGCCGGGTGAATAAGCATTGATCTCCGTATTGTTTTCGCAAAGCTCTACGGATATATCCCAATAGGCAGCCCCCTTTGCTTTGACAAGATCCGATGCCAAAGTCCTAGCCTCCGCAAGGGCCCATTCCTTGGCCTTTTCATAATTATTAAATTGCCTTTTCTCCCCCGAAGAGAAACAATCGTAGAGTTCCACACCTGTCATAATATATCTGGGTCTTATTATTACGCTCTCTTCGGCAGAGATACTCCCGGTGATGGCTCCTACGGCATTGGCTATTGGGGCATGTTCCCCAATGATGCATTGGGTATCGAGTGAGGCTGCCACATCCGGCAGATATACGTGAATAGGCGCCCCTATCCCTACCAATGAAAATCCTGTGGCTAGTTCCAATGATATATATGGGCTACTCTTCTTTCGGGGATCCTTAAAACCTAAAAGGATTAGCTTCTCCATTTCAGGGGTCATGGTTTCATGGGGAATTGCCGGTGAAATCCCCGGATTACCCCTTCCCATAAGCTCCTTAGCTATACTTAGATATAATTGGGACTTTATCATGGTATTGACCTCGTGGATGAGTTCATCCAAGTTCATTCCCAGACGCATAGCCAAAATTTTGGCACCCATCTCGGCGGAATTCTTTTCCCAGCCGGTGAAATCCCCTGTAATATGCATGATGTCCGTGGGAGTCAGCCCGCTTCTCATGATTATGCCAAGCTCCTCCAGCCTATGAAGCTTTATAGTGTATATGGAAGAGTCCACAGCCTCGGCAAGCCTCTCTATGCTTAAGGGACTGTCACTGAGGGCCTCTACTATGGCCCTTTCCTCCGGGGTGAAATCGCTATCCCCAGGTATATCCCATACCTTGTAGAAAAATTGGCATAAGGACCTAGTGTGGATTCTGTTTTCTTCGTGCAAAAGGCTGATCTGACCCAATACATCGGGCCATTTCCATGCCAGCCAGGACAGAGGCGCAGCCCTCCTGGGTCCTATAGTCAGGCTATCTCCAGAATCAAAACTTATAAGGCTATCCCCACCCATCCCCATGGTTCTGATATCCACGGACTTTACGGCGGTATTGAAGCTCCCCACCTTTGCCCCCTCTTGGGCAAGGAGGGGTCTTCCGTCTTTAATTATGGCTAGATCGCTGGTGGTACCGCCCATATCAACGACTACACAATTTTGCTTTCCGCTTAGGTTAACCCCGCCAATAACGCTGGCGGCGGGACCGGAAAGCAGGGTTTCCACCGGTCTGTCCCTTACAAATTCTTCGGACATTATGCTTCCATCCCCACATACTATGACCAGCGGAGCGGCTATGCCCCTTTCTTCTAAGGCCACCTTTACCGCATCTATAAATTCATCAACCAAGGGAATCAATCTGGCGTTTAACAGGGCGGTAGCCCCTCGCTTTAAGAAGTTTAGCTGGCTCGATAGCTCATGGCCGCATACCACCGACAGCCCCGTAGACTCCTTTATAAGGGTCTTGGCCTTCTGTTCAAATTCCGGGTTTCGAATGCCCCACATCTGCACTATGGCAAAGGCATCGACTCCTCCCCTAGTTCTTTCTACCTCTTTGATAAGCTTATCCCAATCGGGCTCTGCTACAACCTCACCCCTAGAGTCATGACCGCCGTCTATAAATATAATGTCATCTATAGGGGGCAAACCGTATTGGGCCCCATTCTTATTCACCACATCCTGGTCACAACCCATTAAGATGAGTCTAGCCCTGCTGCCCTTATCCTCTACACAGGCGTTGGTTGCAAGGGTAGTGGACAGAGACACCATACCCACCCTATTTAGCAGATCCTTCGGCATCTGATCTAAAACATCCATAATGCCCAATTTTAAATCCTCTTTTATAGTAATGGATTTGGCGCCCTTTATCACCTTGCTACTGTTAAAATCATAGATTACACCGTCGGTATAGGTGCCCCCGGTATCTATTCCCAATCCTAATTTCACGCTGTCACCCCTATAAATGTGTTACTATTACAGGAATCAAGTTCTGTTTTCGTTTAGACCTTGATTCGACAAAAACATTCAATAAAACCATATAAAATTGAGGGGCAATTGTCAATGTAATTATTTAGCCTATCGTATCGGGCTTCTAACTTCTAATATCCAAATTCTAATTTCCAGGAGCCAAATCAATGAAGTCGTCCGCTTTTCAGTAGTTCATTACCTTCATCACACAGTGAGTTGATGAATTAGCACACCACATTAGTTTATTGTTATTTATGAATTTGCTCACAAGGATAGCTGCCACAGAATTCTTTCTGGACAGCTATCTTTACTTACCTCAAGTTTTTATCCGCAACGCTCGTTTATTAGATGATCTCCAAATAATCACGATCCGGAAGCTGTGGAAATTTCCTGCCGGGCAGGGTCTGATACCAATAGGCTACTGAGGCAATATCGTCTTTGAGCGGCAGGTATCTTCCGTCCTTGCGCCAGCCTAGGGCCTGGATAGTCACCCTAAGATCCGATTCGAACCTGATAGGATCGCTTATATGCCACCTGTACATACCGAACCTGGTCTGGGACCTGTATACCCCATCGGGCCTTATTACCTGGGGCAATCCCGCATAGGGCGTGGTATACTCTTGATATTGTTTTGTATTCTTATTTTCAAAGTTATAGGACCCACAGAAATAATCCTCGGTCCCTGTCCCGCATATGGTAGGGAATTCCTCATCCCCATCCATATAGAACTTTATTTCTCCCTCGCCCCACCATCCGCTGTTATTAACCCCCCAAGCCATATATGTTCCGACATATTGACCCTTACCTTCGACATGGTCCAGTATGGTATATACATCCTTATACGGAAGAGGATTGGTTCTTCTAAACTGGGCATGAAAATAACCGACATCCTCCGACACCTCTGTCAGGGTATAATCGATCTGATAGTAGAGGACCATAGGCTCACTATCACGATTCTCCATGGTAATCTTGGCATTTTTTTTAAAAGGCATCTCCCAATAGCAATTAAAGGCGCTACCAGGGTTAACGCATACTGCAAGTGAGGAAACCTGGGCATACTCGCCCCACCCACAAGCGAAAAAATCGCCGACAGGGCATTCCACCGATGGGTGTTCTAAACCATCCCAATATATCCGCATTATGGTATTTCTCCAGCTTCCCGTCGGTGTCATCCATATATGCTGGATAGCACCCGGGCCTTCGATATCTGCGATGGTAAAGGTTTCCCCCGGCTCGATGATGATATATGGGTTTACCTTCCACCCCTGTCCCAATTCCCTGGCCGCCTTGCGGGCGGCCCCCTCCTCCAGGGTCGCCATACCGCCCTTTCCCTTGGCGCCGTTGAAGTTTTCAGGACTTATGGATCTGGTCCTGGCATCTGACAGCCGCCAAAGATTCCCCATGTTCATTCCTAACCCGTTAAATTTCTCCTTCATAATAACTGATCCCTCCCAATCCTTATTCATCTTGACCCTCTGCGCTATAGATAACCAATTCCAACTGTAAATTTATAACCATGAAATTGTATAGAAAGATTGCAATTTTCATACTGATAGATTTGGTCCCTATATTGGTTATCTATATATCATCATCTTACTACCTGATATATGAAGGGATACCCCCACCTTTTTTATAGGCAATGATATCCCGACTAATTGAATCGATTAATTGGTCGTATCCCTTCGGAGATTTTTAAGCCGTTTCATTATATCGTTTGCGCCCCTTCCGAAGTAATCATGGAGAACCTTATATTCTTCATATAGCTTGTTATATGCCTCTACGTTGGTAGGGATGGGCCTGTATACCACATCCTTTATCCTGGCCATCTCCGATGCGGCATCAACTATGGAATCATAACCGCCCCTATCCCTGCCGGCAGCTACGGCGCCAAACATAGCAGAGCCTAAGGCCGGAGCCTGAGCCGAGGCGGAAATCCTAATCTCCCTGTTGGTCACATCAGAATATACCTGCATAAGAAAGGGGTTCTTGTCTGCTATTCCGCCTGCAGCAAACAGCTCGTGGATGGGAACGCCGCTCTCCTCAAAGGTATCTATGATCATCCGAGTCCCGTAGGCCGTTGCTTCAATTAGGGCCCTGTATATTTCCTCGGGCTTGGTAAGCAGGGTACAGCCAATAATAAGTCCCGTAAGATCAACATCCACCAGTACCGATCGGTTTCCGTTCCACCAATCAAGGGCTACAAGCCCGCTCTCCCCAACCGCTAATTCTCCTGCTTTATCACTTAATAGATCGTGGATATTGATACCCTTGTCATCAGCTTCCTTATAATAATCCCCGGGAACACAATTGTTTATAAACCAGTCAAAATGATCCCCAACGCAGGATTGGCCTGCTTCGTATCCGAAATAACCGGGCATTATACCATCCTCTACCACCCCGCACATCCCGGGAACCATCTTTTCTTCCTTGCCAAGTATTAAATGGCATGTAGATGTTCCCATGATCATGAGCATTTTCCCCTCATCGACAATTCCCACCGCGGGCATGGATACATGGGCGTCCACATTGGCCACGGCTACAGCCGTTCCGGGGTTTAATCCGGTAAGCCGGGCCGCCTTTTCCGTTATTTCGCCGGCCTTCGATCCTATGGGGTATATGTCCCTGCTGAGCTTCTCATCTACCACGTTTTCCAGTCTGGGATCCAGAGCCTTAAAAAATTCGCTCTCAGGATAGCCCTTCTTCTTATGCCAGAGGCCTTTATAGCCTGCTGTGCAGCTGTTCCGCTTCTCTTGACCGGTGAGCTGCATGATTATCCAATCGGCAGCTTCTATAAACCTATGGGATCTTTCATATATCTCCGGAGCCTCATCTAATATCTGCCAGATCTTCGGAATAAGCCACTCCGAGGATATTTTACCCCCATATCTGGCCAAGAAGTCCTCCCCCCGCTCCGTAGCAATTTCATTTAACTTATTGGCCTCATCCTGGGCGGCGTGATGCTTCCACAGCTTTATATAGGCATGGGGATTGGTCTTATATTCGTCGTACATACAAAGAGGTGTTCCGTTCTCGTCTATGGGAAGCATGGTGCACGCCGTAAAGTCGATTCCTACCCCGATTACATCGCGGGCAGAAATGCCCGATTCCTCCAAGACGGCAGGTATGGTTTCGCCCAAGACATCCAAGTAGTCCTGGGGATGCTTTAATGCAAAGTCCGGTTCCAGGCGGGTAACGCCGTCCGGCAGGTACTCGTCCATCACCCCATGGGGGTATTCCTTGATGGCCGTTGCTATCTCCGCACCCGTCCCTATCTCTACCAATACGGCCCTTCCTGACTGGGTTCCAAAGTCCACCCCAATCGCATATTTCTTGTTCATCCCATCGGCCTCCTTTTACTAAAAATAATTCTTTTAAGATCCTGTCCATGATTTTGTTATACGGTTGAAATAGTGAATAATTCGTTTTCGGGGGTGGCATAGAAACCACCCCCGTATAGTTTTAGGATTTTCCTATGCTTTTAAATGCCTAATATCCAAGACGCCATGGAAAAGTAGGCCATCAGGGCCAGAGCATCTACTATGGTGGTAATAAGGGGTCCCGCCATTATTGCCGGATCCATGCGCATCTTCTTTGCCAATATGGGAAGCGCTCCACCTATAACCTTGGACAAAACAACAGTAACAATCAAGCTGACGGATACAGTTGCAGCAATCCAAACCGACGCCTGCCCCAGTATAAGGATCCTGGCAAAGTTTGTGAGAGCCAGCGCTATTCCCACCAAAATGCTTACCCTCAATTCTTTCCATACAACCTTTAGGGAATCGTTAAGGCCAATCTCCCCCAAGGCCAAGCCACGAATAATAAGGGTGGCCGATTGGGAACCGGAATTGCCTCCCGTATCCATTAGCATGGGGATGTATGAATTGAGTATAATTACTGATTGCAAAACATCCTCGAATCTTTGGATTATACCCCCGGTAAAGGTAGCAGATATCATCAATATCAGTAGCCAAGGCAACCGATGTCTGGCCAGCGCCATAACGCCGGTCTTTAGGTATTCCTCATCGGACGGATGCATCGCCGCCATCTTTTGAAAGTCCTCGGTATTTTCCTGCTCTATAATGTCGACAATATCATCGATGGTAATGATACCCACCAGCCTGCCCTCATTATCCACCACCGGGACCGCTATCAGATCATATTTTTTAAATATATCTGCTATCTCTTCCTGGTCTTCTAGGGTATGCACCGAAATAATATTGGTCTCCATTATGTTCTTTATGGTCTCGCTAGGATTACTTAATATGAGCTTTCTAATGGGAATGATTCCCTCTAGCTTTCTGTTCTCGTCCATTACATAGCAAATGTTTATGGTTTCCCTATCAAGGCCGACCCTCCTTATATAGGATAGGGCCTGATCTATACTCATTTCCTTTTTTAAGTCCACAAATTCGATGGTCATCAGGCTGCCTGCTGAATTTTCCGGATATTTTAAGAATTGGTTTATAAGCTGTCTCCGTTCCTCGCCGGTGTTTTTGAGCACCTTCTTGACTACATTGGCAGGCATCTCCTCAATTAGATCCACTGTATCGTCTAAAAATAGTTCGTCTATAATGTTTTTAATTTCCCTGTCCGTTATGGATTCGATGATAAATCCCTGTTGCTCATTGGATACATAAGAAAATACATCAGCAGCCAGATCCTTGGGCAATAATCTAAATACCACCAAAACATTGTTCTCATCCAAATCCCCCAACCAGCTTGCGATGTCTACAACGTTTTTTTGGGTAATCCAGGTCCTGGCTTCGGCTAGCCTCCCTTGGTGAATGAGGCCTAGAATAAATTCTTCTGTCATGGCATAACCCTCCTCAACAGGGCTCTGCCATTTACAATCTGGTGGCCGAGACCCTGTCCATATTATTAACTTTTTCCCATTGGCATAAACTAGGCAAAGGCCCAGGCTCCACTTTCCGTCACCATCCTTTTTATAATATTCAACAAAATCCCTATGGGGTATTTGTATCAGCTGCCTATTTAACTAGTCGGAGTCCACCACTTATAGAAATGGGAGAAATTTTTCCGCCCCTTTAAAATGCCTTACAATAGAAGCAACCAACCATAGAGATTCCGTTCTTTTTGGTAATAAAAATGGGTCCCTCAACAAGCGAAAGACCCAAAGATATCTACCGACGCTTCCACTCGTTGAGTTTTAGCACTATACAGCTTAGGTTATATAAACCAGCCACATTAGGCTATACCTTGCTCCGATAAAGCCTGTTGACCCGTTGGCGTCTCTCGACGTTTCTGGATAGTGGCGTGTTTCTGTATAGTAGCCTCACCTAACGAAAATTTGTTATTTGAATTTGTACCTGAATACATTATATACCATGCTTCCCATAAATTCAACCACCGATGGATTAAGGGAATATAATTGAATGCCCTCTACTGTCCATAGTACGCATCTTTACCATGCTTTCTTAAAAAATGCTTATCAAGCAGTGTCTTATCCATGGGGCCAATGTTATCATTTAAGGTATGGGTTCTGTAGGCCATCTTGGCCACCTCCTCCATTACAACGGCGTTATGGACCGCTTCGCTGGCATCCTTACCCCAGGTAAAGGGGCCATGCATATTGACCAAAACACCCGGTATATCCATGGGACTTACTCCGATAAAGGTCTCAACTATGACGTTTCCGGTCTCCACTTCGTATTCTCCCTGTACCTCCTCTGCGGTCATCTTCCTGGTGCAAGGAATCTCGCCATAAAAATAATCCCCATGGGTAGTCCCAAGAGCCATTATCCCCCTGCCCGCCTGGGCAAAGCTTGTAGCCCAAGGAGAATGGGTATGAACAACCCCTCCTATTTCCATAAAACTGTTATAAAGAACCAGATGGGTCGGGGTATCGGAGGAAGGTCTGAGGTCTCCTTCTACCTTATTCCCATCCATATCCAATACCACCATGTGCCGGGGCTCCAGCTCCGAATAGGGAACACCGCTGGGCTTTATAACAATAATTCCCTTCTCCCTATCGATACCGCTGACATTGCCCCAAGTAAATGTTATAAGCCCGTACTTGGGCAGGTCCATATTTGCCTTCCATACTTCTTCCTTTAATTCTTTGAACAATGGATCATCCCCCCCATGCGTCAATAATTTCCTGTATCAGTAATCTTTGTGCCGATTAGCCCTAAAATATGCTGATTACGTTTTGAGGCATCCAGCCCATATCCCCGTCAGTATTACCTACATAATAACCTTAATAAAGTTTCTTTTACCTACCTGTACCACATCCTGATCCTTTAAGGATGTGCTTTTTAGTTCGTCTCTCTTCTCCCCGTTTATCCTTACGGCGCCTTGATTGATAAGCCTCCTGGCCTGGCTGGTGCTGGGTGAAAATCCGGCCGCAACGATTAAGCGGGCCATATCCACGCCCTCTTGAGATATGATATCTTCGGGGATTTCAATTGTTGGAATTTCGTCAGGCATTCCACCTCTTTGGAAGATAGCCTTGAATTGTTCCTGGGCTTTTTGGGCTGCATCCTCGCTATGATATAGGGCAGTGATCTCCCTGGCCAGTCTCATCTTGGCATCCCTTGGGTGATATGAGCCATCTTCCAGTCCTGCTTTTATAACGCTTATTTCATCGGGATGAATGTCCGTAGCCAGCTCAAAGTATTTGATCATCAACTCATCGGGTATGGACATGACCTTACCGTACATCTCATTGGCCTCTTCGTAGATACCGATGTAGTTCCCTAGGCTCTTACTCATCTTTTCTACCCCGTCGGTACCCTCCAATAGCGGCATCATAAGGGCAATTTGACTCTCCTGGCTAAAATCCCTTTGAATGGTTCTTCCCATAAGTAGATTAAACCTCTGATCGGTGCCTCCAAGTTCAATATCCGCCTTTATTGCTACGGAATCATATCCCTGCATCAAGGGATAGAAAAACTC
The DNA here is from genome assembly GCA_035647175.1 of Clostridia bacterium. Taxonomy (GTDB): domain Bacteria; phylum Bacillota; class Clostridia; order Caldicoprobacterales; family UBA3941; genus UBA3941. The sequence goes on along the minus strand of DASRNX010000055.1, from coordinate 1,234 downwards.
ATGAATGCCTATGCTCTCATGACCCTCAAAACGTTTTTTAAAGTCCTCCCGCTCCAGCATCCTGGCAACGGTATGCTTAGAGGCTAAAACTATGACATCGGAAAAGTTAAGGGGTGCCAGCCATTCGCTGTTGAAGCGAACCTCGGTCTTGTCCCTGTCGATGACCTTAAATATCTGCTCCTCGTAGGTGCGAGCGTTCTTTAAGACCTCTTCCTTTGTAAGGGCCGGCCTGGTCTTGGACCTGCCGGAGGGGTCCCCTATCATTCCGGTAAAATCTCCTATGATAATTATAGCCCTATGACCTAAGTCTTGAAGTTGTTTGATCTTTCTCAGTACCACGGCGTGACCTAGGTGAATATCGGGGGCGGTAGGATCAAGGCCCAGCTTAACTGTAAGTGGCTTTCCCTCCTTTTGGGATTTCGTAAGCTTGGCTTTTAAATCCCCTATATCGATTATCTCATCCGCTCCCTTGGATATGATTTTGATCTGTTCGTCGATGGCTACCATTTTTATTCCTCCGTTTTTATCTATTTTTTATCTCCATATGTTACATAATAGGCTCGTAATTTCACAGCTAATGAAGTCATACTCTTAGGAATAGCTCATTACCTTCATCGCATAGTAAGGTAATGGCCCAGCATAACGCATCAATTTAAAATACATATCGTAAGCATGTAGTCGCTTTAATACAATGCTGTAAATGCTCCTGTAACGCGCCTAGTTTTCCCCTAAATATCAAAAAACCCCCGCCCTTCGTATAATCCAAAGGACGAGAGTTCTATCTCGCGTTACCACCCAAGTTCATCCACGCCTCACGGCATCGACCTCATTAGGTACAGTCCATCAACATCAAAGCTATGGCTTGTATACCTTTGCACGATAACGGGCGCAAATCCCGTTGACAGCCTACTAAGGTCCTTAGGCCCTTTCGGTGCACAGCTCAAAGATGTATTCAAAGTGCGCTTTCCTTGCCCCTCTCACCTACCGGGAACTCTCTTTAAGGTTTTTAAGCACTTCTACTTCTTCTCATCATCGCTTTTATATGTGAAATTTACTGTATTATATACTATAAATCCTGGGAATGTCAATAAATCCTTGATTTTTTCCCCCGTTAAAATCAAGAAAATTATTTGTATGCTTTTCAGTAACTATCTGCCCTCATAATAAAGATGCATTTATATAGTGCAACCAACTATAGATTAGTTCAGCGCCTTTATAAGAAGCATATAGGATG
>DASRNX010000054.1:0-2723 GCA_035647175.1 Clostridia bacterium | reverse complement strand
CCTCATCCCCGGACGGTACGCTCGTATTATCTCCGCCGGCTATGTCTGCAGGTGGATCGTTAATTTGGCCTTCGCCGCCCTTTTCCTCTGTTTTCTTCTTATAGGATTCTAAAAATTTATTCTTTGCATCCATTGAAATTACCCCGTACCCTCTCTAGTTAGTTATATCCCTTCTCTTGAAAGTGAATATAGAAAGTATAACAAATACAGTAGACAGACCCAGTAACATCAGTATACCATACCCCATGCCCAAGGGGATACCCTTTTGGATGGCATTATTTACTATGGAATGCTGGGAAAAGAAATTAGTAAAGTCCATATAGGGAATCGGTGTAAAGGCAAGCCACTTGGCTATGGTGTTACCATAGACCAAAATCTGCATCAATATAGTAGAGCCGATAAATAACGCTATGGGGATGATGATGGCAACTGCAATATTTCTGATGAGTACCGACAACAAGAACGATAGGGAGAATGTAAAGATTGCCGGCATAATGCAGACTACAAACTTCGGCAGATAATAGGCAAAGAAGCTTATCTCCCCGGATATGGTGAAGTTGGGGTATAGAAAATCCTTAAACCCAAAGCAGGCACCGTTGGTGATCATATTGAGAAGGCTCCCCAAGGCATACAGGCCCAAGAAGATAATAAAAGCGGATAGAAACTTGGCCATCAATATCTTAGTACGGGTTTTCGGGCGGATCATCAACAGCCTGATGGTCCCCTGTTGAAATTCGCTGGCCATTAACCAGCCCCCTATAAGAATGGCAAACATGGCTACAAAAGATGAATAGCTTAAAAAGCTAAAGGTCCTGCTCCTTGCGCCCCAAGGCTCGAAATTCATATCCGGTTTGCCTGCATCCAATGAACGCTCTGCAATTATTATCTGGTTGTTGTAACCGTCCCGTTCTTCCTGCATGATGCTCTCATATCGCCTGTACGTCTTATATTCATCGACCAGATATCTTTCCCTGTTAAATTCTTCTTCCGTCAGAATTTTGTTGTACATAAGATTTCGTTTGTTCATCTCTATATTGGAAAGGGCAGTGTTTTGCCAAATGTCCTCACCCGGAATGATATTATTTTCGAGTCTGTATTCTAAGGTGGGAATGTTGTTGGTCTCAATGAGATCAATTTCATTGTTCATATCCACTATATACTGGCTTACCCATTCCTCCTGGGACGGATCGTCGATTATGATCTTTTCCTGTACGGCTATTCTCTCTTTAGTATCCTCTATACTCTTCATTTCCTGCTTGATACGCAGGTCAATGAACAAGGGAAAATCGCCGGTTTCCACTACTTTATAAAGTAGGTTCAGCTGCTCGTCAATCTCGTCTATGGCTGCCAGCCTTTGTTCGGGAGTGATATTTATAAACTTCTCATCAAACATCTCAGGATCATAGCCCATCCTATAGGACATGGCCTCATAGAGCTGCTCTTTGGGGAGGTTGGTATGCTCATATACGAATTTATCATAGATACTCTCCCTGCCGACCCAAGATATTTCAGTGCGGTAATCCCTATGGTCCGTTATATGCTCTGCCAAGTATACAAAATACTCTTGTTCGACATCCATGGTGGAGAGTATTAGGTCTAATACCTTAGGGTCGGAAAAATTGCCCTTATCGTTTTCCATATACCCCCGCTCATCAATAAGGCTCTTTACATTCCAAAAGAAGGGATTATCTGATTTGATGGTTATGCCATCCACGATTATGGGCTCCTCCTCGTATCCGCCGGGACCCGGATACCAAGGCATATCGTAGGCAACGGACCTAACCATTCCCATGCCCCCCATACCCATGTCATAGCCATAGTACATCCCCCCTCCCTTGCTGGATCTTTGACCGATTAGGCTGATTATAGGCGTGGCTATACATATGGCCAGTATTAAAATACCGATAATCAATATAAACTTGGATCTTATTATATTTTTGATTTCAAATCTGACTTGTCTTAAAAAAAGCATCAACATATCCCCCTTTAAATTAAATTGGAAATTATCTGATCTGGGTTTTCGTTCCGGTAGTGATGGAGATGAAATCCTGCTCAAGGGTTCTATGCTTTTCACTGGCAGCATATATGCCTATATCCCGATACACAAGATTTTTTATGATGTTTGGCATTTCACTCCGCTTCATGATAACGATGACGTTGCCGTTTTCCACCCTACAATTCGCTTGCAGGCTATTTAGATATTCCAAGGTCTTGTCCCTATCATCTGTTAAGAAGGTATATTCGTATATATCGTCCCTGACCCTTTCCTCTTCCTCATGGATGGTCTTTTCCCCGATAATTACCCCTTCGTCTATTATGTAAATCCTGTCGCACATAAGCTCCATCTCGGATAGCAGATGGCTTGATATAAATACTCCCACCCCTGCCTCTTTTGCAAGGTATTTTAAGAGATCCCTCAGCTCTTTAATACCCAAGGGGTCTAGTCCGTTGGTGGGCTCATCCAGTACCAAGAGGCGAGGATTATGCAGCAGTGCCTGGGCTATTCCCACCCGCTGGCTCATACCCAGGGAATATGTCTTAACCTTGTCATTAATTCTGCCGGACATCTTTACCATGTCGACTATATTATCGATGTTCTCCTTGTTCACATTTTTGTACATGGATGCAAAGTACTCCAAGTTTTGCCTGCCCGTAAGCCTCTTATATAGGTCCGGATTTTCTATGATCCCCCCCACATTTTCCATGGCAGCCTCAAAATCCGT
>DASRNX010000053.1:0-23102 GCA_035647175.1 Clostridia bacterium | reverse complement strand
ATAATCAATATATTAACCCTATTAATCGGGCAGCAGTCCATATCTCTATAATCAACTGAAACAAAGCATCGGAACAACTGCACCGAAAAAGGGTAATTTTCTTTAACCTGCAAGCCCATGATTTTTGCCGGCATCCTTAACCGTAAAATACAATTAACAATCCCGGCTGCAATTTAGAACGGAAACTTAAACTTCCCCCTCTTCATGGATTTCTCCATCCCGGACATCCTCTTCATCATCTTTCGAAATTCTGTAAAGGATTTTAACAGTTTGTTTATATCCTGTATATTGGTTCCGCTGCCCCTGGCAATTCTTTTCCTTCTGCTGGCATTTATAATGCCGGGGTTAAATCTTTCTTCCTTGGTCATAGACTGGATAATGGCTTCGGTTCTTACTAGTTGCCTGTCGTCTAAATTAACACCGCCCAGCTTGCCGGGGTTCATTCCGGGAATCATGCCGACTATATCGCTTAAGGGGCCCATGTTTTTGAGTTGCTGAAGCTGCTCCAGAAAATCGTCGAAAGTAAATTGCTGTGTCCTAAGCTTTCTTTCAAGTTCCAAAGCCTTCTCGGTATCGATATTTGCCTGGGCTTTTTCAATCAGGCTTAAAACATCACCCATGCCAAGGATTCTGGAAGCCATTCTGTCGGGATGAAATAATTCCAAATCGGTCAGCTTCTCACCCATGCCGGCAAACTTGATAGGTTTACCGGTAACAGCCCTTACCGAGAGGGCCGCCCCACCTCTGGAATCTCCGTCCAGTTTGGTAAGCACAACCCCATCTATTTCCAACCTCTCGTCGAAGTCTTGGGCAACGTTGACGGCATCCTGCCCGGTCATGGCATCGACAACCAGTAAAATTTCTTGTGGCTTGACAGCCTCCTGGATATTGGACAATTCGTTCATCAATTCCTCATTTATATGGAGCCGCCCGGCCGTATCAACAATTACAATATCATACCCCTGATCCTTTGCGTGGGCAACAGCTTTTGACGCAATGCGAACAGGGTCATCCTTACCCATCTCAAACACCGGGATCGACTGCTGATCCCCTACTACCTGTAACTGCTTAATTGCAGCAGGGCGATATATATCGCATGCAACAAGAAGGGGGTTCTTCCCTTCCTTCTTGAAATACCCACCCAGCTTACCAGCTGTTGTGGTTTTTCCGGCCCCCTGCAGGCCAACCATCATTATTATAGTAGGCGGCTTATCGGCAGTTGCTATTCTTGTATAGGTCCCGCCCATTAAATCAGTTAGTTCCTCATTGACAATCTTAATAACCTGTTGTCCCGGGGTCAGGCTCCTCATTATCTCCTGGCCTACGGCCCGGTCCCCAATCCTTTTAACCAAATCTCTCACTACTTTGAAGTTGACATCGGCTTCTAAAAGTGCTAATCTCACTTCCCGCATGGCATCTTTTACATCTTTTTCGGACAGTTTACCCTTACCCGTCAATTTTTTAAATGTCGATTGCAATTTACTCGACAATCCTTCAAATGCCATTCATAAACCTCCTCAGATTATAGCCGTCACCATTTCAAAACTGGACTCCTATAAATCCCCTATTCGCATAATCTTATCTTTAATAAGGCTTAATTTTCTTTTTAGCTCATGGGGTTCTTTTTCGATCCCTTCGCCTTCAGCCCCTTGACCCAAACAACTGAGCAACCTGTCTAGATCCCTTTCGATATCGTTTATCCCATGGAAAATCCCGCCCCGGAACTTTAAAAATCCAATGTTATTTTCCGCATTTTCAAGGGATAGACCCGACCTCTTTACAAGATCATGTACACCCTGCCGGCTAATACTTAACTGCTCGGCTATTTCGGCAAGGGAGAGGTCATGATTATAATATAAATCCATCACATCCCTTTGCCTATGTGTTAACAGCCCGCCATAAATCTCAAACAACATCCCTAAATGAGTAAACTTTTCCATTCCCACACTCCTATATATGTTGCGAAAAAGACCTTTCGTTGTAAAATTGGTTAAATTATCTAATTTTACGTTAAAATAATGTTTTCCGCCACATACGAATTAAGGATAATGTTTTACGATATCTTTATACCAATGCAGAAAGTTTATCGTAAAACATATAGAAAGTGGATCCGCTTCTGTAAAGTAGTATCCCTTTACAGGTAATGATTATAGTATATGCCAGCTCACCTGTCAACAATAATCTAAAATTATAGAGTGCGTAAATCTTAACTTAAAGAATAGTATTCCAATCATCTAGACTCCAAGGCAAGAACGAGTAAACCTGCTGCGGGGCCTACCCAAAATATGCAATTAGCCAAACAGTGCGTCCACAAAGTCTTGGGGGACGAAGGGTTGAAGGTCATCTATCTGCTCCCCTACTCCTATGAACCGAATGGGGATATCCAATTCGCTTCTTATAGCCACGATAATGCCGCCCTTAGCCGTACCGTCCAGCTTCGTCAGAATGATTCCGGTAATGCCTACTACCTCTTGAAAAAGTCTAGCCTGTGTTATGGCGTTTTGACCGGTTGTCGCATCCAACACCAAAAATACCTCTTTTTGCGCCTCCGGGTATTCCCTATCGATGATTCGATTGATTTTACCCAATTCGTTCATCAGGTTCTTTTTGCTATGAAGCCTGCCTGCGGTATCACACAATAGGACATCGATATGTCTGGAACGAGCCGCTTGAACAGCATCAAAGATCACAGCGGCCGGATCGGAACCCTCATCTTGGGAAACTACCTGTACTCCGGCCCTGTCCCCCCAAATTTGCAACTGATCCGTAGCCGCTGCCCTAAAGGTATCGCCTGCAGCCATCAAAACGCTTCTGCCTTGCCTTTTATAAAGACCGGACAGCTTTCCGATGGTAGTGGTCTTGCCGACCCCGTTAACACCTACTACCAGACAGACCGCGGGAGGGGTTACTTCGAACTCTTCCGTGCCGGTCAAGATGGCAGCAATCTTTTCCTTTAGCAGATTTCTTATCCTTTCGGCATCTCCGATCTTTTTTTCTTTGACCAGATCCCGTAACTCGTCTACGATTTCCACCGTTGTATTAACGCCTACATCCGCAGTTATAAGGATCTCCTCCAGTTCATCAAAAAAGCCATCGTCTATTTCACGATAATACTTGATAAGCTCATCCACCCTGGTGGTAAATCCCTGCCTAGCCTTATCCAAACCCTTTATTAACCTTGAAAAGAAGCCTGTTTTCTTATCATTTTCCTTATTCATCCCGATTTTATGTTGCCTCCCTTTTCCATCTGCTTTTTGTCCTAACTCGCAATTTCATCTTCCAACCTAACGGATATCATTCTGGAGACCCCTTTTTCTTCCATGGCAACCCCATATAGGACATCGCTGTTCTCCATAGTCCCCTTCCTGTGGGTTATCAATACAAATTGGGTTCTTTCACAAAATTCTTTTAAGAATTTCCCAAAGTTTTGGACATTGCTTTCGTCCAGCGCGGCTTCTATTTCATCCAGTACACAAAAAGGTGCAGGTTTATGCTCTAGTATTGCAAAAAGGATTGCAATTGCCGTTAAAGATTTTTCGCCGCCTGACAAGAGATTGATATTTTGGAGTTTCTTACCCGGAGGTTGAGCAATTATTTCAATTCCTGATGCCAATACATCATCCGGGTCCTCCAATACAAGACCGGCCTTGCCCCCGCCAAACAAACGCCTAAAAACACCGTTAAAGTGGTCGTTGATAATGGCAAATTCCTTTATAAACCTTTGCTCCATAGTTGATGTAATGTCGCTTATTACGCTCAATAAATTATCCTTCGCTTCGGTAAGATCATCCTTTTGGCGGGTAAGGAAATCAAAACGCTCTTTTATTCGCTTGTATTCTTCTATAGCCTTTACATTTACATCTCCAAGCCTGTCAATTCTCTGCTTAATCTCATGAATTTCCCTTTTAACCCGGGCGGGCCCCAACTGATTGTCCCTGTATCCCAAGGCGTTGGCATAGGTGACTTCATACTCTTGCCAGATATTGTTCTGGATATTTTCAAGTTCAGTCTCTGTTCTGGATAATTGGATATCCATGCCATGCCTTCGTTCCTGGATTTCATCGACGATCTTAGCCAACTCCTTTATTCGCCTTTCTATGCCACTTATCTCTTGCGCTAAAGTCTCCTTATGGGATTGTTTCTGGGTTAGCCTCTCACCGTCTTTCTCTACTTCCCTGCTGAGTCTTCCTATTTTTTCTATGTATCCGTTAATCTCACGTGCACATACTATGGCAGTATCGGAATTGTCGTCTACGACCTTTGACTTTGCATCAAGGGATTGAGTGTGGAGGCTTATTTCCCCATCTAATTGATGGATTTTATCCCCCAAATGCCCGATTTCATGTTCTAACCCGGCCATCTCAAGTCTGACCTTGGTTATCCCTTCATCGACTTGCCCTTTACGCCTGTTTATATCCTCTATAGTCGAATCAGTATTGAGAACTGTTGCCTGTATCCTTTCAATTTGGGTTTCCAATCCCTCAATAAGGTTTTCTTGCTCCCCGATGGATTCTTGTAACCTCTCTATCTCTTGGGCCATGTTATTATTGTTTGCACTCAGCCTTTGGATATCCTTGTCCATTATCTCGATTTGATTACGAGTCCCCTCCAGGCTTTCACTGCCAGTTGCCTTAGCAATTTCAAGTTCATGGATCTCCTCTGACATAATCCTTAAGGCATCTGCCAACTTGTTATATTCCACCAGGTGTGTTTCCCTCGTCAAAGCGGTAGATTTCATATCCTTTACCAATGATGTAATGCGGGCTTTAAGATCGCTTATCTCCCTGCCCCGACCAATAATGCCTGCACTTCTTCTGTGTAGACTGCCGCCGGTCATCGAGCCCCCAGCATTGATAATATCCCCTTCCAGTGTTACTATTCTAAAGGAGTATGAAAATCTTTTAGCGATATCTACGGCCTGATCCAGGGTTTTCATAATAATTATTCTGCCTAGCAAGTTGCTAAGAATATCTGCATATTTAGGTTCGTACGCTACAAGGTCGGTTCCCCGTCCAAGGCAACCCTCGAGAGATAATGCCCCCCGCTCCCGTTCATTGAGAAACCTTGGTTGTATTGATGAGATTGGAAGAAAAGTCGCCCTCCCCCATTTTTTTTGCCTCAAAAGCTCAATCATGTACTTAGCATCCTGTTCATCATGGGTAACTATATGCTGCAGACTTGCCCCTAGGGCGGTCTCTATGGCCACCTCATATTCTCTTGGGACATCGATTAACTCCGCTATTACACCGCAAACCCTTTTTTCCAATACCGAATTATTTCTGCATGCCACTAATATATTCCTGACAGTTTTTTGGAACCCGTCATAGGTCTTTTCCATATCCACCAACAATTTTAGTCTGGATTTATGTCCTTCCAGCTGCTGTTTCTGCAGTTGAAGTCTATCATCCATTACTTCAAGTTCCTGTTTTAGGCATGCTTTCTTCTGTTCAAGAATAATCCTTTCCTGTTTTTTTATCTTTTCCTGTTCGAGGAGTTCATCGACTAACCTTTCATTTTCCATGTGCCTTCGTCTGAGAGCGGTCCTATCTTCTATCAACTCTTCCACCCGCACGTCCGAATCCAATCTCTGCTCCTCCAAGTTGCTTTTTAACGCCTCATACTTGGTTATAGAATTCTTTGCCTGGGATAGGGTGTTCCAGATCTCCATCTGTTCGCTCTTTTTTTGCTGTGATTCCAGGTGGCTGGAAGCTAATTCCCTCTGTATTTTTTCCAATTCTATATTGAGTTCCGTAGATTTTAGCAAAACTGTCTCTTGTTTTTCTTTTTCCTTCTCCAAATCCCTTAGGGCGGCGACACGTGCCTCTTCTTTTTTTGAAATTGTATGCCCTTCCTCGGCTATCTCCTTCTCCAACCTAGATTTTTCCCTATCTAGCTGGCTGATCCTCTCCTTAATAACCTCTACCTTACCCGTTAATCTTTCAATTTCGTTGGACTTTTCATATCTTTCATGGGCAAGATTCTGAATTTGTTCATCTACCCCGGTTAGCCTGCCGTTCAATTCCTGATTCTTTGTCTCTTGATTTCGGATGTCTGTCCGGTGATTGGATATATCCTGAGCCAAAAGTGCGACATTATTCTTTATCTGATCTACCTTTTCCCTATGGCTATCATATTCCATGATAAACCTGTTTAAATCATAGAATTTCAATTTATCCCGAAGATCCAGATACTCCCTCGCCGCCTTACTCTGCTCTTCCAATGGTCCTAATTGATGACTAATCTCCCCTAGGACATCATGGATTCTAATTATGTTCTCCCTGACACTTGCGAGCTTTCTCTCAGATTCCTGTTTTCTGCTCTTATATTTTACGATACCCGCGGCTTCTTCGAATATCTGCCTTCTATTCTCAGGTTGGGTGCTGAGTATCCCTTCAATTCGCCCCTGTCCAATAATTGAGTATCCTTCCTTGCCCACACCAGTGTCCATGAACAATTCCGTAATATCCCTTAGCCTGCAAGGCGACCGGTTTATGTAGTATTCGCTCTCACCGGACCTAAAAACCCTTCTTGTGATGGTTACCTCAGCAAAGTCCACAGGAATAGCCCCATGTAGATTATCCAAGGTTAGGGATACCTCGGCAAAACCTAAAGGTCTTCGTTCTTGGGTGCCGGAAAAGATTATATCCTCCATCTTGCTGCCCCTCAGGGATTTGGCGCTCTGTTCTCCCAACACCCATCTCACTGCATCGGCTACATTGCTTTTGCCGCTCCCATTAGGGCCTACTATAGCTGTAATACCCTTGTCAAATTCAATCTGAATTCTATCTGCGAAGGACTTAAAACCATACATCTCGAGCCTTTTTAATAACAATAATATACACCTCTTATCTTGGGCATCATCATAGAAATGACCGACTAGGCAATTCCTTGAACAATGCATTTTAAGACTTCCTTACTCGTCCGGTCACGCTAATCAATTCTAGCATAAAATGCCTGTAACTGCTACCCCCCATGGGAACATATTCCATTTATGGATATCCCCTCACCTATGTATTTTCCCTAAAGCTTCCTCGGCTGCTCGCTGTTCCGCCTCCTTCTTACTCCTTCCCTTGCCTATCCCAATAACCCGTCTCCCGTACCGCACCTCTATAACAAATTCCTTGTCATGATCCGGCCCGCTTTCCTTCACTACTCTGTAGCTTATTTCTCCACCGTCGCTCTTCTGTAGTTCTTCTTGCAGATCGGTCTTGTAATCTTGAAATCCCTTACCCTGAAAGCTCCTTTCCATCAAGGGGGTAAATAGCCCTATTATAAGCTCCTCTGCCCCCTTAATACCGCCTTCTAGGTATACCGCCCCTATAATCGCTTCCACGGCATCGGCTAATATAGAATCCCGGTCCCTGCCCCCGGTATTGGCTTCACCTCTTCCCAAGAATAGAAATTGTCCCAAGCCGATATCCCGGGCAATCTCACCTAGTGGTTCCTCCGATACTATGCTTGCCCTTATCTTGGTGAGATCGCCTTCCTTATGTTTTTTAAAGAGTTTATATAGGTAATCCGCTATTACCATGCCTAAAACTGCGTCTCCTAAAAATTCTAAGCGCTCATTATCAGGGTATTTACCCCGCTTTTCGTTGGCGTATGAGCTATGGGTTAGAGCGTTTAGCAAGAGTTTGGGGTTTTGAAATTTGTATCCAATCTCTCTTTCCAATTCCCCTATGTTTTGATTCGGAATTTTCCTCATTAATATTCTCCTCTATCTCTGCCCATTTTTCTTATGACTATTATAGGTTTTTTTATCCTGTAGCGCAAGAGGATACAGGTTATGATTGTTTCGGCATTTTTGTGGGTATCAAAAAAGGACCCTTTAACATGGGGGCCCTTTTAAAAATCCAACTTTTTATTCGGCAAAGCGCTTTAGAACAATGGAAGCATTTTGCCCTCCAAAACCCAAGGAATTGGACATAGCGTACTCTACATCAGCCCTGAGCCCTATATTGGGCACATAATCTAAATCGCATTCCGGATCGGGGGTAGTATAGTTTATGGTGGGCGCTATATATTGCTCCTCAAGTGTCTTTACCACCGCAATGGCCTCAACCCCCCCTGCCGCCCCCAGCAGATGCCCAGTCATGGATTTGGTTGAGCTTACCTTTAGCCTGTAGGCGTGGTCCCCAAATATGGTCTTGATAGCAGCGGTCTCGAACTTGTCGTTATAGGGAGTTGAAGTTCCGTGAGCATTGATATAGTCTATCACAGAAGGTTCAATCCCGGCATAGCGGATGGCGTCTTTCATAGCCCTTGCACCCCCCTCGCCCCCGGGTGCCGGTGCGGTGATATGATAGGCGTCCGCAGTCGAACCATATCCTACGATTTCCGCCAGGATATTGGCCCCTCTGTCTACGGCATGGTCATAGCTTTCCAAGATGAGTATACCGGCCCCTTCCCCCATGACAAATCCGTCCCTGTGGGCATCAAAGGGTCTAGATGCCGCCTGTGGATCATCGTTTCTTGTAGATAGGGCCTTCATTGAACAAAACCCCGCTAAAGCCAGAGGGGTAATTGTGGCCTCACACCCACCTGTTAAAATAATATCGGCATCACCGAATCTAATGGCTTTAAAGGCCTCTCCAATGGCATTAGTCGAGGAGGCGCAAGCGGTAACCACCGTGGTGTTTATACCCTTAGCACCAACGGCTATGGAGATTTGGCCCGCTGCCATGTTGCCGATCATCATGGGTATAAAAAACGGACTCACCCTATTTGGCCCTTTGGTAAAGAGGACATTAGCCTGGTCTTCCAAGGTTCCAAGACCGCCGATACCGGTGCCTAGTATTATCCCAAAGCGATGAGCGTCTATGTTTTTAGAATCCAGTGCGGCATCTTCCACAGCGGCACAAGATGCTGCAACAGCAAGCTGGGTGAACCTGTCCATCCTTCTGGCTTCCTTGCGATCGATATAAGATAGTGGGTCGAAATCCTTTACCAACCCCGCCATCTTGGCGGAAAAGTTTTCAACATCAAACCTGTCGATCTTCCCGATTCCATTCTTACCCTGCTTTAATGAATCCCAAAAGGTGTCCACATCGTTTCCCAGAGGGGTTATAGCCCCTAATCCTGTAATTACCACTCTTTTTGGCATAGAAACCTCCCTCATGCAGTCTATCGCATTAAAAATCAAAATGTATTAATATAATTTCAATAAGAAAATACCAAAATGTACGCTGTCGGGTACCCCAAGGCATAGCCCCGGTAATACGAACTATTCTAAATCCCTGCTACATAATTATTTTATTCAAATGCCGGTAGGTCATATATGAAACTATCCAAAACCAAGCTATATAGCAAGCCGACAGAAGATTTGGAGCCTCCCAAAACAGAAGGCTCCCGGCCATGATTCAATCCTTATGAATGGCTCTTAATGTAATTGATGACATCGCCTACGGTTGAAATTTTTTCGGCTTCCTCATCAGGGATTTCCATATCAAACTCTTCTTCCAAAGCCATTATAAGCTCAACAATATCCAATGAGTCCGCATCTAAATCATCAATAAATGATGCCTCCATGGTAACCTCATCTGCCTCTACTCCCAGTTGCTCAACAATAATTTCCTTTATCTTATCGAAGCTCATGCATTACACCTCCCTTCAGTGCTTTCGGCCTTACTACAAGGAAAAGCTGCATTGCCTTCCAAATATCAGAAAGCTGAATAATATATCGTATGATATTACATTATCATACCACCGTCAACATTTATTACTTGTCCTGTAATGTATGAACTGCAATCTGATGCCAAAAAGGCTACCAGATCAGCCACATCCATCGGGCTTCCAAGCCTCCCGAGGGGTATATTGGATAAAATGCCGTCTCTTATTTCTCCGGACAACACCCTGGTCATATCGGTATCGATAAATCCCGGGGCCACCACATTGACCTGTACGTTGCGCGAGGCCAACTCTTTGGCCACAGACTTTGAAAATCCTATTATACCCGCCTTAGCGGCAGCATAGTTTGATTGCCCGGCATTGCCGGCTATCCCTATAACCGATGAGATGTTTATTATCTTGCCGCTGCGTTTTTTCATCATTATCCTGGAGACCGCTTTGGTACAATTAAAGATTCCCTTCAGATTGATATCCATAACCCGGTCCCAGTCCTCTTCCTTCATCCTCATCACAAGTCCGTCCCGGGTGATACCCGCATTGTTCACCAGAATATCCAATGTTCCCCACTCTTCGTCAATCCGGGCTATAACTTTGGCCACCGAATCAGAATCGGAGACATCCCCTGATACGGCAATGGCTCTGCCGCCGCCTTCCTCTATGATTCTGACTACTTTTTCGGCAGCGTCTGCATTTGATGAGTAGTTTATGCCCACCGAGGCACCCAATTGGGCAAGCCTTATGGCTATGGCCCTGCCAATCCCTCTGGAAGCCCCTGTAACAAGGGCGACCTTTCCTGATAGATCCATGTTTATGCCCCCAATCCCGTCAAAGTTTTTTCAAGCGATGCCATATCCTCTATATTATATCCCCGAATGTCTCGAGATATCTTCTTCAAAAATCCGTTGAGTGCTCTTCCCGGACCTACTTCAACAAAGGTATCGATACCTTGATCCATCATGTACCTGACGCTCTCTTCCCATTTTACAGGACTGCTCACTTGAAGCACAAGGTTTTCCCGTATCCCTTCGGGTCGGCTTTCGACTGAGGCATGAACATTGGATACTACAGGGATTACAGGTGATTCTATTCGCACTTTTTCAAGCTCCTGCTCCAGCCTTTGCCCTGCCGGTTTGAGAAGGACAGAATGAAAAGGTGCGCTTACAGGGAGCACCAAAGCCCTTTTTGCCCCCAAATCCTCTGCCAGGGCGCAGACCTTTTCTACAGCCGGCTTATGCCCGGATACCACTATTTGACCCGGACAATTATAATTTGCCGGATTGACCTCTCCCTCATCCCGGGCCAGTCTGCAACATTCCTCAACCTTTTCAGCCGCCAGGCCTATTATTGCAGCCATGGCCCCTACACCCAATGGGACTGCCTGCTGCATGAACTGTCCCCTCATTCGTACCAAAGGGAGGGCGTCTTCGAGAGTTAATGCCCCTGCAGCTGTCAGGGCTCCGTATTCGCCCAGGCTCAGACCCGCCGCCATTTTCGGGCTGTATCCGTGTTCCCTAAGTACCGTCATAGCAGCCATGCTTACCAGGAGTATCGCAGGCTGGGTATTTTCCGTTTTCAATAATTCCGTTTCCGGCCCATTAAAGCAAAGATCTGTAATATCCACATCTAGGATATCCCCGGCCTTGTGAAACAAATCCTTCACGCTATGGAAGTTATCATACAGCTCCTTGCCCATACCCACATATTGTGCCCCTTGACCGGGAAAAACAAATGCTAAGCTATCCATATCCGTCTCCTTAATATGCCCATTTCATCATCGCCGATGCCCAGGTCAATCCCCCGCCAAAGCCCACTATGAGAGTATTGTCGCCTTTTTTTGTAAAACCGGACCTAGCCGCTTCGTCCAAGGCCACAGGTATTGAAGCGGCAGACATATTGCCCAATCGGTCCAAGTTTACGAAGACCCTTTCTTTGTCCAGCCTCAACCTCTTCCTGGCTGCTTCAATAATTCTGATGTTGGCCTGGTGCGGTACTAAAAGGTCAACGTCGTCATTGGTAAGCCCTGCCAGCCTCACAACCTCCGTGGATGCAGAGGCCATAATACGAACCGCAAACTTAAAAACTTCACTCCCGTCCATGTAGAAGTAGTGGAGTTTTTGTTCTATGGTCTCCAGCGATGCCGGCTTACGCGATCCGCCCGCCTCTATCCTCAGCAGATCGCCGCCGCTTCCGTCTGCACCCAGATATTGGGACAATATGCCGTATCCCTCATCAACCCTCCCTATTACCGCCGCACCTGCACCGTCCCCAAATAGGATACAGGTATTTCTGTCATCCCAATCAGTAAATTTGCTGAGGCTCTCCGCACCAATAAGAAGAATGTTTTTATACATACCCGTAGCTATAAACTGGTTTGCCGTTACCAGTCCGTAAATAAACCCAGAACAAGCCGCGTTCATATCAAGAGCAGCGGCGTTTATCGCTCCGATACCATGCTGGACAATACAGGCAGTAGAAGGTACATTGTTGTCGGGGGTCACCGTTGCTACTATTACAAGGTCGATATCCCCTGGGGTCAACCCTGAATTTTCTATCGCTCTTGTTGCTGCGATCTTAGCCATATCCGATGTTGCCATATTTGTATCGGATATGCGCCTCTCTCTAATGCCGGTGCGCGTCACAATCCATTCATCAGTAGTGTCTACAATCTTTTCCAAATCCTTATTGGTAACTATGTTTTCCGGAACATAGCTACCCGTGCCGATGATACCCCCACGAAATAGTGTCCCCATGCTATACCTCCTCGTTGTCACCTATGATCTTGCTTTTAATATTATCCAAGACCTTTTGCTCAATGAACCGTTTACCCTGTCTTATGGCATTTTTAATCGCCCTTGCATCGGAACTGCCATGGGCCTTTATAATCCCCCCATTTATCCCAAGCAGTGGGGCGCCTCCATGTTCTGCATAGTCCATAGAATCCTTTAACCCCCTTAGGCTGGGTTTTAATAAAAGAGCCCCTATTTTCGGAATAAATCCCTTTGTAAATTCTTCTTTCATTATGCTAAATAAGTTGGTTGCTAGGCCTTCCGTGAGCTTTAAAATGATATTGCCGGTAAAGCCGTCGCATACGACAATATCCACTATTCCGGCCGGGATATCCCTAGCTTCTATATTCCCAAAAAAATTAATATTCCCCTGCTCCTTTAAGCGTATGTAGGTTTCTTTGGTCAGATCATTGCCCTTGCCTTCCTCGCTTCCTATATTCACTAGGCCCACTGTGGGATTTCTTCTGTTTAAAACTTGTTCCATATATACCGAACCCATTATAGCAAACTGAACCAAATTTTCAGGCTTGCATTCTGCGTTGGCTCCAGCATCTATTAAAAGGAACGGCTTTCCTTTTGTGGGAATAAGAGGCGCCAGGGCGGGTCTGTTTATACCCTTTATCCGGCCTACCCTTAACAGGCCCCCAGCCATCAGCGCACCTGTGCTGCCGGCTGATATAAATACCCCCTCAGGGTTCCGCCTTAGGATCTCAAAGGCCTTTACCATAGAAGAATCTTTTTTACGGCGTATAGCCGTCACCGGGGTTTCATCAGGTTCTATGACTTCACTAGCATTGACTATTTCAAAAGATTCCAAAGGTGCCCCCAGAGCCTGCAACTGTTGTTTTATTATATCCTCCCGGCCGACTAGGGTCAGACGAACCTGGTATTCGCTGGCAGCACCTACACAACCCTTGAGTACTTCAGCGGGAGCATGATCTCCCCCCATAGCATCTACTATTATCTTCATTATTCGTTGCCTCCCGATTCATTATCTGTCCCGTCCGGACCTATGGAAACCAAGATGAATTTTCCCCTAAAGGCTTCTTCCTGCCTCACCCTAATCTTTACCCAAACAAAATGCTTATTACCTCGTCGCCGAACAACTTCGGCTTTTGCCACCAGCTTATCCCCGGCATAGATGGGTATTTTATACTTGATATTGGCTACCCCTGTCAGGGCTACCCGAGCGTCAATTACAGCCAAGGCCAAGGACTCCGCCTGGGCAAATATGTAATGTCCCCTTACTACCCTGGAGCGTTGAAATACCATATCGTCGGTGGTATTTAGAATGGATATGCCACTCTTACCCAGTTCGACGTCAACCAATTCCCCAATTATTTCCTTGCCCTCAATGGATCTAAGCTTGCTGTAGTTGCGCTCCGCAACATTTTTTATCCGCTCCCTCAGTTCCGGTATACCGAGTTCCAGTCTATCCAGTCTGATAGTCTGTATGCTGACGTTAAAGAGCTCGCTCAATTCCTCATCGGTCATAAAGGGGTCCAGGTTCAAATCTTCAATCAATTGTCGCTGGCGCTCTTTTTTAGGCAAAACACCTTTTATCATCTATTAATCACCTTTTTGTATATTCTGTTTATCACCCATAAATATCTCAGGCGGTGGCTTCTGATATTTTAACATTATACTAGGAGCTGGTACTAATGGTAGTATATAATATTTAATACTATTATGCAATACCTTTTTGAAAAACAAAAAACTACCCGAGGTGGATGGGGTCTGATCCCTAATCCCATAAGGTAGTTTTTAATCGATGCTTTATTGTTTTTCCATAGATAACGCAACAAAGTATTAAGCCATTAATCCTCATTGGAAATTACTTGCTTTTTGTTGTAGAATCCGCATTCCCTGCACACCCTATGGGAAAGTTTAATGGTCCCACATTGTGGACATTCTGTCATTCCAGGCAAGCTAACCTTCCAATTAGCCCTACGCTTATTCCTTCTAGCTTTAGATGTTCTTCTCTTTGGCACCGCCATGGCTGTTACACCTCCCTGTCCCTGTTTACATAAAAGTCTTTTAATTTCTCTAGCCTACTATCTATGATTTGATGGTCTTCATCCGTACAGTGACATTCTTCTCTGTTTAAATTGACACCACAAAATGGACAAAGCCCTCTACATTCTTCAGAGCACCGTCTCTGCGTCGGCAATCTGAGAATAAATTCACGAATAATGATATCATCTAAATGGATAAGATCGTTTACATAAACATAAATATCCGGATCCTCTTCATCGGGCAGGGGCTTCAGGTTTACTTGCAAGTCATAATCTGCGATGCAATCATATGGTTCAGTACATACACCACATTGTAGGGTTGCATAGCCATATAGGTGGCCGCTTAGCATAATGAATTCATCAGCATTTACTACGGTACCCTCTATGCGGAGGGGTTTGTCAAAGCGGATATTCTCGCCTTGATAAACGATATCCTCGATACTTATTTCCCCATCAAAATCCTTGGATGAGCCTACTTCCATCAAGATGTCCGAAATATCTATAACCATATCTATCACTCCATTATTTCGTAGACGGACGGATTAATTATATAGATTGCCCCTAATTTTGTCAAGGAATATATCCTCTATTGGGACGCCCACTATTGGGATGCCTTACGCCTTGAAATGAAGAAATTATCAAAGGCGGTATAGTTCATTAAATTCAGCTAATAGCATACGGGGTTCAACTAAAGTACTTTCTGGGCAATAATCATTAGATGATTTCCAAGGTTTCCCTGGCTATCATCAGCTCTTCATTGGTAGGTACTACCAAAACCTTAACAGTGGAGTCCTCCGTACTAATATCTCCATCCTTGTCCAGCCTACCCAGTGCCAGTTGATTCCGTTCTTCGTCTATCTTTACGCCCATGAATTCTAATCCTTGACAGGCTCTTGTTCTTACCTTTGGAGTATTCTCCCCTACTCCCGCAGTAAATACTATACAATCCACTCCGCCCATAGCTACTGCGTAGGCTCCAATATATTTCTTTACTTCATAGTTAAAAACGTCTAAAGCCAACTGCGCCCTCATATTCCCTTCCGCCGCAGCCTTATGCAGATCTCTAAAGTCGCTGCTGACCCCTGACAATCCCAGCATGCCTGATTCTTTATTTAAGAGCCCGTTTACTTCTTCACAGGTCATTTGTCTTTTGTCCATGAGATAGCTGAGGATAGCAGGATCTATGCTCCCGCTTCTGGTGCCCATGGGAAGTCCTTCTAAGGGAGTAAAACCCATACTGGTATCGATGGATTTCCCGCAGTCAACTGCCGCGATACTGGATCCATTCCCCAAATGGCAAGTGATTATCTTTAAGGAGTCTATGGGCCTTTTTAGCAATTCCGCTGCCTTGAGGGATACATATTTATGGGAAGTCCCATGAAAGCCGTAGCGCCTTACCCCATATTCTTCATAAGTATTGTAGGGAATAGCGTACATAAAAGCCTTTTGGGGCATGGTCTGGTGAAATGCGGTATCAAAAACAGCCACCATTGGCGTATCCGGCATTACATTCCTGCAGGCGTTGATCCCCATTATGTTAGCAGGGTTATGAAGGGGAGCCAGCTCCACATTTGCCTCTATGGCCTTCATTACTTTATCGTCAATGACCACCGAACTTGAAAAACTCTCGCCCCCATGAACAACCCTATGCCCGACGGCGATTATTTCGCTCATACCCTCTATCACACCATATTTATCATGGACCAGGGTCTCGATCACTTTTTTTATAGCCGCTACATGGTCTTTAAAGTCTCCATGAATTTCAATGGGATCCCTGCCCTGGGGGGTATGCTTAAGCAGGGGCTCTGCCATACCAATTCTTTCTATATTGCCCTTGGCTAAAACGCTTTCATCCTTCATATTTATAAGCTGGTATTTGAGCGACGAACTACCGGCATTAATAACTAGTATCTTCATATTGAACTCTCCTCCCTTAATTCTGTGCCTCTAAAGCCGTAATGGCAACTACATTGACTATATCATCAACTGTGCATCCCCTGGATAAGTCGTTGACCGGTTTTGCCAATCCCTGGCTTAGAGGTCCCAGCGCCGTAGCCTTTGCCAACCTCTCAGTGAGCTTATAGGCTATATTCCCGGCCCCTAAATCTGGAAAAACCAACACGTTGGCTCTTCCTGCCACGGGACTTCCCGGGGATTTTTGTTGCCCGATGATAGAATCCAAGGCGGCATCCACCTGAAGTTCACCGTCGATCAATAGGTCAGGGGCCATTTCCCTGGCCAGCCTGGTTGCCTTTGAAACTTTTTCTACGGATTCGTGACTTGCACTGCCCATCGTTGAAAAGGACAACATAGCTACCCTTGGCTCCATATCGGCCAGAATCCTTGCCGACTCTGCTGCGCTGAGAGCGATTGCTGCCAGTCCCTCGGCTGTGGGATCTGGATTGAGCCCGCAGTCTGCGTAGATAAACACACCGTTTTCGCCATATTGGCAATCAGGAACTTCCATAAGAAAACAACTTGATGCTATAGAAATACCGGGACGAGTCTTAATAATCTGTAGTACCGGCCTCCATACGTCGGGAGTACTATTTACAGCACCGGCTACCATACCATCGGCATCTCCCAGTTTGATCATCATGCACCCAAAATAAAGGGGATCCTTTATAGTCTCCTTCGCCTCATCCAAGGTCATGCCCCTATGCTTTCTAAGTTCCGTCAACTCCCTAGCATAAGTGTCGGCATTTACAGAATTTAGAGGATCTATAATAGTAATCCCACATAAATCAATGCTACCTGCTTTTTCCTTGATAGCCTCTTCGTTACCCAACAATACTATATCGGCTATCCCATTGCTTACAACCCTTTGACCGGCTTCTAACATCCGCAGATCGTCACTCTCAGGTAATACTATAGTTTTTTTACAAGCTTTTGCCTTCCTTATAATATCACTTATTACGCCCATTAAAAAACTCCTCTGTCTTATTTTTTGATACTCGCCTGAATACCAAGTGGTATCCAACCATCTATCTATTCTACATCAAACGCCAAAATCCTCTAATCAATTTCAATTATATGATATATGATTAAATTCGAGATCTCAATAATACCTTTATCTGTAATGCATTCTACAGATAAACAACTAATCAACTTCAACTATAAAATTTATCTCCGTAATATTGCACAGACCCATTGCAACTATCATGCCGATAAATTTAATTAATCCATTGTTTATCTATATTACTGCCTTGAATAAAACGCCTCCAATATATATAATTATTATATTCAACAGGCTCAGAAATTATAGTCCCGGTGCCCCGTCTCTTTAGGGTCACCATCCATAGGAAAGTCGGAACCTATTCCATTCCTAATGGGACATTCCCGGGA
Organism: Clostridia bacterium; assembly: GCA_035647175.1. Lineage (GTDB taxonomy): Bacteria > Bacillota > Clostridia > Caldicoprobacterales > UBA3941 > UBA3941. Next base: position 5,329 of record DASRNX010000053.1, on the reverse strand, counting down.
TCAAACTCTAGAGGCTGATTTAAAAGCGGATCACTTTTGTGTACCTGCAAAAATAAGAACCCCCAATTATTATGAAGGAATGATAGCCTTGAATAAAGTATTAGGCATAATAGCCGAATATAACCCCTTCCATAACGGACATCTGTATCATCTCCAAAAAGCCATAGATTCCGTAGAACCCGATTTTACAATTGCCGTAATGTCAGGTAACTTCACCCAGCGAGGTGAACCCGCCATTATTGATAAGTGGGCCCGCACACAAATGGCCCTAGAAAATGGGATCCATTTGGTTTTAGAACTTCCTGCCCTGTATGCCTCCCAAACAGCGGAGATCTTCGCTTCCGGCGCAGTACAATTGCTGCATAAGACCGGCTTGGTTACCCATATAGCCTTTGGCAGCGAACATAATAACCTATATGAATTGGATCTAGCTGCGGGGATATTGGTTGATGAACCCGCAGAATTTCAAACACTTTTAAGGTCGAATCTGCAAAAAGGCCTTTCCTTTCCCCTTGCGCGCATGAGGGCCATGCAAGAATATTTTTCGGATACCAACCTTGCAGAGACCTTATTACCAGAGGTAATTGACAATATTTTCAGTGGTTCCAATTCTATCCTTGCTCTGGAGTATCTAAAGGCCCTTAAGACACTAAAAAGTCCCATGACGCCCGTTATAATCCCCAGGGTAGGCGCCTCATATAACAACCCGGATCTGGAAGGATTGTTTCCCAGCGCAACTGCAATACGCGGCGCTATACACTCCGGTATGGGTTGGGAATCCATCGCTGCCGCACTGCCCAAATCTTCCCTTAACATATTACAGAAAGCCGTTAATATGGGCCGCGGCCCCATATCCATTAAGTCCCTAGCCCAACTGCTGTTGGGATTGCTGAGACGATCAGACACCGAAGAAATAGCCGATTGGATGGACGTGGAGGAAGGGCTGGAAAATCGCATAAAAAAATATGCTTTGGAGTGTGGCAGCATAGAGGATTTTCTCAATCAGGTCAAGACAAGGCGCTACACCTATACCAGGCTGCAGCGCATACTGATTCATGGCCTTTTAGGAATAAAAACGGATGATATCTCCTATTTTGAAAAGAGCGGTGGTCCCCGCTATCTGCGCATCCTCGGCTTTAATACCGGATCTACTTCCCTTTTGGCTGATCTTAAAAAAGCATCCAAATTGCCTATTATCTCTAGGGCTTCTAACTATTACAGATTTCGGGACAAGGATCTGAATAGGATGTTCCAATATGATATTCTTGCGGGGGATCTTTATGCCTTGGCGTTTTCAGATCAAGACAACCGCCATGGCAGCCAAGAATTCACCCGGGGCCTTGTAATGGTTTAGTCTTAAATGAACGTATTCTTTCCTTAATCTCGTCTATTGCCTCAAGGGTTACCCTTCTTCCCTCCTCGATACAATCCCCTACCCTCTCAAAGGATAATGGATTTATATCGGCCAGATCGGGATAGATATGTATATCATCCTCATGAAAGCCGGTGTTTACTATGGCCAATTCCATTACTTCAAAAGATTGAAATATTATGCCTAGGATGTTGGTGGCATCATCGTGCTGCCCCCTAAACCCCACATCCACCCCTATAATAATGTCGGCTCCCATCTGTCTTACCACCTTGGTCGGCAGGCGCTCCAATAAACCCCCGTCTACTAGGACCTGATCACCGTGGAATACAGGTACAAAGATACCGGGGATGGAGATGCTCGCCCTGACTGCCTTATAGACCAACCCCTCGTTTAATATCACCCCTTGGTTAGTCTTTAAATCCACAGCGGTTATACTAAGGGGTATCCTAAGCTGATCAAAGGTCTTTCCTTTAGTAAGGAGTCTAATGAGCTCCTCAATTTTTTCGCCTTTAATAAAGCCCAATCTCGGTATACCTACATCATAATATGGCTTTAAATCCAAGTTCTCTGATATACCCTCCAACATCTTTGGAGAAATACCCGCGGCATAAAGGGCCCCGATTATAGCGCCGATACTGCTCCCGGCTATCAGATCCGGGATGACACCATGTTCTTCCAACGCCTGCAAAACTCCAATATGGGCCAGGCCCCTGGAGGCACCCGCACCTAAAGCCAAACCAATTTTTGGGTCATCCTTCATAATTAACCCCCTCCCCAAATATAATAGACTAGTATCAAGCGTTTAGGGGGGATAATCAAACTTGTCTTCAAAATATAAATTATTTCAAAAGTCAATGTTTGCCTTCGCATCCCTTGTTATTATTATACTCGTAATAGCCTATCCAAAACAATCACTTTCTGCTTCTTTGAAAGGGCTTGATACATGGCTAAATATAGTATTGCCCGCCTTGCTTCCCTTTTTTATTGTATCAGAGATCATGATAGAACTGGGAGTTGTCGATCTGTTATCTACACTCTTAAACCCTATAATGAGACCGATTTTTAATTGCCCAGGCCACAGTTCCTTTGTATGGATAATGAGCATTACCTCCGGATATCCCACCGGACCCAAACTCATAGCCTCCTTATATAAGGAAGGGTCAATTACGAAAGACGAGGGACAACGTATGCTTGCTTTCTGTAACAATTCCGGTCCGTTGTTTATGATCGGGGCAGTGGGGATAGGGATTTTGAATAATCCGGAGGCTGGGAAGGTCATCGCTGTCAGTCACTTGCTGGGGTCTCTAATCCTAGGCATCCTATTCCGATTTTATGGCAAAGGAAACCTTGAGAAAGGAAGGGCATATACTCCGAACCGAAGCGGGGAATCCGTTTTTAAGCATCACGCAAAGGCCGATATCCAAGACAACAAGCCCTTCGGAAGAATTCTGGGTGAATCGGTTCAAAATTGCATGGAAGCGCAACTTATCATAGGCGGATTTATAATATTGTTTTCAGTAATTATAAATTTGCTCATACAAAATGGATTAACCCGAGGACCGGGCTATCATTTGGGCGGTTGGGATTCTATATACCCGGGTTTCCTCCAATTAGTAAAACCTATAATAGCCGGGACCTTGGAGATCACCACGGGTTGCCAATTATTAGGGGAAACCTTCCTCCCTTTTAACAGCAAGTTGATAGCCGCATCGCTTATAATAGGCTGGGGCGGATTCTCTATCCATAGCCAAGCTATCAGCTTTTTGGCAAACAGCGATTTTTCCACGGGAATCTATCTTTTATCAAAACTGCTCCACGGCTTTTTTTCAGCCATTATTACATACACCATACTGGCGTTTTATAGAATCGAAACCGTTGCAACCTTCAGCAGCCCCGTGTATCTTTTCAATACGACGGTACGCAGTAGTTTTATTGCGTCTATATATATGCTGGGATCAGCCGTGTTTATACTCATAGCCACATTTCTATTAGTGGTTATTATAAGATCCATTGGAAGTAAGGGCCGATAATATACCCGGCCGGTCATCAAACAGATACCTTATTTCATGGAGTCCAATTCCTGACGATTTCTTTTGAGAACATCCAGCTGCTCAATCAGATAGCTTTCTACCTCTTCCAGCAGGTTATCTGCGTATTCCCTGGTCCCTAAACGAATTTCTTTGGCGTTATCCTGGCAGCTTTCCATGATCTCTCGCGCCTGTTGGTAGGCCCTTTGGGTAATTTCATTTTCTTCTATCAAAGACTCTATCTGCCCTTCGGCGTCCCGTATAATTGCCTCGGATTCTTTCTGGGCATCTACAAGGATCTTCTGCCTTTCCATCTTGATCCATTCAGCCTGCTTGATCTCCTCCGGCATATTCAGTCTAATATCCTTTATAATTTCCAGGCATTTCCCCTTATTTATAAGTACCCTATTCCCAAAGGGTATGCTTGTTCCCCTATCCAATTCATCCTCTAACACATCCAACAAACTAAGGATATTCATGGATAATCCCCCCATCTTTTTATTGATTTAATTTCCGAAAAATATCAGGTATTATATGGTCCGGGACTAAACCGGTTATACATCCGCCTAGGCTAGCGACCTCTTTGACCATGCTGGAACTCAAGAAAGAATATTTATAACTGGTCATCATAAAAATTGTTTCTACTCTAGAATCCAGCTTTCTGTTCATCAGCGCCATCTGGAATTCATATTCAAAATCCGATATAGCCCGCAATCCCTTTATGATTACCTGAGCATTTTTGCTATGTACGTAGTCCATTAACAAGCCTTCGAAGCTGTCAACCTCTACATTGGAGATATCATTAAGGGATCTTTGGATCAGTCCCATCCTTTCCTCTGCCGTAAAGAGAGGTTTTTTGCTATAATTTCTGGCAATCGCCACTACAACCTTATCAAATATCTTGGCTGACCGTCTAATAACGTCCAAGTGTCCCTCAGTCACCGGATCAAAACTGCCGGGATACACACCTATTTTCATGTATGCCTCATCCTTTCCTATAAAAACTGATTCCGGTCCCACCATATTTTCTTCTGTCAGAGCAGTAGAGATTGGAGACCCTATCAGGTAATGGGGATTTAGCATCATGTTCTATGATAACAATACCATATTTGCATAGAATTCCAAATTCGTCTATAGCGGATAATAAGGTGTCCTCACACCCGTAATGATACGGCGGATCTGCAAAGATTATATCAAAAAGAATATCACGTTTGGCTATACCAGTCAATGATACTAAAGCATCACTTCTAAATATCTCGGACTGTTTCTCATAACCTAGATTCCGACAATTCATTTTAATGGTTCCCACGGCTGCTATATCTCTATCGATAAAGAACGCTTTTTTTGCACCCCTGCTGAGGGCTTCAAAACCCAAATTCCCGGTACCGGCAAAAAGGTCCAACACCACACTATCCAGGATCCTATCCTGTATAATGTTGAATATAGATTCCTTCACCTTTTCCGAGGTAGGCCTTGTGTTTCTCCCTTTCACAGCCATAAGTGACATGCCCTTTGATTGTCCGGCTATTATGCGCAAAAAATTTCCCCCTAATTATTACATGCTAATACCCCCAAGGTTAGTTATCATTTTATCATAGATAAAAATGTGTAACAAGTATTATAGAAAAATGTTGGACAACTAATGGACCCAACATTAAAAGGAACGGATAATCTACCCGTTCCTTTTAATTATTATCAATATTTATTATTGACCGCTCATCTGTTGCTGAGCCATCGCGACCATTCTCCTTGTCATCTGGCCGCCTATATGCCCTACCTGTCTTGAAGTTAAATCCCCGTTATACCCTGGTTTCAAGTTAATACCTATTTCATTGGCAATCTCAAATTTCATGTTGTTAAGTGCATCCCTAGCTGCTGCAACTACTTTTTCATTACTATTTGTGGGCAATATCTTCACCTCCTGTTGTCG
>DASRNX010000052.1:0-40932 GCA_035647175.1 Clostridia bacterium | reverse complement strand
GTGGTTAATAGTAGGGGCATTATCCATAGCGCCTTTATTTATAGTAGAAATTTTGAAACTATTTTTGTATAGCTCCGCAAAATCCAAATAATTAAGCCAAAATTGCACCTATAATATTCATACCCTAATCGCAGTTTTCCCTTTGAGGGTCGGGGATAAAACCTTGATGCAATAAAACCATCAACTGGTCAATTAAGGTTATAAAGACTTAAATCCTTCGTGCTATAGATTGAAATATTGAATGATAGATTTCTGGAAGCCCCCTCTATAATCGGAATATTAAGGAAAAGTTAAGAACTTGTCATTTGTTTTTTCTTTTTACCATACTCGAAAGATGATATGATATGGGTATTGAATAATGTGTTATGCTATCTAATGTCAGATAGACGGAGTCTGGTATACTATACGTAGAAGGTGGGTATGGGACGTGAATAACAGAGGAATAATTCTTGTTTGTATCTTAATGATTGTTTTAACGATAATCCCTATGGGAATATTGGCAGAAGGTGAAGAAGACCAGTCCCAAAGGGAAGATATAATTATAGAGGCTAAAATCGGATTTGATAATCATTACCGGGTAGGTTCATGGACCCCCATCGTTATTGAAATAGAAAATTTAGGTCAGGATATCCATGGGGATCTGGAGGTATTAGTCAATCAGGATCAAGGTACGGCCATAACCTATTCAAGAGCTGCGGTAATAGCTAAGAATTCGAAAAAACGTTTTATGCTGTATGCACAGATCAATACAACCCAGAGAAAGTTTAAAATTGATCTAAAGCAAAAGAATAAAACCTTAAAATCCTTGGAATTAAAGTCTTTAAAACCTATGACCTTAAATAAATACCTTATGGGCGTGATAACCGATGATAAGCCGGCACTTGGATACTGGTGGCGCACTTTAGGTGGCGACAGCGTATTTGCAAACCATGAAACGGTTCTAATAAACAAAGACGAGATACCCCATCGCCCTGAAGTCATGGAAAACTTTGCTATGATAGTAATAAATAACGCCGATACCGCGGTATTCACACAGGAGCAGCAGCAAGTGCTGGGCCAGTGGGTAAATAATGGGGGTATCCTCATTATCGGGACCGGTTCTAATGCTTCTAAAACCTTATCAGGCCTTAAGCCGACTATTGTCGATGGCCAGATTGGCAACACTATTAAATCAGAACCTATTGAGGGAATAGGGAATATGAGCTTGGATTTAGCAGGGCTTTCTCTCCAAGACAGCAAGACACTTATGGAGGATGGTGGACAGGCAATAATATGGGGATTGAACTCGGGTAGAGGCAATATCTTTATTGCGGGATTTGATTTAGGATTAGAGCCTTTTACAAGCTGGGAAGGCAATAAAACATTTTGGGAGAGGGTGCTCACGAATAACCTAAAACCTAGCGTTATAGCGACGCTCAAGGGTCCTGATTTGTCGTCTAGCGGTTATCAACCTTATGGATATGGGTATAACTACGGTATCAGGGAGGCGTTGAGTTCCATTAAAGCCCTGGATCTACCCCCCTTTACCAATCTCTTAATTATTCTTTTGGGATATCTCCTTGTGGTAGGACCTATTAACTATATCATTTTAAAAAAATTAGATAAAAGGGAATGGATGTGGTTTACCATCCCGGGTTTTGTGATATTGTTTTCGATTGGTATATACGGGATTGGCTATTCACAAAAGGGTAGCGAGGTCATAATAAACACTATTTCCACCATCAGCGCAAGGGAGAATACCGCCACAATAGATACCTATGTAGGAGTTTTCATACCTAAAAGAGGGGATTATAACATCAGTATAGATGGGGATGTCCTCATGACACCCTATGGGGAAGGTGATATGGGCTATGCATACGGTTCTAGCTTTCCGAGCAGCCATGGGGGAATTATAAAAGCCAAGGTTTCCCAGGGTAATCCCTCCTCCATTACTCTTTATGATTCCAATGTATGGACTATGCGTACCCTTATGTACAGGGGCTTCAAAGAGAACTTGGGCGATATAAAAGGGGATCTGTATTATAAGGATGGCAAGGTTAAGGGTACAATTATTAATAACACTTCCTTCCTTATAGAGGATTCGGCTATATATACCTTAGCGGGAGATTTTGAAAAGATAGGAAACCTAATTCCCGGCGTTGAGGTGGAAGTCAATCTATCAGTTTCCAGCCCAAGCACGCAATCTGGTTACGGGCATAACGACCTGTATATGATGATCGACAGCCTATTTCCATACCCCAATTCGGGAAGCAGGCAGCCCAGCGATGAGGAACGGAGTAGGTGGGCAAAGCGAAACTTTGTCGAGGGGCTCATAATGAAATATGACGGCAACGATTTATTGCATAACGACTTTATCAACCTGTTGGGATTTTGCGATTATGATTTGGAAGAAAAGATTACGGTAGTTGGTTCAGGACCGGTTACCCCACAAAATACCGGTGTGGTTTTGTCCGGTTTTGATATCGTCTATGAAAGAGATGGCCAAGTCGGCATACCTCCGGGTTATGTAAAGGGGATTCTTAAAAAGGAATTATCCGATATGATTCATTCCGACGATTCGATTTTTTATTTGGACCGGGGTAAAGGAGTCTTCGAATTTGATATGACTCCCTATATGGACTTGGAATTAACCAAGATAGAGGTGGTTGCAAGACCCTATGGCGATCCCATCGGTCTATCTCCCCTCGACGCAGGGGAGGGGGATTATATGGATGAAGACGATAGCATTACCTACCATAAGGCCAGGGGGGCTATTATTATAAGCCCCGACTCCATATCCAGATTTATAGACGACGAAGGGAAAATGCTCATTAAAATAGAGGGAAGACCGAGGGAGTACATCTCCTTTGAAGCCCCTACCCTAATCATTGAGGGGAGGAAGCGTTAATGCTGGTTATTAAGGATTTGGTAAAAAGATATGGTAAATTTACGGCGGTAGACCAGGTCAACTTAAAGATTGAATCCGGCAGCATATTTGGGTTTGTAGGCCCTAACGGTGCCGGAAAGACCACTACCATAAAGATAATAGCAACCTTGATGCAGCCCACCTCCGGGACTGTTGAAGTAGAGGGTATGGATGTAGTAAGAGAACCCCTAAAGGTAAGGGAAAGGATCGGCTATATGCCGGACTTCTTTGGGGTTTATGATAACCTTAAAGTCCATGAATACATGGACTTTTATGGAAGTAGTTATGGGATGCCCTATAAGGAAAGGCAGAAGGCAGCCGGCGAGCTGTTGGAATTAGTAGACTTAGGTCATAAAAAAGATAGCTATGTGGATACCCTCTCTCGTGGAATGAAGCAGAGGTTATGCCTGGCTAGGAGCCTAATCCACAATCCCGAACTCCTGGTGTTGGATGAACCGGCATCAGGCCTTGACCCTAGGGCCAGAATTGAGATAAAGGGGATATTAAAGGAGCTAAAGGGAATGAACAAGACCATACTTATAAGCTCCCACATCCTTTCGGAACTGGCAGAAATGTGCGACACCATAGGAATTATAGAAAACGGGAAAATGGTTATAGACGGCAGTGTAGAAGATATCATGAGAAGAATTTCGGGAAGGACTATAATACGTTTGAAGTTTATGGATAGATTGGAAGAGGCGATTAACCTACTCAAGGAGCAGCCCTTAGTCGAGGAAATAATTCAAGAAGGAAACTCCCTAGAAGTAACCTACAGCGGGGAGGATCAAGATCTCTGGAAGCTGTTGAGAATTTTAGTCAATCAAGAGCTACCTATTCTTTCCTTTGGCAAGGCAGACGGTAATTTGGAACAGATATTTATGGAGGTGACCAAGGGTGAAGAAATGGCTTTATAATCCCGTTATGGTAAGTGAGTTAAAAATAAAGATGAGGGGATGGCGGACTGCCGCGGCGGTGACGGTTTATCTTGGAATAATGCTGTTGATCAGCTATCTCTTTTTCAACTTGACCTTTGATAATACCTATGGCTACGGAAATACCTTTGATGTTAATAATTCTATCGGACTTCAGATATATACTACCTTGGCGATACTCCAGTTCGCCCTTATAGTGCTGATTACTCCCGCCCAGACGGCGGGAAGTATAAGCGGCGAACGTGAAAAACAGACTTTAGATCTGTTGTTATGTACCAAGATGTCGCCCACCGGCATCGTCATGGGAAAGCTAATCTCCTCTATGAGCTTTATATTTCTCCTTATAATATCTTCGATTCCCATATTCAGTTTAGCGCTGCTTTTTGGCGGGGTAACTCCCGGGGATATTGTCGTGTTGTTCGCTTTCTATATGATTACCGCCTTTGCCATTGGGAGCATAGGCATGTTTTGCTCTGTACTGTTTAAAAAGACCGTTACTTCTACCGTAATATCATATCTGACTATCTTTGTTTTGGGCATATTAACTGCGATAATTGGGGCGACTATGCTCCAATCCTACTACTATAATAGTAGCAGCGTCAGCGGAATGACCTTAGATTCTTATACCCCTTTCGTATTCTATTTAAATCCTGTAACGGGACTGGCGGACATACTGGCCAGGCAATCGGGAAGCGGGGGGAACCTGGGGGTGGCAGGCGTACTCTCAATGATGTTCGGGATGGGGTATTATGGCACGTCAAACCCCAATACAGGGGGCATGATAAATGGATGGTCATGGAGCCAATGGAGCCTATGGATTAGAAATGCTGTTATCATGCTGTCTGCGGCAGGGACCTTGTTGACTATTAGCGCATGGAAGATAAAACCGGTTCGCAGGGGTTTTAGGAAAAAGCATTTGGCGAATATATCAAAGTAACTCATGTTCTCAAAAGGGGGGAAGAGTACCAATGTCTAGAGGTGTTGATTCTAAAATCCATAGGGCCTTTGGGCCTATTAGAAGGCGGCTTACGGCCCAGCATTTAATTCACGGTGTTATCTGGGGATCAATAGCTGCCATTGGGCAAGGTATCCTGTGGATGGGGGTGTCCTTCCTTATCCCCATTATTCATATTAAGAGTATCATGGCCTATACAGGTGGGATTGTTATGGCCATAACATTTCTCGTCTCATGGGTTACAAGACCTTCTATTTCTAAGATGACTAAAAAAGCAGACAAGTTGGGGTTTGAGGAACGAATTACTACAGCCTATGAATTAAGCCATAGGGATGACCAATTCGCAAAGGCCCAAAGGCATGATACCTTAAACAGGCTAAAGGCCTTCGATCCTAAAAACATCGACATTACTACATCAAAGAAGAGCAGCCTTATAGCGATGGGCCTTCTAATGTTATTGATGTCTGGTTTTTTTATTCCCAATCCCCAGGATGGGATAATAAAGAAAAGGTTACACGCCGAAAAAGTCATAGAAGAGCAGCTTAAAAGATTAGAGGATGAAAGCAACAAAGAATTGGCCATGGAAGCCGGATTAACCCCTAAGGAACGGGAAGAGATTAAAAAGCTTCTGGCTCGGCTAACCGATAAACTAAAAAAGACTAGGGACCACCGCGAGGCCTTAAAAGAGATATCTAAAACTCAGGAAGAGATTATAGAGCTGGCCAAGGAAACCAAAAGGCAGGAGATGGCGGATCTGGGAGAGGGGCTGTCGAGGCAGGAGGCCTTAAAATCCTTAGGCGAGCAAATAAAGGAGATGGACACCGAGGGTATAAAGGAAGAAATGGGGCGCCTTCAGGAATTGGCTAAAAATGGCGGTATGGATAAAGACGCAATGGATGCCGTTAAAGATGCGCTGGAGCAGATGGCCGATAAACTCGGAAAGGGTAAAATCCAAGACCGGCTTATGGAATTAGCTGGGGATATAGGAAAAAACCTGGATAAAGATACTATGGATTTGGCCGAGGAATTGGGGGTTTTGGAAGACTTACTTATGGATTTGGCAGGGGGCCCATTAAGCGAAACACAGGACCTCATGTATGCCTTGCAGGATATGAAAAATAAGATATCAAAGGCGGGCAGTGTTGATATCGATAAATCCCAGCTCGCTCAATCAAATGGACCGGATAATCAAGAAGGCGATAGTGGTAATTCAAATGCAGACCAGGGGAATAGTCAGGGCAACATAGAAGAACCGGGTCAGGGACAAGGAAGCCAAGGCGGACAGCAAGGCCAGGGCAGCCAAAGCGGACAGCAAGGACAGGGCAGCCAAAGCGGACAGCAAGGACAGGGTAATCAAAGCGGACAGGGTCAAGGTGGTCAGGGCGGTTCAGATAGCAATTCAGCCGGGGGTGGCCAGGGGGCGGGTATAGGCACTGCCCATCCGGAATATGAGCGAATATTGGATCCAAAGAGGCTGGGGGACGGCGGAGAGGTAAGTCAGGTTAAAGGCAATATAAATGAACAGGGCTCCGGGCAACAGATAGAAACAGGCCAAGGATTGGGGGACTTTGACGGCTTTGTACCTTACGATGAGGTATTTGGTGAATACAAGAATCAGGCGATGCGAAATATTGAACGGATGAGTATACCGCCCAATATGAGAGAATGGATAAAGTCCTATTTTACCGCCCTGGAATAATATCCGCTTGAAAAGCCTATCGCTTCCAATCCGGCGTCCTGCCTTAAGCTACGGCTTTTCTGCATTCCATAAGCCAAGTTTTCTAAGCCCAATCAATGAAGTCATCCGCTTTTCAATAGCTCATTATCTTGGTAAAGAACTAGCGCAATAGATTGATATCAGGGTCTTCGTAAACATAATTTGGGGGGAGAATACAATGGAAATAACTCAGGATACAATAAAGTCCTTTGCCCGGCAGGTTGAGGCGATAGAGAAGGAAATCGGCCGGGAGATGATAGGCCAAAAAGAGATTATTAGGCAAACCCTTATGACCATAATAGCGGGCGGAAATGCCCTCCTCGAAGGAGTGCCCGGCCTTGGTAAAACCCGTCTCGTCAGAACTATAGGTAACGTATTGGACTTGGAATTTAGCCGGATACAATTTACGCCGGATTTGATGCCCGCTGATGTGGTGGGAACCAATATTATAGCCAGGGATAGAGACGGTAACAGTAGATTTGAATTTCAGCCGGGTCCCATATTTGGAAATATCGTATTGGCCGATGAGATAAACCGTGCTACCCCCAAGACCCAGAGCGCATTATTGGAGGCCATGCAGGAGCATACGGTAACGGTAGGCCGGGATACCAGAAAACTTCCACAACCGTATTTTGTGTTGGCTACCCAAAACCCATTAGAGCAAGAGGGCACCTATCCCCTCCCGGAAGCCCAGCTGGACAGGTTTTTCTTTAAGCTGATGGTCAAGTTTCCTTCACTAGATGAATTAGACGGTATAGTAAATCTCACCACCATGGGTGAAGAGAAAAAGGCGGATAAGGTAGCCCAAGATGAGACTATATTACAGCTTAGAAGCATAGCCCAACAGGTCCCTATAGCAAAAGGGGTACAAAACTATGCCCTGAGGCTGGTGTTAGCTACCCAACCCGAGGGCGAAAACGCATCGACCGCCGCACAAAAATATGTGCGCTATGGTTCAAGCCCTAGGGGTGCTCAGGCCATTATAAGCGCAGCCCGAATAAGAGCCCTAATGGAGGGTAGGTATAATGTATCCTTTGATGACATTAGGTATGTGGCGTATCCTGCCTTGAGGCATAGGATAATCTTAAATTTTGAAGGCATAGCAGAGGGTAGAAATCCGGATAATGTACTGGAGGAAATTATCGGGGAACTTGGCGAATAGAAAGGGGATGAACAAAAATGAAGAAAACCCCCTTTGATCAAGACTTTTTAAACAAACTCAATAGATTGTCCTTGGCAAGTAAAATGGCGGTTAAGGGCAGTACAGGCGGGCAAAGAAAATCCAACCTCAAGGGAGACTCCGTAGAGTTTTCTGATTTTAAGGAGTATACTCCCGGCGATGATTTTAGAAGGATTGACTGGAATGCCTATGCCAGATTCGAACGGCTTTTTATCAAGCTCTTTATGGAAGAACAGCAATCTCAGATCACTATCATCTTAGACTGTAGCGGATCAATGGACTTTGGGGATCCAAACAAGGGGTTTTTGGCCAAGCAGCTGGCGGGAATATTTTGTTATCTGGGCCTTAATACCTTGGATCGGGTGGGCTTATTGTGTATCAATGACAAGGTAGAAGACCGGCTCCCATACTTCACGGGAAAACAAGGTTTTTGGAAAGCACTTAAATTTATTGAGGAGATCCCTTTTGGCGGCAGAACGTCCTTAAATACTGCTATAAAGATGTGTCAATCCATAGGCAGCCGTGGGGGCACGACCATAATCCTATCGGATCTGTTTTCGCAAGACGGTTATGAAGAGGGGATAAAGTATCTGCAATATCAAAAGCAGGAGATCAGCTTAATCCATATCCTCTCACCTGAAGAATTAGACCCGCCATGGGACGGCAATATAAGGCTAGTTGACAAGGAAGACCAAAACTATAGGGATATTAATGTTACGCAGCAGGTTATGAGGGCCTATAGGGATACACTTGACGGTTTTTTACGGGATGTCAGAGAATTTTGTTATAATAGGGGTGTGCACTATGTTCCTATCAACAGCGGTACCGGTATAGAGGGCATTGTTTTTGATAACTTGGTCAAGATGGGGGTAATCAGTTCGTGAAGTTTTTAAATCCTTGGGGATTTTTATTTTTCATATCCATCCCCGGCATAATAATATTATACCTATTAAAGCAGCAGAACCAAGAGATGATGGTATCCAGCACATTTCTTTGGGAGAGGACCATGCAAAATCTTCAGGCCAGTGTGCCATGGCAAAGACTCAGGGCAAATATCCTTTTGATTCTTCAGCTTATGGCCTTGGTCCTTTTTTCATTGGGTATATCCCAGCCCTTTTTATATAGCAGAGAAGAAAAAGACGATTATATCATAATCCTTGATTCATCCGCCAGTATGCAGGCCACAGATATAAAGCCCAGCCGGTTTCAAAGGGCCAAAAGTGACATAGAAAAACTTATAGACGGAATGTTACCCCACCAGCGCATGACCCTAGTTGAGGCATCGGATCGGGCAAGAATTCTCGCAAATCAAGTCTCCGATAAGGCTACCCTTAAGGCAAAACTGGGCCAGATCAAAGAGACCAACGGATTCGCCAACATGGTGGAAGCCTTTGAGTTCGTCAGGGCCCTCGCCAAGGAAGAACCAAATTCTGGCATATATCTCTATTCCGATCAATATCATAAGGCAGGGGATAATGAGGATAACCCTTACAATACCATAATCTATAACGATAACGGTCAAAACAGAGCAGTACAATCCGTAACCTACAGCTATGATTCAAATACGCCTATAATTCTATCCGCCATTACAAACTATGGATCCGATTCTATGGTTTCAGTGGAATGCTTGGCAGACGGCAGATTGATAGATGTTAAAGAGGTCAGCTTATCTGAGGGTGAGACTAAAAACATCTATTGGGATAATATACCCACAAAAGCCCAGAGGATAGAGATTCATATCTTGGATGAAGATGATCTTATGGCGGATAACAGGGCCTGGGCTATACTAAGTCCGCCTTCTGTCAATAGGGTTTTGCTGGTTACTACCAGAAATACATTTCTGGAGAAGGCCATAGGTCTTAGAGGGGACCTGGAACTTGATAAGACCACCCTTGATGGGGCCCGGGATATTGGCGGATACGACCTATATGTCTATGATGGGTACACGCCGCCGGAATTACCTGAAGATGGCAGCGTAATACTCTTTAACCCGGTGGGTACCGGTGATATTTTAAATATAGGTGATATATTTAATCCGGGGGCTATCAGGCTAAATAGCAGAACCTCTTACAGGGATTTGGTAAACTATATTACCCCTGAGGATTTTCACATAGCCGAGGCCAGGATATTAGAAAAGCCCCCCTGGGCCGAAATGGTGTTGGAGGATGAAAAGCAGCGCCCTATAATGATGGTTGGGCAATTGGAGAACCAAAGGATTGCAATCTTTCCCTTTGAGATTCATAAAAGTGATCTGCCCCTAAAGTCTGATTTTCCAATCCTTATGCAGAATCTATTGGGGTGGATGCTCCCCCAGATAGTTGACTACGATGCCGAAAGATTCGCGGGGGACGAGGTGGAGATCAACCCATTTCCCCATGCCCAAAAGGTAACGGTAGAGAACCCCTACGGATTAACCATGGATGTAGGCCCGCCGTTTCCTATCCCGCCTTTTAGCGAAACCCAAGAAGTGGGTGTGTACAAGGTTAGACAAAGAATAGACGAAAAGGATATAGAAGGATATTTTACTGTGCACATACCGACTTTAAAAGAATCGGATTTAAGGCTCATTGACCAGCCGAGCACTGAAACAAAAATACAGACGGATGACAGATTAAGGCTTTCTACGGGTAAAAGCGTTTGGCATTATTTTATCTGGGCGGTATTGATTTTGATCCTTGCAGAATGGTGGGTGTATCAGCGTGGGTATTAGCTTTGGAAATCCGTGGATCTTGCTGCTGGCTGTCCCATCATGCGTTTTTATTCTTTGGGGCTACGTCAAAAATAGCAGGATAAAAAGGACGGGGGAAAAATATTCTCTTGTGTTAAGGTTCATAATAGTTTTGTTATTGATTTTATCCTTGGCGGGATTCAGTATAAAAAAATACTCGGACAAAACAACTCTTATCTTTGCGGTGGATCTATCGAACAGCACGAGGGAAGTAAGGGGATCCATGGCCGATTTTATGCGCAGATCCATGGAGAATAAGCCGGCTAAATATCAAACGGGGATTATTACCTTCGGAAAGGACACCTTTGTAGAGCAGCCCCTAAGCTTTGATATGATCTTCCATGGACTTGAAACCATCCCGGATCCCAATTATACGGATATAGGTTCCGGACTTCAGATGGCCAGCGCCTTGATGCCCGATGATACCCAAAAGCGTGTGCTGCTTTTGACCGACGGCAACGAAAACATGGGCGAAGCCATCCAAAGGGCTAAAAGCCTTTCCCACCAAGGGATCCGCATAGATGGGGTCTTTTTTGATACGGAACCCGGCGCTGAAGTACAGATCTCTTCTTTAGACGTACCGACGAAGCTCTACGAAGGCGAGGCCTATGACATAACTATTACCATAGACAGTACGATAAACACCGATGGAAATATTAGGCTATATGCAAACCGCAGCCTGGTTGGAGAACAAGGGATAGAGATCTTAAAGGGTGAAAACCGATTTATCTTCAAGGATACCGCTCTAGAGGGCGGGATTAAGACCTATGAGGCGGAATTGGATGTAAAGCGAGATAGTATAAAGCAAAACAACAGGATAGTCACATACACTGAGGTGCAAGGGATTCCAATTTTGGCCTTGGTAGAAGGACAGGAGGGCGATGGAAGGGAGCTTGCAGGAATTTTAGAATCTGCGGGGATGAACTACAAGATTTATGATCCATCTTCTCTCCCAAAGGAATTGGAGGAGTTAAGAAAGTTCCAGGGGACTATACTATGTAACGTTTCCGCCGATGATCTTGGCGAGGAAAAAATAAATATCCTTGACGTCTATGCAAAAAGCCTTGGGCGGGGAATCCTATTTACAGGTGGGGATAACAGCTATGCTCTTGGCGGATATATGGATACCCAACTGGCTGAGATGTTGCCGGTGGATCTCGATTTGAACCATAAGGCCGAGGTCCCGGATCTTGGGCTGGTGTTGGTTATAGATAAATCCGGGAGTATGGCCGACGGGCAATACGGTATTTCCAAGATGGATATGGCAAAGGAAGCGGCTATAAGATCTACAGAAAGCCTAAGAACCATGGACTATGTAGGAGTGGTAGCCTTCGATAGCGAGGCGCTTTGGGTAGTAAATACTCAGCACCCCGAGGATCTGGATGGGATCCATGAGAAAATTCTCTCCATACCCGCTATGGGCGGGACCAATATATATCCCGGGTTATCCCTGGCTTACGAATCCTTAAGAGGACTCAATACAAAGCTAAAGCATGTTATATTGATGACCGACGGCCAATCCATGCCCGGAGATTATGACGGGATGTTGGATAAAATGAAAAAAGAGGGGATAACCCTTTCTGCCGTGGCCGTAGGCCAGGATGCGGATCAATTCCTATTGGAAGAATTGGCGAAAAGCGGGGGTGGGCGGTATTATTTTACTGACGAATTCGCCGATATCCCCAAGATATTTACCAAGGAAACCCGTATGGCCAGCCAGAGCTATATACAAAATCGTACATTTTTCCCTACTATAACCGAACATTCCCCGATTATAAGCGGCTTTAAAGAGGGTTTTCCGCCCCTTGACGGATATATCACTACGCTTTCAAAGAATACAGCCACCATGGCTCTATCAAGCGATACCATGGACCCTATATTGGCCGAGTGGCAATATGGGCTTGGAAGGGTGGTAGCCTGGACCAGCGATATCCGGGGGGCATGGACAAAGAATTGGCTCAGTTGGGATCAAACGGAGGAATTCTGGCTGGGAGTGATATCCAGGATTCTACCCTTTGGTGATGATTCCCAAGGGTTCATAGAGACATCGTTGCATGGTAATCAGGGACAAATATCGGTGAAGCTGGATCACAATATGAAAGAAGACTTGGATGGGGAGGCTATAATTATTGGTCCAAAAGGTAAGGAAACCATAGTGCCCCTTGAAGTAACCCGGCCGGGAAAGTACGAGGGTAATTTTGGTATAACAATGCCCGGGGTATATATAGTGAATACCCGGCATAGTAAAGGCGGTAAAATAGTAAATACTTTAGAGGCGGGTTTGGCGGTTAACTATTCCCCCGAATATGATCTCAGGCAGTCCGGTTCCATAGATTTTTTAAAGGAGATCGTCGCACAGACTGGGGGAAGGATAATAGATAATCCGGAAGAGATTTTCAGGGAGGACCCAGAGCCGGTATGGACCCAAACGGGGATCTGGCCATGGCTGCTCCCCATAGCCTTACTTTTATTTGTTTTAGATATAGCCATGAGAAGGCTTAATATAGCGGATCTAATAGGAAAACATTTTAAACTCGCGGGGGATAAGGCAGCAAAAGACCAGGGTCATGGGGGAAGGATAGTCAGGGGAGAAAATCAAAAGGCAAGAGGTCAAAGGGCTACTGAGCCGGGGATAGAAAAGGAGAGAAGATCCCCAAAAACGGCTGGTAAAAACGTCCATGAGGGAACGTCGAAGGACCCTGAAGATGAGGCCCCGGGCTTTACAACCCAGCTGCTAAAGGCTCGTAAGGGGGATAAGCGAAAGAGGTTGTAGCAATGATTTAAGCAATATAGATCCGAGAGGAGACGCCCCATGAAATTTTTTAGGCTGCGATCCATAGCATTAATTCTGGTTGTTTTGACTTTGGTAATGTCGTCCTGCGTCGGTGAAAATGGCATATTACCCGTTAGAGTCGATGAAATAGACTCCGGTAACCACGCAGAAAAAATAGAAGATTATAAAACGGATCAAAAGGGCGAGGCTGATCAAGGAGAAGCAGACCTGATACCCAGGGAGGTTCTCTTTGCAGATCCCGTGAGGACCTCGCCCAGCATATCTCCTGACGGTACTAGGCTTGCATACCGCCTGTATGAAGATGGATACGATACAATATTAGTAAGAGATCTGGAACAGGATCGCAGGGACATAGTAGTCCAACAGCCCAGTACCCCCGGAAATTATAGGTTCTTTTGGGCAGGTGACAACAAGCATATTTTAATCCTGCAAGATTCCTTGGGGGATGAAAACTACCACCTATACGCATCCAATATTGAGACGGGTAAGATAAAGGATTTAACACCCTATGATGATATACAGGCTATGGTCATAGAAGCAAGCAGCAAGCGACCCGATGAAGTATTGATCGCCCTTAATAAGGATGACCCCGCTAACCACCATGTCTATAGGGTAGGGATAAGCAGTGGCTCAATAGAATTGCTAGAGAGAAACCCCGGGAACATACAAGGCTGGATGACAGATGACAAAGGTGATGTCAGGGGTGCTTTAGCATCAAATCCCGATGGGGGATCAGACATTTTGGTGCGGGATAACAGAGACAATAGCTGGAGAACCCTTATTTCTTGGGATTATGAATCATCCAATAATAGCGCACCCTTAGGCTTTACAAAAGATGGCGGTAGCGTATTGATCCTGGATTCAAGAGAATCCAATGCGGGGAGGTTAATAAGGGTCGACATTGAAACCGGTGAAAATACGGTACTAATAGAAGATCCCGACTACGACGTAAATGAGGTATTAATCGACGACGAAACCTATGAGATCCAAGGGGCTTCCTTTATAAAGCAGAGAAAGGAATGGGTGTTTTTTAACGCCGATACCGAAAAAGCATTCGAAACTATCTCCAAGTTAAACGATGGGGATGTCTCCTTTGTAAGCGGCAGCGAGGATGATAGGGTTTGGTTGCTGGCCTTTACCAGTGATGATGAGCCACTATCCTACTATATATATGATAGCGAAAAGGATGAAGGCAACCACCTATTCGATGAATTACCGGATCTAAATGACTATACCTTGGCTAAGACTGAACCGATATCCTATAAATCCAGGGATGGGCTTACTATCCACGGGTATATAACTTTCCCTCTTGGATCAGAAAGGGAGGATCTGCCCTTGATACTCAACGTTCATGGCGGCCCCTGGTCCAGGGATATATGGGGATTTGATCCGGAGATCCAATGGATGGCAAATCGCGGTTATGTAGTCTTACAGGTAAACTTTAGGGGGTCTTCGGGGTATGGTAAGGACTTCTTAAATGCGGGTAACAAGGAATGGGGAGCCAGGATGCATGACGATTTAATCGACGGGGTCAACTGGGCCATAGATAAAGGGTATGCCGATCCAAAAAGGATAGGCATATACGGGGGTTCTTATGGGGGATATGCTGCCCTTGTCGGCGCATCCTTTACACCTGATGTATTTGCTTGCGCTGTCGATCTCTTCGGCCCCAGTAACTTAGTTACACTTTTAGGATCCATACCCCCTTATTGGACGCCTATCCTAGATAATTATTATAGGAGGGTGGGGAATTTAAAAACCGAAAAGGAATTTCTAGAATCCAGATCACCTCTTTTTAAGGTTGATCAAATAAAGATACCGGTTCTTATTGCCCAAGGCGGCAATGACCCCAGGGTAAAACAATCGGAGTCCGATCAGATTGTTAGGGCTATGGAAGAACACGGTTTGGATGTAAGGTATCTACTGTTTCCCAATGCGGGGCATGGCTTTTCGTCACCGGATGACAGAAATACATTCTACACTGCAGCTGAAAAGTTTCTGGCAGAGCACCTTGGAGGACGTTGGCAGGAATAGGGCCCGGATATACGGGAACCGGTTACCTTTGGATCACGGACGTCGGGAATGGCATGACTATATAAAATTACTTGAAGATATTCCGGGGGATCACTATGCATTAATCGAATTTGTGAAAGACGACAGAGTAGATCAGTATTTAGAGGATGCGAAAACCCTTAGGGCATGGCTCGGGGGCAGAGATTTTGTACATTGACTAATGTACGGTCGATGCTATAATTATTATAGGTTAACTTAACCTGGTATACCGGTTCATTTTTCTTAGACATGCCGAGTTATTATAGTGGAGGCAATGCTTAAGACATTAGTATATTAATCGGGGATCCCGAGGAAAGAGGAATGGATATGGAAGGTTTTGGGGTAGCTATTATAGGATGTGGAGCGATCCACAGGGTTCATGCAGATGCTATTATGAATAACGGTATGGGCAAAATTCTATGGTTTGTGGATCTTAAAGAAGATAGGGCGAAGGCTTCGGCTAAGGAATATGGCGGGGGCTGGTGCACCGACTACCGGGAGGCCCTGAAAGATCCGGGGGTCAATATAGTACATATATGTACGCCCCATTACTTACATAGCCAAATGGCCATTGATGCAGTAAACGCGGGGAAGCATGTCCTGGTTGAAAAACCCGCTGCCATAAACTTAGAGCAGGCCAAGGCGATGGCGAAGGCCGCCAGGGATAACAACAAATACATAACCATTAACTTTCAAAACAGGTTTAACCCCACCTCTATTAAAGCAAAAGAGATCATTAGGAGCGGGGAGATGGGTGGAGTTAGGGGAGTAAAAGGATTGGTCACCTGGTTTCGGGATGCGGATTACTATATGGAAAGCGGCTGGAGAGGCAGCTTCCAAACCGAAGGCGGGGGAGTGCTCATAAACCAATCTATACATACATTGGACCTCATGCGCTGGCTGGTGGGTGAGGTGGAATCCATACAAGGAAATGTATCCACCAGAACCTTAAAGGATGTAATAGAGGTAGAGGATACCGCGGAGGCCACCTTGTACTTTAAAAACGGTGCCAGGGGTATCTTTTATGCCACTAACTGCTATACCGATAATTCGGCCGTAGAGGTTGAAATACATATGGATAAAGGAATGCTGAGGATATACGATAACGAGCTTATAAGGGTGGAGGATGGCAAATCGGAAAAACTCATCGACGAGAACTCGGAAACATCCCCCTATAAATCCTACTGGGGGAAGAGTCATGATACCCTTATAAGGCATTTCTACAAAAATATTATGAACGGTGCAGGGAAAGCCATTATTCCCGTGGAGGAGGGCATGTGGACCCTGCAGATATTGGACGGAATCTACAAATCATCTTCAACGGGAAACAGAGTAATGATAGATGATATGTAATAAAGAAGGAGTGTTATACTATGCAAAAACCTAAAATAGCAGCGCAGCTCTACACTATACGAGATTTTACTAAAACGCCGGGCGAGCTGGACAAGAGCATGGAAAGGATTAAGGACATGGGCTACAACGCAGTGCAGGTTTCAGGGATAGGGCCCATGGAGCATCAGCAGGTAAAGGATATTATGGACCGCCACGGCTTAACCATTTGTGCTACTCATATCGGCTTTGACAGCATGAAGGAAAACTTAGACGATGTTATAAACCAGCATAGACTATGGAACTGCAAATATGTTGGGGTAGGAAGTATGCCCGGCGAATACCAATCCAGTAAGGAAGGATATCGGGCATTTGCCAAGGAGGCATCGGAGATCGGAAAGAAACTGGCTGATAATGGATTACAGTTTATCTACCATAACCATCATTTTGAATTTATTAAGTTTGACGGGGTATTGGGCATGGATATCCTGCTAAACGAATCCGACCCCGCAGCCTTCGGGTTTGAAATCGATACCTATTGGGTTCAGGCCGGCGGATGCAATCCAGTTGATTGGATCAATAAGGTCGGAAACAGGATGCAGGTAATCCATTACAAGGATATGGCCATAAGCAAGGATGTTAAGCAGATAATGGCAGAGGTCGGGGAAGGCAATCTTAATTGGCCGGACATCATAGATGCCAGCATAAAGAACAAGATAGAATGGGCAGCGGTGGAACAGGATATCTGCCAGAGGGATCCTTTCGAGAGTCTGGAGATTAGTCTTAAGAATCTACAGAAACTGGGCCTGGATTCGTAATTGATCCGTTGTGCTGCTAGTTAACCCGGACATCCGGCGTTAACTATGGAACCCTTTGATCTGGATAGCGATTATAAACGATACTTATGATCAAAACCGGTCAAAATAATATATTGCAAACGTTATGCTTTCTTAAAAATGTGGATGAAGGGAAGGGACGACTAATATGGACAAGGTAAGAATAGGTATAGTAGGTATCGGGAACATGGGCAGCGCCCATGCAATGTACCTGTCTCAAAACAAGGTTAAAAACGCAGAATTAACGGCGCTATGCGATATAAATCCCAAAAGGCTGGAGTGGGCTAGGGATAATATCGGAAACGGAGTAGAGTTGTTCGAAAACTCGGACAGCATGTATTCATCGGGGTTAGTCGATGGGGTTATTATTGCGACTCCGCATTACGATCATCCGTCCCTAGTAATAGAGGCATTCAATAACAACCTACACGTTTTGCTGGAGAAACCGGCGGGGGTATACACCAAACAGGTCCGTGAGATGAACGATGCGGCAAACAAGAGCGATAGGATATTTAGCATTATGTACAACCAGCGCACAAACCCCCTGTATCAAAAGATGAAGGATCTGGTAGAATCCGGGGAACTGGGCGAACTAAAGAGAACCAACTGGATAATTACCAATTGGTATAGGGCCCAGAGCTATTATGACTCCGGGGGCTGGAGAGCTACTTGGGCAGGTGAAGGCGGTGGGGTTTTGCTTAACCAATGTCCCCATAATTTGGATCTCTGGCAATGGATATGCGGAATGCCGGAGAAGGTTCAGGCCTTCATAAGCTACGGTAAATACCACGATATAGAAGTAGACGACGATGTGACGGCATACGTTGAATATCCCAACGGCGCCACAGGGGTTTTCATCACATCCACAGGGGATGCTCCCGGAACCAATAGGCTTGAAATTACCGGGGATCGGGGTAAATTGATAGCGGAAGACGGTAAGCTAACGTTCTGGAGGCTGAGGGTTTCAGAAAGGCAATTCAACAGAGAATACAAAGGCGGGTTTGGTGAACCGGAGTGCTGGAAATGCGAGATACCCATTTCGGGGGAAGAGACAGCCCATCAGGGAATTACCCAGGACTGGGTAAACGCTATTGTAAAGGGGACTCCGCTTTTATCCCCAGGCATCGAGGGTATTAACGGTTTGACCATATCCAATGCTATGCACCTATCTTCATGGACTGACGGCTGGGTAAGCATTCCCTTGGATGAAGATCTCTTCTACCAAAAACTGAAGGAAAAGATCCAGGGCTCCACATTTCAAAAGGGAACCGCAGGGGATAAGGCTCTGGACGTAGAAGGGACCTATTAGTATGAGAATAGGAATATGCAGACCTATTGAAGAAATCAAAGCGGTTGAAGGGCTTGGGTTCGACTATATTGAACCGACGGTTACGGGCATCGTCCAGATGAGTAGCATAGAATACAAGGAGGCGCTTAAGAAAATAAAAGATGCCGGGATCGGATGCGAGACATTTAATGTGCTGTTTCCGGGTGATATAAGACTTATCGGTCCTGAAGCTGATCTGTGTAAAATACGCGATTATCTAAAGGATGCCTTTGAAAGAATAGCGGGACTCGGAGCCCAAATAGTCGTCTTCGGCAGCGGCGGGGCCCGTAGGGTTCCTTCGGATTGGGTTTTTGAGGACGGATGGAAGGGTCTTGTTGAGGTTGCCGGGTTGATAGGTGAATTGGCCCTTCCATATAACATTACGGTAGCGGTGGAACCACTAAATAAGAAGGAAACAAATATTATAAACTCCCTGGCTCAGGGAATTAAGTTTGTTGATGAGGTTCGGCACCCCAACGTAAAATTGTTGGCGGACTTTTATCATATGAGGATGGAAGACGAGCCCATGGGGGTTATTGGGGAAACCACAGCCGATATTTTGGTTCACACACATATAGCCCAGGGGCAAACCAGGACCTTTCCCCTTGATGAATCCGAGGATATATACAACGATTTTTTTACCAACTTAGGTGATATTGGCTATGGGGGCAGAGTCAGCATTGAAGCCGGTACAAAGGACATAAATAAAGAAGGACCTGCATCCTTAGCGCTGCTGAAAAGATTGACCTCCTAGGCAGTAATAATAACACACCTTCGGGCATATTTATATAATGCCAGTGTATGAAAATTGTGCCGTGGGGGTGTGTGGATGCAAATTTTTTATTTCCGTAAGAATACGTTGAAGTGGTTGGTTGCCGTCATAGCTGTCATCGTTATAGCCTTCGTATTATGGTGGATATTTGGTACGGATGCGCAACAATCGCAAAGTACCCTGATGGTTGCACAAATATATTACAACTGCTTGGCCTTCGTTAGTTGATAACGGGGGTCTTTTTATCCATAGAGGGGGTTTCTAAAGCCTTTGGTAGTATGTTAAAATAGGGTAAGGGGAATGGGACCGATTTTTTATGCTAAATAAGGCTTGCTCTATATGGATTGGCGCTAGGGCGAATGTTAAGCAATCACCATGGGCACTTTAGACCCTGTAATGGGTTAAATTATCGTTATAATAAAGCTTGAGGGAGGGACAAGATGGAAAGATTTGTACCTGAGATAAGGGGGACCTTAAGAAGACATATGATAGAGGTGCCGGACAGTATCCGGAAGGCAACGGGCATAAAAATATTCGGTAAGAGAATCAAGTCACTGGCATTTACTACCGATGTAGCCGTGATAAAGAATATCAATGCGGATGCTATAATAGCCGTATATCCATTTACGCCCCAGCCGGCCATAACCAAAGCCATAACCATGGCCGCCGATGTTCCGGTGTTTTGCGGTGTAGGGGGAGGGGTGACTACAGGGAAGAGGGTAGTAAACCTCGCCCTGGACGCAGAGTTTGAGGGGGCCATAGGCGTAGTGGTAAATGCTCCTACCGACAACGAAACCATAATGGCGGTGCGTGCCACCATCGATATACCCATAGTAGTAACCGTCATCTCCGAGAAAACGGACATTCAATCTCGCCTAGAGGCGGGGGCTAGTATTCTAAACGTTTCAGGGGCCGGTAAGACCATAGACATAGTCAAAAGGATAAGGGACGAATTTCCCGAAGTGCCTATCATCGCAACGGGAGGACCCAATGATGAAACTATCATTAGGACTGTTGAAGCGGGGGCAAATGCCATCACCTACACGCCGCCAACCCCCGGGGAACTGTTTAAGATCTCCATGGAAAAGTATCGCAAAGAGCTGGAGTAATGATCGGTCAGATATATGGAATGCCAAAAAGCATATCGTACATGAACAAAGCGCCTCGATGTCTAGCATCGGAGCGCTTCTATCTGGGCAAAGAAGCCCGGGTAGGATATATTAACCCAATTTGCATCCCGGATGGTTGTGGAACCTTGGGCTATTAGTCCGGCTATTGCCGCCATCATAACCGCCCTATGATCCGAGCCCGGCCTGAGCCCGGTCCCAGATAGGGGTGCAGGCCCGCGAATGATCATTCCATCCGGGGTAGCTTCTGCATCGGCGCCAAATTCCTTCAGAATGGCAACGGTCGAATCGATTCTGTCGGATTCCTTGACCCTTAATTCCGCCGCATCCTTTATAACGGTGGTTCCCTCGGCTTGAGTAGCCGCCAAGGCTATTATAGGCAGCTCGTCAATCAACCTCGGGATAAGCGAACCTTCGATTACGGTGCCTTTTAATTGGGAGCTTTTAACGATAATATTCGCTGAGGGTTCTTGTCCTCCGGTATGAATTTCCTCCACGTCTATTGATGCACCCATAGCCCGGTACACATCGAGTATACCGGAGCGGGTAGGATTTATCCCGACGTTTTTTAAGACTATCTCCGAATCGGGCACTAAAAGGGCGGCCGTAATAAAATAGGCGGCCGAAGAGATGTCCCCGGGTATAACCAAATCCTGCCCATAAAGCATCGCCCCAGGAAAGGTAGTGACGGTCTTTCCTTGGGTATGGATTCTCCCCCCAAAGGTCCCAAGCATTATTTCCGTATGGTTCCGGGAAATTGCAGGCTGGTGAATATACGAGCTCTTATGGGCATAGAGGGATGCAAGAATTATGGAGGATTTGACTTGTGCGCTGGCCACAGGCATGGTATAATCCATAGCCTTTAGGGTGGCTCCCTTACCGCTGACGGTGATGGGAAGAAAATTACTGCCTTTGATCCCCTCAATCTGTGCGCCCATTTGCCTCAGGGGAATTATTACCCTATCCATGGGTCTGCTCCTTAAAGAATCGTCCCCGGTTAGGGTGGAATCAAAATTCTGTCCTGCCAGAAGACCCATGAGAAGCCTGGCCGTGGTCCCTGAATTGCCCGCATCTAACAGGTTATCGGGCTTAGAAAGTCCGTACAGACCTTTTCCCTGTACTATGACAGTGCTATGATCTTTTATATCTATCCCTATGCCCATCTGTCTGAATATATTGATCGTGTTTATGCAGTCATCAGCCATAAGAAAGTTCCCAAGTCGTGTAGTACCCCGGGCCAGGGCGCCAAAGATAATACCCCGATGGGATATGGATTTATCCCCGGGAATATGAATTGTGCCCCTTAACCGATTTCCACAAGAAAGCACTATGTCCAACTTCGATTCCCCCCAGCATGATGTATTTCAAATGATATATTCCAAAAACACTTAGTCCCCGGTGTAAACATGTTATTATTGCGCCGCTGCCACCCTATAGGGGGCAAGAAATCCGTTTAAGGCTATTTGGTAAAGGTATCATAACCATTTTCCCCAAGGACCTTTCGTGCCCTTTCCAAGGAGGTTGAATCGGACAGGGAAATAATAAGGGATCCGGGCTCGCCTTCTCGGCTATTGATGATCCGCAAATTCTTTATATTGATTAGATGTTTCCCCAAAATTGTAGCAACATCGCCGATAACCCCAGGCTGGTCCTCTACATCCACATAAAGATCATAGTAGGACAGAAGGCTATGGGCCTGTCTGGCCGGCAGATTGTCGCGGTAAGCCCTTGCAGAGGCAAAAAAATCCTCGACTTCGGTTTCCTCATCCCCCAATAGCATCCGGGTAAAGGTATCCAACTGCCTGTTTATACCGGTAATATGTGCCACCAGCTCCTCTTTATTATCCATACATATACTCTTCCACATCTCGGGATTCGAAGAGGCGATTCT
This sequence comes from Clostridia bacterium, assembly GCA_035647175.1. GTDB lineage: Bacteria > Bacillota > Clostridia > Caldicoprobacterales > UBA3941 > UBA3941. The sequence goes on along the minus strand of DASRNX010000052.1, from coordinate 18,387 downwards.
AGTTATATCCCTAAATCCGCCGGCGGCCAGTTTCATATATAACAGGGAAGGGTCCTCCAACTTTGCTACTGTGTTTACCAAAGCAGCAGCTACAACGTGGGGGAGATGGCTTATGGCGCCGATGATTTTATCATGATCCTTTGCGGCCATAACCATGGGCAACGCACCTATGGACAACAAAAGCTTCTTCAATGATTCCACAGCCCAAGCCGGTGTAGAATCAAGGGGGGTAAGGAGATAGTAGGCGTTTTCAAAGAGATGGGGAAGGGATGCCTCATAGCCCGAATGCTGGGTACCTGCCATGGGATGCCCGCCTATAAAAACAGCCCCGTCCTGATTTATAGCCTCGATTTTCCCGGCAGCTTTCATGATTTCTTGTTTGGTACTTCCCACATCGGTTATTATTGTATCCTTATCCAATACTGGAGCAATCCTTTCAAGTTGGGGGGATATGGTATGAACGGGAGTACAGATAAAGATCAATTCCGCACCTTCAACAGCCTCATATAAATCAGCGGTCACCTTATCAACTACTTTATCAAGGAATGCATCATCCAGGCTTTTTTGGTCGGAATCCACAGCTGTGATAAAGGATTGGGGATTGCTCCTCTTGATAGCCTTCGCCAATGACCCCCCAATAAGTCCCAAACCAACGATACATATCCTATGGAAGGTCATTGCGGGAGCTCCCGCTTTAAGATGGGGGCAATCTTGCGGATCTCGTCCATCAACGCCGAAAAACTTTCAAAGTTAAGGGATTGATTACCGTCAGAGAGGGCTAGTTGAGGGTTTGGATGCACCTCAACGATCAACCCATCGGCTCCGGCGGCGATGCCGGCACGGGCCATTGGAGTAACCAGACTCCACTTGCCTGTACCATGGCTGGGATCCACTATTATGGGAAGATGACTGATCTCCTTTATAAGGGGGACACTGCTGAGGTCAAGGGTGTTTCGGGTAGCGGTCTCGAAGGTTCTGATACCCCGTTCGCAGAGTATCACCTGATAATTGCCTTCACTTAGGATGTACTCCGCCGCATTTAACCACTCTTCAATACTGGAGGACAGACCCCTCTTGAGGACCACCGGCATCTTGGATTTTCCCACATGCTGCAACAGATCAAAATTTTGCATATTCCTGGCTCCAATCTGGAGTACATCTACGTACTGAAGCGCCTTTTCCAAGGAGTCATTGCTTACCACTTCCGAGATGATCAATAATCCCGTCTCCTCTCGGACCCGGGCCAGCAGTTTAAGACCTTCTTCTCCCAAACCCTGAAAGGAATAGGGGGAGGTCCGAGGCTTGTAAGCACCACCGCGCATGAATTGAACCCCATGTTTCTTTAAGAAAGTAGCGGTTTCCATGAGCTGTTCTTCACTTTCCACGGCGCAGGGGCCTGCCATCATAATCAAGGAGGTGCCGCCTATCTCGACTCCCTTAATATTTACGACAGTAGATTCGGGTCTAAAGGTCTTGCCAACCAATTTGTAGGGGTCCATAATAGGAACCAGCCTGTCCACCCCCGGCATTATCTCAAGGGAGGTATCTATCAGGATTCGTTTATCCCCTATTACCCCGATGATGGTTCTTTCCGAACCGGTAGAGATATGCACTCCTAAGTTGAGGTTTGTTAAAAAACCTTCAACGCCATCTATCTGTTCATTCGTTGCGTTAGCCTTCATTACGATTACCATACTACCATTCCTCGCTTCTAAAATTATTTTACATTGCTTCTATATGTTCCGCGGCAGATACCTGAATAATTATTCAGACGCCGCACCCAACATATATAGTCTACCGTATTACCATACTTCCATATTCCCTACATTATCTTGGATGGATCCGTTAGTTTCTATGAACCTTAGTCTTCGCAACGCTTATGGACCCATTCACCCTTGGTGCTCCCTTCATTGCACTGAGTAGGCCTAATAAGCCTTTGTATTCCCTGCACTGCCTTGAGTGGACCCCATTCACCCTTTGTATTCCCTACATTGTTTTAAGCGGCCCCATAAAATCCTTATATTTCCCACATTATTTCGGGCGGTCTCACTGACGGGCTTTACTTACCAGCTAGAACCTCCCCTAGGGCTTTTATGAAAAGGTTGTTCTCCTCCTCGGTACCGACTGTGACCCTTATCCAATCATCCATACCGAAGATATCACCGGACCTTATAATGACACCCTTTTTCAGGAGTTCCCCAAAAACATGGGCGCTTGGCAGGTTAACTCTCACCATCAAAAAGTTAGCATAGGTGGGGATGTAATCCAGGCCCATCCCTTCAAAGGAGGAGTATAGGAACTCTTTACCCCTGACATTATTCGCAATGCTCTTGTCAATGAAATCCTTATCCCCGAGGGCAGCTACAGCAGCTGTTTGGGCCGCCGCATTAGTATTAAAGGGACCCCTGACCCGGTTAAGGTATCCAATGGTGTCACTGTTGGATATTGCATATCCGACTCTCAGACCGGCGAGACCGTAGGCCTTTGAGAAGGTCCTTAGTATCAACAAGTTTTTGAACTCATCCAGGAGCCCTATACTATCGGGATAATCGTTGCCAAATGCGTACTCGTAATAGGCCTCATCGAGCACTACCAGCACATCGCCGGGTATCCTTTCAATAAAATCCCTTTGCTCTTTGGCGGTGATCATAGTCCCTGTAGGATTATTGGGGTTGCACAGCCAGATTATCTTGGTCCTTGAATCTACTTTACTTAAGAATCCCTCCAGATCCAATCGGTGTTCCCCGGTCAAGGGTATTTTTATGATCTCCCCATCCATCACCCTTACGACGGTTTCATATCTGGGAAAGGACGGATCCCCCATGATGGCGTTATCTCCCGGATTTATATAGGTTTGTGCGATTATCTCCAGAATTTGATCGGTTCCTGACCCAAACAGAAGCTGTTCCGGGCCTACTCCCAACTTTTCAGATAGAGCTGCTTTTAGATCTGCACTATTCCCATCGGGATAGATAGCCATATTCTGGGCCCAATCCTTTACCGCTTTGGAAGCGGCAGGGGAATTTCCCAGGGGATTTTCATTGGACGCCAACTTAATTACTCTGTCGAGCCCCAGTTCCCTTTGGACCTCGCTTATGGGCTTTCCGGGAATATAAGGGTTAAGGTTATTGATGGCATTTCTTTGTTTTACCATATGAGTTCCTCCTAATTTAATGCGTTATGCTGCTTCGTTATCTATATATGTTACGAAAAAGGCCTATCAATAGATCAATGTAAGATCAATGTAGTTTTCGCAACATATAAGCCAAGGAAAATGTTTCTCGATATCTGACACGTAATGTAAGATGCATATCGTAAAACATCTGCGTAATGGGCTATTGAAAAGCGGATGACTCCATTGGCACTTGGCGTTAAATAGCCATTACCAGCATGATTATCTGTAACCAACACAACAGACGAATTTATACAGAATTCATTTGGAGAATTTTTAAAAAACACACTGCCAAACGTGCTGTACAAAAGAATTACACTCTGTTATAAGGGCTATACTCACCAAGGTTCAGCCAAAAAATCCTTAGGCGATATCTTAAATACCTCGCGGATTAATCCGCTGTCAATATTATTGAAAACATCCACTTTGCCAATTCCTATGGGGAGTACAAAAACGATGGAATCACCTTGGTTCTTCTTGTCATGGGCCATGGCTTTTATAAGCGCCTCGGTATCAACACCATGAATTTCCGTTGGGAGGTTAGCTTTGTCGAGGAGCCGAATGAGAAGATCGACCATTGATTTATCCACCAGGCCCATTCGACAGGCTATTGAGGATTCGTATACCATACCCAAGGAGACAGCCTCACCGTGGGTATATAGGTCATAGTTTGTTAATGATTCCAGACCATGGCCGACGGTATGCCCAAAGTTGAGGATTGCCCTAAGGCCCTTTTCCCTTTCATCCCGGCTTACTATATGGGCTTTTATCTCGCAGGAGCATCCGACAGCACGGGCAAGCCCCTCTTCCTGCCTGTTCATTATATCGTGTATATTGGATTGGAGCCATTTTAAAAATCCGTTATCCCATATAAATCCGTACTTTATCAATTCAGCCATACCCGTGGAAAATTGTCTCTCGGGTAGGGTCTTCAGGGTGTCTATGTTGATATAGACAGACTTTGGTTGATAAAAGTTACCTATGATATTCTTTGCTAAGGGATGGTTTACTGCCACCTTTCCGCCTACGCTGCTATCTACTTGGGCCAGCAGGGTGGTCGGGATCTGTACATAGTTTATACCCCTCATATAGGTTGCCGCAACAAAACCTGCAAGATCGCCCACCACGCCCCCACCTAAGGCGATAATAGAAGACGATCTGTCAAGGTTCGCCTCCAAGGCCCGGGTATACAGCGTTTCTGCGATTTCTAGGCTCTTACTTGCCTCGCCGGGTTTGACAACAGCCACATTAACCTGGCATCCCATGAAACTAAGAATCGAGGCTATATCGCGGGCAAACAGATTATTTACGTTCTCATCGGTTATTAGCATGGTCTTGTGCCCGATAAAGGGTTTTAGCGCCCCTTCAAGGCCCCCCCAGGACTTCTCAATATGTATAGAATACGGATTAATTGGTAAATCTAAGTTTATATTTATGGGTTTCATAGGGCATCTATCTCCTAAAAAGTACTGCAAGAATCAAAGAACATGGCGGAAACAAAGGATGATTTTTAGTTGATTCTATACTCAATATTCATAAAAGTCAAGGAATACGAAGGTGAATGAGATACCATAAAATTTCCATAACATTTTTATGTTGTACAACCGGCCATGCTGTCACCTTAATCTAAAATCTTTAGTGCGCAAAATTAAAATTTATGTTACAATATAACGTAACTGAAGTAATTGTTTCCGGTGCTCTTAAAGATAAATTCTGATTTCTATTGGTACATATAAATTATATGATCAAACCAATAGGCAATTGTAACCAAACTGGCAGTTTTGTTATTTCATTATACGCGGCCGATGGATTTTATGGTTAACTATCCCGGTAAACACTTATTTCAATATCAGCTGTTCATTGAGAGCTCTAATTTGTCCTTTTACTTTAAAGGCGCTATCAAAAAAAGCAATTGGTTAGCCGGAGTATCAAAAAACTTAGTCTGTTAGGATTTTATCCTAGCCTGGTGAACAATATGTTTTTTGGGCTTTCTAACTGGCTTATGAGCAGGGATTATCTGCCGGATGCCATATATTGATTTCCGATTTTCCTGGGATTAGGGATATAGCAATATTATTAAAGAGGGGGATTATGCATGAAAAATTACGAGACAAAAGAAATTCGCAATATTGCCATTGTGGGTCACGGCAGTGAAGGAAAAACTACTTTGACCGAAGCCATGCTATTTAACGCGGGTGGTACAGACCGCTTTGGTCGCGTTGAGGATGGGACTACCACTACCGATTATGATCCCGAAGAAATAAAAAGGAAAATTTCCATCAGCTCCGCACTGGCTCCATTGGAATGGAATAATCATAAAGTTAATGTTATTGATGTTCCGGGATATTTCGACTTCGTCGGGGAAATGTTGGGGGCCTTGAGGGTAGTTGACAGTGCCGTGCTTGTGGTTGGGGCTGTATCCGGTCTAATGGTAGGCACAGAAAAGGCATGGGATTATTGTGAAAGTCATGTCATTCCCAGAATGGTATTTATCAATCAAATGGACCGCGAAAATGCTAACTTTCCAAAGGTAATGGACCAGCTAAAGGATAAGTACGGAACATCCATCGCCCCTTTCCAGATTCCCATAATGGAAGGCGGAGAATTCAAAGGCTTCGTCGATGCCCTGAGGATGAACGCTAAGATATTTGACGGTAAAGAGTTGAAGGATGCCCCTATTCCTGATTCGATGATGGAAGAGGTAGAGCCTATTCGTACCATGTTGGTTGAGGCGGCGGTGGAAACCAGCGAAGAATTGATGGAAAAATATTTCGAAGGTGAAGAGATCACCACCGAAGAGCTAACAAGCGCGATTCGCCACGGTGTCCTGATCGGAGATATAGTTCCCATACTATGCGGTTCTGCCGTTAATAATACCGGGGTTAAGGTATTGTTGGACGAGGTGGTAAATTATCTGCCGTCACCATGTGACAGGCCCTCTTTCAAGGGGACTAATCCTAGAACTGAAGAAGTGATGAGGCGTGAGATGAAGGTCACAGAACCCTTTTCAGCCTTGGTATTTAAAACCGTTGTCGATCCCTTTGTGGGTAAGTTATCCATATTTAAAGTGATGTCCGGTGAGCTGAACAGCGGTGCTACCGTATACAATGCAAGCAAGGATACCAACGAAAAGACTACTGCCCTATATACTTTAAAGGGAAAAAAACAAAATCAGGTAACCAAAATTACCGCCGGTGATATCGGGGCCTTTGCTAAATTGCAGCAGACCGAGACCGGGGACACCCTATGTGATGCAACTTCGCCTGTAGTATACAAGGGCATAGAATTTCCGGAGCCCGCAATTTCTATGGCTATAGTGTCAGAGAAAGAAGGGGAAGAGGACAAGGTCTTCGGAGGCCTTAACAGGATGGTAGAAGAAGATCCGACCTTTGAGATAGTAACCAACCCGGAGACCAACCAAACCTTAATCAGCGGAGTAGGGGAGATGCAATTGGATGTTATCTCCAGCAGATTGAAGGCTAAGTTCGGTGTCGGAGCGTTGTATAAAGATCCCAAGGTCGCCTACAGGGAAACCATAAGAAAACCCGTCAAGGCAGAGGGGAGACACAAAAAACAAAGCGGCGGCCATGGACAGTTCGGTCATGTATGGATCGAATTCGAACCCTTGACAGATGCGGATACACAGTTTGAATTTGTTGATAAGATAGTTGGCGGTGTAGTCCCCAGACAATACATTCCTGCTGTTGAAAAAGGTCTACAGGAATCTTTGCCAAATGGCGTATTGGCCGGCTACCCCATGGTAGGATTAAGAGCAACATTATACGACGGATCGTATCACAGCGTGGACTCTTCCGAAATGGCCTTTAAGATGGCATCATATCTCGCCTTTAGAAAGCTGGAACAAGCCAATCCGGTACTATTAGAGCCCATTATGAAGGCTGAGGTAACAGTCAATGATGAATATATGGGCGACATTATTGGCGACTTAAACCGCCGTAGAGGCAGAATTCTTGGCATGACACCAATAGCGGGAGGACTCCAATGCATCGAAGCGGAGGTTCCCCAAGCTGAAATGTTTAAATATGCCACTGATCTTCGCTCAATGACCCAGGCCCGGGGGAGCTTTAAGCTGACCTTTATTCGGTACGAGGAGGTACCGGGGAATATCAGCACAAAAGTAATCGAACAGGCTAAAATGGAAAGAGAGCAGCAATAAGAGATAAGAGCCGGGCGCCTTGGGGTTCCCGGCTTTTTAAATTGTAAGAAGGGGATCGGTATGATTACTACTGTAACTTTGAATCCATCCATAGACAAGACGATAACCATAGAGGGTTTTACATACGGAGGAATGAACCGAATAATCGGGAGTCGGATTGATCCTTCGGGAAAGGGAATAAACGTGGCTATTGCCTATAGTCAGCTGGGCGGCCAAGCTCTATGTACAGGCATCAACTACAGGGAAAATGGAAATCTGATAGAGCAGCGATTAGATAGGGATGACATAGCCCATGATTTTGTAATGGCAGACGGGGAAGTAAGGATAAACCATAAGGTCTATGACAGATCTACCAAAGCGGTTACCGAGCTGAACGAAAGCGGACATATGGTGACCGATGAAGTACTAGCAGAACTTAAGAATAAGCTTGTGGCGCATTGTCTCCGTAGCGATATTCTAGTATTGAGCGGCAGCGCCCCCAAAGGGGTCCCCACCGGTATATATAAGGATTTATTGGGATCGGTATCCGATCTTTCGGTTAAGACCATATTAGATGCCGAGGGTGATCTATTGTTACATGGTTTAAAGGGGAGCCCAGATTTAATCAAGCCTAACTTATTTGAACTGGAAACAGCATTGAAGATTAAGATTACTTCCCATGGGGATATCGTTAAGGCGGCACAGGTTTTCCTGGATAAAGGCGTAAAGGTAATAGGGGTTTCGTTAGGCGCGGAGGGCGCCGTTATAGTAAATGAAAGCCATGCGTATTATGCACCGGCACTTAAGGTCGATGTAAAAGGGACTACCGGTGCGGGAGATTCCGTTATAGCCGGATTTTGTCTTGCTATAAAAGAGGGTCTGGATTTGAAGGAGATGCTCAGATACGGTGTAGCCGCAGCAACAGCATCGGTCATTAGGGAAGGGACCCTGATGTGTACGAGAAGGGATTTTGAAAGTCTACTGCCCAAAGTCCAGGTTAATAGACTATGATATGGGGTATAGTTATGGATAAAATTGGTATAACCATGAAACAGTAAGGAAAAATTAATAATAGTTAACATTCATGTCACAATATTGTAATAAAACAGAAACACAGCCACCCAGGGGTTTGACCGAGAAACTACCCCCCCTTATAATGGATTATGGTAACTTAACATAATGCATATAGAGGGGGATTTCTGTGAACAGAAAGAAAAGGGGAGTTACATTGGTTATGGCAGTAACCGTGATATTGGTTGCAGGTTTAGTTTTAAGCACGGCAATGCCGGTTCAGGCTGCGACTTATCCTGTACTCAGGCTCGGAAGTAGGGGACAGGCGGTTTCACGGTTGCAACAAGCGCTTAAGAACGGGGGATATTTTACATATCCCAAGATTACCGATTACTACGGGACCATAACCAGGGATGCGGTAACAAGATTTCAAAGGGATTACGGGCTCTACGTCGACGGCATCGCCGGTCAAAAGACTCAGACAGCCCTATACGGAGGAAATACCGGTACCGGCTACACGGGCTCCTTGTACTTTGGAATGTATAACGAAAGGGTAAGGGATCTTCAAAATGCACTTAAAGGCCTAGGATATTTCAGGGGTACAGCGACTGCATACTACGGCCATGTTACAGAAAATGCGGTAATCGCTTTCCAAATAGACTATAGGCTCAAGATAGATGGGATAGCAGGTCCACAGACCCAGGGTGTTCTATTCGGCGGAAAGCCCGCCGGTAACAGCACTGCTGACAGGAATGCCTTAACTGCCAAGCAGAGAGACGATATATTTTGGCTGGCTAGGATTATCCATGCCGAATCCCAGGGCGAATCATATACGGGGAAGGTAGCAGTGGGGAATGTCATAATGAACAGGGTAAGTTCGAACCAATTTCCGAATACAATTTATAATGTCATATTCGAATATTATTATAATATACCCCAGTTCAGCCCCGTAGAGGACGGAACAATATATAACAATCCCAGCGCCGAATGTATTAAAGCGGCGGAAGAGGCATATTGGGGAAGTAAGCCCGTTGGCAGCGCCTTATACTTCTTTAATCCACGAAAGGCCGCCGGCAGCTGGATAGTGAACAATAGACAATATATTACCAGTATAGGCAGCCATGCCTTCTATCGGTAAAAAAACCCCGCACTATAAGGTGCGGGGTTTTTCCTTTATGCCTATACAATAGATTCCGAAATGGATATAATAGATGGGAAATGGACAGCCAAAGATCAGGGAGAGGGTATTATGCGCAACAAGGTATTAAAGGCGTTGTTGGATAACAAAGACAGTTTCATATCCGGGGAGAGAATAAGTTCTTCCCTTGGGATCACCAGGGCGGCCATATGGAAGCATATAAAGACCCTACAGCATGAGGGTTTTGTAATAGATACCAAACCCAGATTGGGATATAGGCTGGTGAAAATACCCGACATCCTGGATGAAACTATCCTCTTAGAATCCATCGATACCGGCACCATGGGTAGAAATATAGAGGTGCATGACACAATAAACTCCACTAACAACAGGGCGAGGGAGCTGGCCCTTGCAGGTGCGCCCGAGGGAACACTAATAATTGCGGAAACCCAAACGGTAGGCAGGGGGCGTTTGGGCAGAAACTGGATATCCCCAAAGGGCAGGGGAGTATGGATGTCCCTTATATTAAGGCCGGATATTCCGCCAGAAAAGGCCCCCGGGATTACCACCGTTATAGCTGTAGCTATAAGAAGGGCTTTAAATCAATTGACCGGTTTAGATTTCGGGATTAAGTGGCCCAACGATATAATTATGGACGGGAAAAAGGTATGCGGTATTCTAACGGAAATGCACGGGGATATGGACAGGATCTATTATGTAGCGGTTGGTATAGGAATCAACGTCAATCTAGGGAAATCCGACCTTCCCGCGGAGCTCATTCAGACTGCGACATCACTGAACGTGGGGATGGGCGAGAATATGGACAGAAGGTCAATAATAGCACGGGCCATGAAGGAGATAGAGGATACCTACAGCCGATATATTGAGGACGGGGATTTTGATGCCATTCTTAAGGAGTGCAAAATGCATTCCCTAACCCTAAACAGGTCCGTAACGGTGATCGGTAGGGATGGGGAATTTGAAGGCTATGCCATAGATTTCGATGCAGACGGTTCTTTATTGGTGAAAATGCAAGACGGCAGAGTTCGAAAGGTCATATCGGGCGATGTTTCTGTCAGGGGGAGAGATGGATATGTATAACGGCTTTATTACGGATGTCAGCGGAATAGAGGTAGGACATGCGCAGGATATAGACGCCGGGACGGGATGCACAGCGATACTGTGTAGGCAAGGTGCTGTTGCAGGCGTCGATGTGAGGGGAGCGGCCCCGGGTACCAGAGAAACAGACCTTTTTAGGCCCAGCAATTTAGTTCAGGAGGTTCATGCTATTATGCTCTCCGGGGGAAGCGCTTTCGGGCTGGCTGCAGCAGACGGGGCAATGAAGTATTTAGAAGAGCATGGCATAGGGCTCGATACAGGTGCGGCTCGGGTTCCCATAGTAGGAGGTGCGGTATTATATGACCTTGCCTACAGGGATTCTAAAATAAGACCCGATTTCCATATGGGATATCAGGCCTGTAAAGTTGCTTCGGGAGAATTGCCAGAACAAGGCAGCATCGGTGCGGGGACCGGCGCTACGGTCGGGAAGGTATTGGGGATGGCTTCCGCCATGAAGGGCGGTATCGGAACCTCCAGCATTACTTTGCCCGGAGGCGTGGTGGTTGGGGCCATTGTCGCCGTAAACGCTTTTGGGGATATTTTTGATCTAAAAAACGGCGAAATAATCGCCGGGGCCAGGGATCCGAAAACCGGTGATTTTGTAAATACATGGGACTATCTGCTGTCCGGTGGCGATAAACTCGCCGGATTTGCAGGCAATACCACCATTGGTGTTGTAGCAACCAACGCAAAGCTGTCAAAGGATCAGGCCAATAGAATAGCTTCAATCTCCCATAACGGATTGGCCCTTACCATAAGGCCGGTACATACAATGGTGGACGGGGATACGATGTTTGCGCTGTCCACAGGTGAAAAAGCGGGTGATATCCTCGCTATCAGTTGTGCCGCGGTGGAGGTGACAGCTCGGGCCATTGTCAATGCCATACGATTCTCCATATAGCAGATAAAGATACTTCTTTATATCCCTTGGCAGGAATACATAGGTAATCCCACCAATTTGCTAAACTTTGGAGGTGTATCGGAAGGGTTTACCTTCCGTGGATTACAAGGGTGAATACAATAGATAACACCTGGTTTTGTTCGTTGACCAATGTAGAAAAGTGAATTAATATATTGTAGAATCCGGGAAAAGGCAAAGAGGGGGTTTATTTTTTGCATATTATCAAACGGATATTGGGCTATTTGGGCCGATATAGGGGAAAGATTATAACCGCCATATCTCTTTTAATTTTATCCATTATTTTCGACATGGTTTCTCCATACATCTATAAACTTATGGTTGACGAGGTCATCCGTGGGGGGAACCGCGAACTATTCACAACACTTTTAATTGCTATTCTCGTAGTTGCAGCCGCTAGGGGATCAATGCAATATCTTCGGGGCTATTTTTTAGAGGGTGTGTCCCAAAGCTGCTTATATGACCTCAGAAATGAAATGTTTACCCATATACAAGGCCAATCATTTACCTATTTCGATGATAATCGTGTAGGTGAGCTTATGTCAAGAATGACAGGCGATCTGGAAGGGATAAGATCGTTTATTGCCGGAGGAATACCCATTCTTCTCGAAAACCTCATTTATTTTATAGGAACATCTATAGTGTTGTTTTCCATGAATATTAGGCTGGCTTTGGTGAGCCTGGCGGTATCGCCTCTTGTGGCATGGCTTGCCATGAGATTTGATAGTCGCATTCGTCCTGTCTTTAGTGAGATCAGAGAACAGCAGGCGGTTTTAAACACTGCGACCCAGGAGAATATAACGGGCGTCAGGGTAGTTAAGGCCTTTGCTAGAGAAGATCATGAGATCCAAAAGTTTGAGAAAGAAAACAGGCTCAACCTTGATAAGAACGTCAAGTCTGCCCATATCTGGGCCAAATACTTTCCTGTGATGGATTTTGTCTCGGGGATCTGTTCGGTTGCCGTATTATGGTACGGCGGACGGATGGTAGCCAATGGGGTTATTTCCCTAGGTACCTTGGTGGCTTTTAACAGCTATCTGTGGATGCTCATAATGCCTATGAGAATGCTGGGCTGGGTTATTAACGTTATGGAGCAGGCGGTTACCTCGGGACAGAGGGTCTTTGATATCCTTGATACGGGCTCCATTATAACCGAGAAGGATAACCCATATGAGCCTGAAAAGGTCCGGGGCCATGTTGTATTCGAGGATATATCCTTTCATTACAAGGATCAACAGGCACTCTTTGATATCAGCCTGGATGCGCCGGCGGGAAAGACAGTCGCTATTATGGGGACCACAGGTGCCGGTAAAACTTCTATAATTAACGCCTTAAACCGTTTTTATGACGTTTCCCGTGGAAGGATTTTAGTGGATGGGGTTGATGTGAGGGATTGGAGCCTCAATATCCTCAGGGAGAACATAGGCATAGTCATGCAGGATGTCTTCCTCTTTTCAGCTACCATCGAAGAGAACATCATGTATGGAAACCCAAATGCCACAAGGGACGAGGTTATCAGAGCGGCCGAAATTGCGGATGCCCATGACTTTATAATGGAGATGCCCCAAGGCTATGAGACAATCGTCGGAGAGCGGGGTACCGGTTTATCCGGGGGCCAAAAGCAAAGGATTGCTATTGCCAGGGCTGTAATTAAGAACCCTAAAATTCTTATCATGGATGATTGCACATCGGCTGTGGATATGGAAACTGAATTTAAGATCCAGCAAGCCCTCAAGGGCATTATGGAAGGAAGGACCACGTTTATAGTCGCCCATAGGATATCCTCCGTAAAAGATGCTGACGAAATCATATTACTCGATGAGGGTCGCATAATCGAAAGGGGTGCGCATCACCATCTCTTAAACAAAAAGGGCGAATATTACAACATATATTCCCAGCAATATAAGGATTTCGAGGATTTTGAAGAGGATAGGCGGGTGATATAGGATGATCAAGAACAGATTAATCGACGATGAAAAACTCGAAAAGCCGTTTAACAGGGAACAGTTTGTAAGGTTGCTAAGGTATATGAAACCCTTTACCAAACAGATAATTGTCACCCTTATACTCATGATAGTTGCTGCTGTAAGCGGATTATTGGGACCGTACTTTTTGCAGATTGCCATTGATGATTATATTGAAGTTGCGGACTTCAACGGACTGACCATGATCACTCTGTTATTTTTAGGGAGCAACCTCATCAATATGGTATGTATGAAGCAAAGGGTCTATATAATGTCCTCTGTGGGGCAGAGGGTTCTATATAGAATAAGACAGGATCTTTTTGAGCATATTCAGGGTCTGTCCTTTACCTTTTATGACACGAGGCCTGCGGGAAAGATACTCGTGCGCATAATAAACGATGTAAATTCTCTGGGGGATCTTTTAACAAACGGGATAATCAATGTATTGACAGATTTTTTTACCTTGATAATAGCCATATTCATTATGGCTTATATAAACCTCAGATTGACCTTGGTTACATTGAGCACAGTACCCTTATTGATGATCCTGGTAGGCGTATTAAAAAGACGGATCCGGCGTAGATGGCAGGAAGTCCGAAAAAAGAATTCCAATATGAACGCCTATCTTCATGAAAACCTAGCGGGGATGAGGGTCACACAAGCCTTCGTAAGGGAGCCTGAAACCAGGCAATTATACAACGAATTGAGCGGGGATATTTTTACCACCTGGATGGGTGCCATAAAGCTTAATAACCTTTTTTGGCCGGGCATAGAATTGATTGGAGCATTGGGTGTAATTCTGGTATATATATATGGTATAGGTTCATTAGACAGTAATACCGTCTCCGTCGGAGTACTGGTTGCATTCATAGGATACGTCTGGAGGATATGGCAGCCCATCAACAACCTGGCCAATTTCTACAACTCCCTCCTGATGGCTATGGCCTCTACCGAAAGGATATTTGAGCTGTTGGATATAGGGCCTGATATAAAGGATGAAGATGACGCTTATCCCATTCCCGAAATTAAAGGCGAGGTCAGATTTGATAATCTGGAATTTTATTATGATTCCGATAAACCGGTTCTAAAAGATGTTGATTTTGCAGTAAAGCCCGGCGAAACTATAGCCTTGGTAGGCCCCACAGGGGCGGGGAAAAGCACCATAGTAAACCTCATAAGCCGTTTCTACGATCCCATTGACGGAAAAGTGCTTATAGATGGGCATGATATAAAGGGTGTCACCTTAAATTCCCTTAGAAAACAGATGGGCGTGATGCTCCAGGACAGCTTTATCTTCTCAGGCACAATTATGGATAACATCAGATACGGGAAGCTGGATGCCACTGATGAGGAGGTTATGGATGCTGCCCGGGTCGTAAATGCCCATGGTTTCATCACCGAAATGGAAAAGGGCTATCACACGGAAGTAAAGGAGCGGGGATCTAGACTCTCCCAAGGCCAAAAACAACTGATCTCTTTTGCCAGGGCTTTATTGGCAGATCCTAGGATACTGATTCTCGACGAAGCCACATCCAGCATCGATACTCAGACCGAGGTCCTCGTGCAGGAGGGGTTAGCCCGGCTGTTGAAGGGAAGAACATCCTTTGTCATTGCCCATAGGCTATCCACCATAAGAAATGCGGATCGCATTATGATCGTGGATGAGGGTACCATATTAGAATCGGGAAACCATGACGAACTGATTAAGCAAAAGGGGATCTACTATAATCTATACAAGGCCCAGTACAAGTTTTTGAATGCGGTATAGCCTAGCTTTTACGATCCCGGTGCCATCAAATATGGCTCCGGAATTATTTCCAAAGGCCAAGTTTACATATCGCCAGCATAAGCCTTTTATGCTATAATTGTAACCGGTGTATTTTGCATCGGTGATTATATGACATTTTGGGGGTTGGATGTATGGTTGAGGGAAAGTTAAGGGGTCAATTACGGGAGACCGGAAACATTTTAAAGGGCTTTAAGGGAAACGCTAGGGTCTGCATTATGACGGAACCCCTATGGGGTATACCCTATAATCTATTTATTACTTATGCTTCCGTATATATGGCGGCATTGGGATGTACCGAGAAGGAAATAGGCCTTATTGCTTCTGTGGGCCTGATGTTTCAAATGTTTTTCTCCTTGGTTAGCGGTCATATAACGGACAAACTCGGCAGAAAGCGTACCAGTCTGATATTTGATCTTATCAGTTGGAGCGTCCCTACCTTTATTTGGGCCATAGCCCAGAACTTCTATTATTTTCTCGCTGCTGCCATAATTAACAGTGCTGTTAGGGTAGTGCATACCTCCTGGACCTGCCTGTTTGTAGAGGATACATCATCGGAGGATAGGGTCCACGTATTTACCTGGATGCAGGTGGCAGGGATATTATCTGGATTTGTTGCACCTGTTGCCGGTTTTTTTGTGTCCAAATACCGGCTTGTACCCGCTGTGAGAGGGCTTTATTTTTTTGCCTTCATCTCCATGACCTTTATGTTTATTCTTAGACATTTTCTGGCCCACGAGACTGCCCAGGGGCTCATCAGGATGAAGGAGTCCGAAAATGGGGGATTCTTTGATAGCCTTAAGGATTATAAAAGGGCTGCTTCGCAGTTATTGGCTGCGCCCTATACCATGATTGCATTCCTATTATCCATTTTTACCAATATCCACACCGTTATAAGGACCAACTTTTTTGCTATACTACTGACTAAAAAGCTGGAGTTCAGCCAAGGGAGTATAGCCCTTTTCCCTATGATACAATCGGGGATAATGCTTTTAGTTCTGCTATTCGTAATGCCCATATTGGGAAAAACCAACATAAAAAAACCCCTCCTAGGCTCCTTTATATCTCTGATTATAAGCAACCTACTCCTGGTTGTTTCCCCCAATAGGAGCTATACCGTGTTAATTATTTCTACTATATTTATGGCATTCGGGACGGCCATATCCTTTCCCCTGGTAGAATCCATGCTGGCTAATGCCATCAATGACAACGAGAGAGCAAAAACAATGTCCATCCTGCATGTTATTCTTTTTGCTGTAACGGCGCCCTTTGGGTACATAGGGGGCATACTAGCTTCTATGTCCGAAGAACTGCCCTTTGTTATGATGGGCGGAATCTTTTTGATCTGTATATTTCTAATATTTATCTTGGATAGGTTTAAAAAACCCCTTGAGCACCCGCAAGAGGAGCCGGAATTATAAAAAATCCCTTGAATTTCCGGCACGGTTTTGATATGATAATTACCATAAATCTATAGCTGACATCCCGAAGGAGTTGGACTATAGAATTAAAATCTAATACGTTGATGCTGTCAGGTATCCGCATTAGGAACTTGAACGGAGGTATGTCAATTGAAAATCACGACACGTAAATTAGCAGTTATTGGAATGTTAGGTGGCATATCTATAATGCTGGAATTTGGCGGGGTTGGGATAATTCAGCTTCCCTTTCTGCCGGTGCAAGTCACTATTATGCACATTCCCACCATCATAGGTGCCATAGTCGAGGGCCCTGTAGTAGGGCTGTTTATAGGCTTAATTTTTGGCGGATTCAGTATGTATAGGGCCTTTACCCAGCCGAGCGTCTTGTCGGTAGCATTTATGAACCCCCTGGTTTCAATACTGCCTAGGCTAGCTATCGCATTAACCAGCTATTATTCCTTTAAGGGCATAAAAAACCTTTTGAGGGGAAAAGGTCAAAGGGGAATAGCCCTAAGTACTATGGTAGCCTCTGCCGTTGGAACTTTAACAAACACCATTGGGGTACTGGGCATAGCCTACCTATTATACAAGGACGTTTTTGCGAAGATGTTGAATGTTGAACAATCGATGGTAGGTAAAGCTGTGATATACGGCATTGCGATACCCAACGGGGTTCCAGAAGCAATCGCTGCCGTGCTGATTATAACACCAATAGTTCAGGCATTGAGAAAGTTTTATAAGGGCGATTTTTAAGCGATTTGATAAGCTGCTGCGGGCAGGGAGGTTTCCCTGCCCATACTTATGCAGGGAGGGAAATCTATAGGCCATGATCTTAGTAATCGATATAGGCAATACCAACGTAGTCCTGGGGGTGTATGATGGGCAGGATTTGGTAACAAGTTGGAGACTGACGACGGATAGGGATAAGACAGGCGACGAATTAGGTATTCTCGTGCTGGACCTGTTTAGATATAGCAGGATATCTGAGGATGATATAAGCGGGATTATCATATCTTCGGTGGTCCCTACCTTAATGGATGCTTTGGAATTGATGTGCAAAAAGTATTTTGATATTGAACCTCTGGTAATAGGACCGGGAATTAAAACCGGAATGAATATTCGAATTGATGACCCTAAAGAGGTGGGCGCAGATAGGATAGTCAATGCCATTGCAGCTTATGAAACCTACAGGAGCCCCTTGGTGATTATTGACTTTGGCACAGCGACTACATTTTGTGCAGTTTCAGCCCAGGGGGAGTATCTTGGAGGATGCATTTCTACGGGAATTAAGATATCCACTGAGGCTTTATTTCAATATGCAGCAAAGCTGCCTAGAATCGAACTGATTAAGCCAACCAATATAATAGGCAAGAACACAGTTGAGAGTATGCAGGCAGGCATTGTCTATGGTTACATCGGGCAGGTCGATTATATAGTCCGTCGTATGAAAAGAGAATTAAATGCCCCGAACGTAAAGGTTATAGCTACCGGGGGATTAGCTACCTTAATAGCCCGGGATTCAGAAACAGTAGATGAAATCGATGAAAACCTGACACTAAGGGGCCTTAAGATAATATACGAAAGAAATCAGAGTCGTTAGGCATAGCCGAGGATCCCCCGGATTAAATAATGGCGTGGGATCCGGACTAAAGCCATGAAACTGTAAAATTTACAAAATATCCATTTCATGTTATTATGATG
>DASRNX010000051.1:0-2342 GCA_035647175.1 Clostridia bacterium | reverse complement strand
GTATGCCATGTATAGATAAACAATAGGAAAACTAGATTTATCTGTATATTATAAATTTTATAGTCGGAGTTGTTTATCTGTAGACTTAGTTTCCTTCACCCTACGGATAACATTATAGAATAGATGCATGCAAAGTTAAAGGACAAAATTAACCCCCCCGTCTTTGTTGCGGGGTCAGGGTCAGCACATTGTGCCAATTAAGCATATGTTGGTACCAATATTTATGGATGGGTGATCCCATTTATTTGATTTTTGAAAGCCCGTGATTGGAAATTAGAAGCCTAGCCCATTGTAGCTGTTACTGGGGGAGGATGGATTTGTGGAGGCAGATTCCAACGGCCCGAAAGAAAGACCCCTTAGGGAAGTGCCGTCAATAATCCCCCAAAGATGGGACCTATAAAGCAGCTTCCCGATGTAGTTTGGAAAATGCCAGAATAAACCATCCACCCATATAAAACATTCAAAAACTGTTTTCTTTGTTATGGGCCAAAACGACATATTTCTATATGGAATTAGTTTTGCATATTATTCTTCACCGTCAGAAGGCTCCGGTTTTGGATCCTCTTTCTTTGGCTTTTCCGGTTTTGGATCCTTTGGTTTTGGTTCCCCTGTATTGGGTTCTTTCGGCTCTGGATCTTTCGGCTTTTCGTCTTCGGTTTTTTTATCCTTGGGTTTATCCTTAGGCTTATCTTCCGGCTTATCCTTGGGCTTATCAGCAGGCTCTTCCTGGGCCTTTTTCATAGTACCAACCCTTTTAAGCCCCTGAATCCTCCTGTAGCTGGAATTCGCCGCCTTAACCCTCTTTATTTCCTTGCCGTTCTTATAATAGACCTTGTATGATACGGCCTTTATTCCGGCACGGGATTGGTATTCGATCTTTTCCTCCCCCTCGTACATGGTGGCATCCTTGACGATCTTATATTCGGGTACATCGGTTGTGCCGGTTTGCCAGCTGACAACCTTAATTTCATCGAACTCCTCGGACTGTTTCCCATATATTTCGACATGGAGTTTCCCGCCGGACATATATCTGGTTATAAAGATCGGGGTATCCTTGTTATTCTTAAACTTAAAGTCCGCATACGGATAGCTCACGGTGGCATCGGTTCCTACAGGCGTATAGGTAGACTTTATGGAATGGGGAGCCCTCTCCACGATCTCCATATCGGCCCTTAGAGCCGCGCCGTATAGGGTTGTGGAGGTTTGGCAGTTCCCGCCCCCGGGTTCATCTTCGAACCTGTTGCCATCCTTAATTACCGGTGCCGATTTGTATCCTTGGGCTGCCCCTCTGGGACCGGTGGTCTCATTTAGGGAATAGGTCTCACCGGGATCCAACCGTACATTATAGTAGGCTTTGGATGAAAGCTTTATATTGTGGTTTCGGTTTGAATTATTGTTAAGGGGAGTGGAATAATACCCAATTCTGGAGGTCCAGGTTTTAACCTCCTCCAACGTATATTGGGGTAGTAAATCCTCCGTTGCAATGCTAAAGGGCGAAAAATCTCCCGCATCTACCCGTGCTGTTAGGGCTTCCATGGTCTTATCCACCAGCATACCTATGCCCGCTTGATCCGAAGTAAAGGTGAACTTTTCCTTATTGTCGGGATTAAATGCAATGGTTGCATCCACGGGTTCCTCGTTTATTTCATTGGAAATAGCCTTTACCTTACCCTGGAGTTGTGACACATCATAGGTAAGGGTAGTCTTATACCTTTTTGGTTCACCGTTGACGTGATAGATCTCCTTGAGCCTTTCTGCAATGGTTCCTTGCCTGCCAACCAAAAACGCTTCGTCTACAATCTCTTCTATGTTTATCTCGGCGTTGATATCCCTATAGTCATACTCCCATCTCTTATCCCCATGGGTGAGGGTTATCTGCATCTTATCTAAGCTTGGTTGGTTATGGGCCCTTATCACATTTAAGGCCTCGTCCCTGGTCATTGCCCCTAAAGGGATGCCATCCACTTCGACACCTTCATAAAAGGTATCGGTGTTTAAGATTTGGTAGCCGTATGTAACGGTACCCCCAATAGCTACAATGAGAACCGTCAGAATAAATATGAGAAAAATCTTACCCCATATATTCTTTCTAATTCTTGCTCCAGCCTCCATATGTATTCCCTCCATCGACACTTTCATTTACCTGTTTATCATAGGTTATGCGCCCAAAAAAGTAAATAGAATTTCCAGCAAAATCTGAAGAATTAAATGCCGTGAAGTAAAAATGTAACTAAGTTAATATTTATTTAATTCCAGTTAACTCTATCGTAACAATTGGCCGGAATTCGGGCAAAAAAAAGGCCCTATTTCGGGCGTAAAATACTATCTTGTATTTATGGCTG
>DASRNX010000050.1:0-6463 GCA_035647175.1 Clostridia bacterium | reverse complement strand
CTACTCGTACAAGGCAATAAAGCTTCCCAAATATCTTCCGAAAGATGGCTTTACTACGCTGATCATTGGTTTTGTAAGACTAAAAGGCAATCAACTGACAATACCATACTCTAACCTGTTTAAGAAGGACCACAAAAGAATAACTATTAACATTCCCCCTGTATTGGCGGGAAAAAAGATTAAAGAGATACGGATAATCCCGAAAGCAAAGGCCAGGTTCTTTGAGATTCAATATATTTACGAAGCAGAAGAATCCCAAAGGGAATTAGACAAAAATAGAGCACTGGCGATAGACTTTGGGATAAATAATCTGGCAACCTGTGTTACTTCTACTGGTCAGAGTTTCATTATAGACGGCAGACGGCTAAAATCCATAAACCAATGGTACAACAAAGAAAACTCCAGATTACAGGGTATTAAGGATTTACAAGGTTATGAATTTCAGACTAACCGCCAAAAGGCGCTTGTTCGAAACAGGAACAATAAAGTTAATGATTATATGTCAAAGGCAGCCAGAAAAATCATTAACTATTGTTTAGAGCATAATATAGGCAACCTAATCTGCGGCTTTAGTGAAACCTTCCAAAGAAACAGTAATATAGGTAAGGCCAATAACCAAACCTTTGTAAATATTCCCTTTGGCAGGCTGCGGGAAAAGCTTGAATATCTATCAGAGTTGTACGGAATTACCTTCCTGAAACAAGAAGAAAGCTATACCTCTAAAGCCAGCTTCTTTGATAAGGACGAGATACCAGTATACAATGATGATAATCCCCATGAATATAAATTCTCCGGGAAACGTATCAAGCGCGGCCTATACAGGACTAAATCGGGATATACCTTCAATGCTGATGTAAACGGAGCATTAAACATTTTAAGTAAAAGTAGCGTTGTGTCCTTAACAGGGCTATACAGTAGAGGCGAACTGGACACGCCTGTACGCATTAAAATAGCTTAGGCTACAGAGGCGTAAATGAGTTCATTTGAACTCTAGAACCCCGTGACTTTAGTCATGGGAGGTTCAGAATTCATTATTCCCCTTTTAGGTAGATCTCCCATGGACGAATCATTGATGTTTCTACTTAGAAATCAACTATGATCTTTCGCATTTTATCCATATAATTATCACTACACCTTAGCTTGATGTTTGGTAGTACCTATATCTTAACCGAGGTAGGGCTTAGGCTCAACTCATTTTTCTTTTTACATCATTATACGGGCTTTATCGAACACTTTTGGTTTTAAGACTATACTATATAGAAATTAAAGAGATGAGTAAAATAATAAAGGCTGTCCTTTAGATTCCATAGGTTGGGAAAGCTATTGAATGAAGCTAGGATTTAATGTAAACTAAAGGAGGAAGCGAGAGCGAAGATTAATTCCTATAATAGGGAGTGGAATAGATATGTCAATGGAAATAGCCTATAAGAGATTGAACGAATATATACCACACCAGCGCTTGCTGGTAAATGAGCCGATGAAAAACCATACATCCTTTAAGATAGGGGGCGCCGCGGATATTCTGGTTATCCCATCGGAGAACCGGGAGGTCGTCCATGTACTGAGGGCGTGCAATGATCTTTCTGTCCCGGTATTTGTGATGGGCAACGGCTCTAACCTTTTGGTTAGGGACGGGGGAATAAGGGGAGTGGTAATAAAGCTGTCGGACAACTTCAGCGATATCAACATCGAAGGTAACTCGGTTAAAGCACAATCCGGGGTGCTGTTATCAACCCTGTCTGAGAGTGCTACAGAAAACAGCCTGAGAGGCCTGGAATTTGCATGCGGCATACCCGGGACTTTGGGCGGGGCTGTAGCCATGAATGCAGGGGCCTACGGCGGTCAGATGGAGGATATAGTAGTTTCGGTAGCCACGGTGGATAGGCAGGGGAATTATCATGCCTTTCAGCCGCAGGATATGAATTTTGGGTATCGTACCAGCTCCATACAGACCAATGGCCATATAATTTTGGATGTGACTATGGAGTTGGAGCATGGGGACCTACAGGAATCTTTGGAGCTTGTAGATGATTTAACCAGAAGAAGGGCAGAAAAACAGCCCCTTTCATATCCCAGCGCAGGGAGCACCTTTAAGCGCCCGGTAGGCTATTATGCGGGCAAACTAATTCAAGATTCCGGATTAAAGGGACTCCGGGTGGGGGATGCCCAAATCTCGGACCTGCATGCCGGTTTTATTATAAACCTGGGAAACGCCACCGCAAAAAATGTCATTGATCTTATCTGCAAGGTACAGAAGATTATTTTGGACAAATACGGGGTTGAAATGATCCCCGAGGTAAGGATAGTCGGGGAGGAATGATGTATAATATCACTGCGGATTATCATACCCACACGCGATATAGCCATGGTAAAGGCACCATAGAGGATAATGTAATGGCTGCTCGGGATAAAGGATTAAAGCGAATAGCCATTACCGACCATGGGTTTGGGCACATAGGTTTTGGGTTAAAGTATAGGGATATAGCCGAGATGAGGGAAAAGATACAAGAACTAAATGAAAAGTATCCCGATATAGATATCCTGCTGGGAATTGAAGCTAACTTAACGGGTTTAGATGGCACCATAGACATACCGAATGCATATATAGACAAATTTGATATAATTTTAATGGGGTTTCACAAGGCCGTGATGCCTCTCTCATTTCACGATGCAAAAGAATTATTTATAAAGAATGCCTTATCCATGGCTTTTCCTATCGACAAGGAACGATTGAGACAACAGAACACCCGGGCTATTGTAAACGCCATACGCAGATATCCGATTAAAATCATCACCCATCCCGGGGCAAAGATAGATATCGATACTAAAATGTTGGCCAAGCATGCGGTAGAAAGGGGCGTGTTCTTGGAGATCAACGCCAGCCATGGATTTATGACTGTGGAATATGTTAAAATAGCTATGAAGGAAGGGGCCAGTTTCGTTATTAACAGCGATGCCCATCATCCTACAAGGGTTGGGGATTTTCGAAAGGGTATTGAAATTGCCTCATCAGCAGGCCTGGGACCGGAACAGATAATGAACGCAGAGGTTGATTAACTTTACTGAGGAAGAGGGTATGGATATGAAATTCTTGATTGTAACCGGCTTATCAGGTGCAGGAAAAACCATGGCTATTCGATATTTAGAGGATATGGGCTTTTTCTGTGTAGATAACCTACCGCCTAAGCTGATTCTAAGATTTGTAGAATTATGTCAGGAATCTGAGGGACAGATAGATAAGGTAGCCATCGTAGTGGATATTCGGGGAAGGGGATTTTTTGACGACCTTTTAGGCTGTCTTTCGGATATGAAGGAAGAAGGACATCGTTATGAGATACTTTTTCTCGAGGCCTCAGATAATGTTCTGATAAAGAGATATAAGGAGAGCAGGAGGGCCCATCCCCTGGTGAGGGAGGGGAGAATTATCTCCGGTATAAGCAAAGAGAGGGAGGTCCTAGAGAGGATTAAAGGGATTTCAGATCATATAATAGATACCAGCAACCTTTACCCAAAACAACTGAAGGAAGCCTTGGTCGAACTCTTCCATGATCAGCATGACAATGACGGCCTCGTAATATCCGTCATATCCTTTGGGTTCAAACACGGAATATTGCTGGATGCCGACTTGGTTTTTGATGTACGGTTCCTGCCCAATCCCTTCTACGTAGACGAACTAAAGATGCACACAGGTCAAAAGCCCGAGGTAAGGGATTATGTCTTTAAGTTTGCGGAAACCAAAGAATTCATGGATAGAACGATAGATATGTTGGAGTTCTTGATCCCCTACTATGTAAAAGAAGGCAAATTTCAACTGGTTGTAGGGATTGGTTGCACCGGGGGTATGCATAGATCCGTAGCCATAGGGGACGCACTCTATGAGGACCTGCAGGAGAAGGGTTATCGGGCTTCTGTTGAGCATAGGGATATTTCAGATGCTTAATGGCTATCACAAGGTATTACATCGCCCAATTTTTAAGGAGTGAAATAGATGTCCTTTTCATCCAGAGTCAAGAACGAGCTTTGCCATATAGGGGATCAGCCCCCTTGTTGCAGTCTCGCCGAATTAGCCGCCCTAATACAGATTTGCGGTAGTATCCACGTTAGTGGAAGACAGGGGGTATCCCTGCGTGTAAATACAGAAAATCCGGGCGTTGCCAGGCGAATCTTTTTAACCCTTAAAAGACTTTACAATATTCAAGCCGAGATCGCAGTAAGAAAAAAACGGAGGCTGAGGAAAAACAACAGCTATTATTTGGTGCTGTCAAAGAACCAGCAGGCCATGAGGGTCTTGATGGATACGGGAATAGTCAGGAAGCGGGACGGTGGGGACCTATGGATTAATCGTACTATAGATCAAACCATTGTCAGAAAAAGGTGCTGCAAGAGGGCATATATAAGAGGGGCTTTTCTTGGCGGCGGTTCGGTCAGCGATCCGGAAAAAATTTATCATTTGGAGATCGTAACTCATAATGAAGTATATGCTGATAGCCTTGCAAGCCTCATAAACGAATTTGGTCTCAGTGCAAGGACCATAGGGAGAAAGAATAACTTTGTGGTGTATTTGAAAGATGGGGGGCATATTGTCAACTTATTAAATATAATCGGTGCCCATGCGGCGCTATTGGATCTGGAAAACATCAGGATATATAAGGATATGCGCAATAATATAAACAGGATAGTCAATTGTGAGACTGCCAATTTGGGCAAGACGATAAATGCGGCAGTAAGACAGATAGAGAATATTCAGTATCTAAGAGATCATTATGGCCTGTCCAAGCTGACTCCGCCCCTTAGGGAGATAGCTGAACTGAGGTCTAATAATCCAGATGCCAGCCTAAAGGAATTAGGTCAAATGTTGGACCCCCCCATCGGTAAATCCGGCGTCAATCATCGCTTGAGAAAATTGGATCAAATGGCGGATAACATAAAGAACAAAAGGGGGAGGACCAGTTGAAAAGTACAAAAGTGAGGATAATGCATGATGCAGGGCTCAATGCCCGACCGGCGGCACTGTTTGTTCAGGTGTCTAGCAAGTACAACTCCAGGATTTGGGTAAAGGTCGGTACAAAGAAAGTAAACGCTAAGAGCATTATGGGCATAATGTCTCTGAGCGTTGTATCCGACGATGAAATTACGATAATTGCCCAAGGGGAAGATGCCCAGGAAGCAATTAACTCTTTAACCGAACTGGTGGATTCCAATTTTAGCCATATGCCTGTTATTGAAAAAGCGTAAAACAGTTCTTTAGTCCTATATAAAGCGTCCCTACGCCGTATTGCTGAATTTTGTTGAATATTGTATAATATTTCATGTAAAGTATCTGAAGTATTTATGGCCGCTATTTTTGATTTTGAACAGTTAAATACAGTGGAGATCTTGGCCTGCTGTACTTCACGCAGTTGGAGGGAGCAATGCGGAAGATTGGGATTAAACATGCTAAGCCGGGTATGAAGCTGGCTCGATCGATAATCAATGCAACTGGACACGTATTAATTGGACGGGGCGTAGTCCTCACACACCGGTATATAGACAGGCTTCAAGATAAAGGAGTTTATCACCTGTATATTGAGGACGATATATCAGAAGGAATAGAAATCGAAGATATTGTATCCGACAGAACCAGAAATTATGCTCAGGTGGTCATTAAAGACGTTATGGATGATATCGTATGGCAGAACAAATTGAATCGGGTGCCTGAGATAACCAAGATCGTAAATAATATCGTAGATGAGCTTCTGGATAACGACGATATTCTGGTAAATATTAAGGATATTAGGATGATTGACGATTATACATTTGGTCATTGTACAAACGTGTGTATCCTATCTATCATAACGGGAATTGAGCTTGGATATAACGAGCTGCGCCTGAGGGATTTAGGGGTAGGAGCCTTGCTCCATGATATTGGAAAGATGAGGATACCTAAGCATATATTACAAAAGCCTGGACAGTTAACGAGTGAAGAATACGAGCAGATAAAACAGCATACGGTCTTTGGGTTTGAAATATTGAGAAATTGTGACGATATCAGAAAACCTGCAGCCAACGCCGCGTTGGGGCATCATGAAAGGTTCGATGGGAGCGGTTACCCTAGGGGTCTCACAGGGAAGGACACCCATGAATTTGCGAAGGTGATAGCAATTGCTGATGTTTATGATGCCATGACTTCCGATAGGGTATATCGTACGGGTATGGAGCCTAACGAGGCGGCAAGATATTTGACGAGTATGGGCGATACATTGTTTGATAATGAACTGGTAAACACCTTTATGAAAAGCATTGCCATATACCCCGTCGGGAGTAGCGTTATATTGAATACAGGCGAAAAAGGATTGGTATCTAAAACCCACAGCGATCATCCAAATAAGCCGACTGTTAGGATAATATATAATCCCCAAGGGGATAAGTACAATTCATTTAAAGAAGTCAACCTAGCAATGAATCCGGAATTGACCATAATGCG
>DASRNX010000049.1:0-7921 GCA_035647175.1 Clostridia bacterium | reverse complement strand
AGCCTTATAAGCTCTATCCCTGCATATCCGGTGGCGCCCAGCACACTAACTTTGATCATTTGTAGGAAACCTCCCTTTAAAAATAAATAGTCAACCGTTGCGGATACATGTGTAAATATGATTCTGCTACACGAACTATCTTTTATAATAAAATCCACATTTTATAGGAAAATATTTTACGTTGTATGAATCTTAATGTAGAGTGTTTATCGTAAAGCATATGGTGTTTAAAAAATCGTTTCAATATCTATTGTATAGGTAGTTTAGCTATGATGCTTTTATGAATTTTATATGGAATTATTAGAAAATAGGGATTGACATTTCGGGACTACAGGTGTAATATGTGTTCGTAGACTACAGTTGTAGGAAGGAGGTGGTGAGGATGAGGGAGTTACCCAAAATTTCTGATGCAGAATGGCAAGTTATGAAGGTTTTATGGAAGCAATCCCCCTTAAATGCCAGTCAAGTTATCAACGAATTGCAAAACTATACCACTTGGAACCCCAAGACCATTCATACCTTACTTGGTCGCCTTGTTGACAAAGGGGCTCTGAATGTTGATAAGGGTGTCACGCCATATGCATACTATCCACGGGTATCTCAAGAAGAATGTATGAGGGAAGAAACCAAGTTCTTTTTGGAAAAAATCTTTGATGGTTCTATGAAAAGGCTATTAGTCAGCTTCGTTGAAAGTGAAGAGCTGTCACGTGAAGAGATTGAAGAACTAAGACGCATACTCGATTAGACCAAGAATTTTAAGGAGGTGACAAGGTTTGAGCCTACATAAATTATTTCAATCAGTAATTACTATGTCCCTTATGGGAAGTGTAGTGGCTGGGATTATAATGCTTATAAAAGCCTTGCTAAGGGATAAATCCAATGCCGCATTTCATTATTATATCTGGTTCTTACTTATGGTTAGACTAATTATCCCCTACGCTCCTGAAACATCCTTTAGCATATTTAATTTGGTTCCACAGGTTTTTGAAAATATAGAGAGATATACAAGACCTCAGTTTGATGTAGGCCATAACCTTAATTTATCAAGCAATGCCGATGTAGAGCAACCCACCCAAAGAGAAGATGATAGCGGGCAAATATTACATGAAGGCCCGGGGGATAAATCCGATACTATCCATAATCGAAACGACTATTTCAAAGCACAATCTTGGATAAACGTTGTAAAAGGTATTTGGGCTACAGGTGTACTTGCGATAATCCTCTATAATCTTGGAATATACTCTATCCTGCTTTACAAGATTAATAATATGCCTGAATGCGTAGAGGACAACATGGCGGAGATTCTGGAACGCTTAAGAAAAAAGACAAAGACAAAAAGGCTACCTCGGATTGTATACAGTCCTCAGGCAACAGCACCTTCCCTCTTCGGATATTTTAAGCCGAAGATCCTAATATCACATCAACTGGCGAATGGACTGTCTCCTGAAGAGCTTGAATATGTATTTCTTCACGAGATGGTGCACTTAAGACGAGGGGATATATTAATAAATTGGATTATGGTAACGATACAGGCATTGCATTGGTTTAATCCAGTAGTGTGGTATGCCTTCCGAAAGATGCGAAGTGACTGTGAAATTGCTTGCGATGCCCATGTATTGGCATATCTTGAACCGGAAAATCGTAAGGATTATGGAAATACTATTATTAGTTTATTAGCAATTTTATCAAAACCCTATTGGAATCCCGGAACTGTCGGGTTGGCAACGAATAAATCAGAGCTTAAGAGGAGAATAATCATGATCAGAAAGTTTAATACTATACCCTTTAGATGGACAATAATCGCAGCTGCGACAATCATTTTAATTGGCGGAATCGGTTTGACCAATGGTTTAACCAGGGCTAAAGGTTTGGGTAAACCTCCCCTATCAACGAAAGATAAGGATGACGTAGCTTTAATCCGGGAAAATCAAATGAAGGAAAACCCTGATAGCGCCGTTGAAAATGTGGAATCCTCTAAAATGGATGAAGTCCACGAAGTAGTAGATACGGATAATAGCTTCCCACAAAAACCTCAGGTATCCGTTGAAATAGATATGGAGATAGCGGAAAGGGATCAGAAACAGGTGGACGAGGGGCATTCGCCATGGCAGTTAAGCCCCTTTGCCGTAGCTCAAACCTTTGTAGGGATTCAAATATCACCAGACGGTATCCAAGGTGATTTTCCCGTGGACACCGAGGATATGAAAATTGCCTATGAGACTAACGAGGTGACTATCATAGAGATCAGCGGTGATAAAACACCCATAGCAAAGGTATACCTAAAAAGACTGGTTAAATCGAATGATGATGGAATATGGAGCGTTGTTGGGTACGATCCGGTGAAAAAATAATTAGTGGTAAAAAACTATAAAACTTAACAACATGGAACGAACACAGGGGACGGTTTCTGCGTGTTTGTGCGACTTAATCGTACAACACAGCGGAACCGTCCCCCTGTGTTCCCCTTATGTTCTAGGCACCGGTAATACTAAGGGCACTGCCCTTTGGGGTCTTTTTAATCAAGATCTGGCGGTCGATCCTCTCCTTTAACTCGCTTACATGGGAGATGATTCCCACCAGACGATTTCCTTCCGCCAATCCTGCAAGGGTTTGTATTGCCTGCTCTAAGGACTCGGCGTCCAAAGCCCCGAAGCCTTCATCAATAAACAGGGTATCGATCTCCACGCCCCCGGCATGACTTTGGATCACATCCGACAGCCCCAGGGCCAAGGATAAAGATGCCTTAAAGGACTCCCCGCCGGATAGGGATTTTACCGAGCGCACCCTACCGGTGTAATGATCCAGCACATCAATTTCAAGTCCCCTAGACCTAAGATCTGTCGCATCCTCTTTTCTGAGAAGCTCAAATCTATTGTTGGTCATGAGCCGCAGCCTTTTATTGGATTCGATGAGTATTCGGTTAAAGTAGGAGGCTTGTACATATTGCTCAAAAGCCAGCTTTTGTTTCCCGGAAAGCTCCCCATTGGCTGTCCTTGAAAGGTTACCCAATAGAAGATATTCCTTCTGATAGCTGATTGCCTTGGGGATAGCCTTCTCCAGAGCCTTTAGAATGGATTTATTGGCTTCAAGCCGGGTCACCAGACCCTGGGCAGATTCTCCCACCTTACTTTTTGCCTCCTCCAAGTTCTTCTTTATGGCCTTTAGACCCTCTAGATCCTGTTCCTCTTTATCCTTTGTTTCCTCCCGAAGCCTTCTTATATCCTGGTCTACGGACCGAACCTCTCTTATATACTCGTCGATGGATCCTCTAAGCTCCCTAATTTCTGGCTCCGTCCTCAGTGCTTCCTGATAGTCCGATTCATCCTTAAAACCGGACCTGATTATACCTTCAGTATACGCTATCTGGGCTTGTTTCTTGGTCTCCTCAGTCTCGTTTAGCCTTTCTCTATGATCTTTTAATAGGGTTTGGCTGTTGTTCAACTCGTTTTTAGCCTTGTGGTAGGCCTGTTCAGCTTTATCAAAGGCGGCCTTCAGATCGGCCAGCCGGACCTCCCATTCCTTTATGGTCATCTCCGCCCGCTGACGATTTTCATATTCCAGTGAAGATTTTAAATTCTTAAGCTCCCCCTCTTTAGAGGCCAAGTCTGTATTGACATTATTTCTTTCCTCTTCCACCTTATTCATCTGTTCTTCACAGTTTTGGAGGGATTCCTCCAAAAGCTTAAGCTGTTTTGCTGCCTCTGATTTACGGGTAACCTCATCCTTTAGCTTGAGGTATTTAATATCCAACCCTTTCTTCTTCTCGTTATTTTGCTCCAGTTCCGATTCTATCAGGGATTCTAGGACCCCTTCCCAGGGTTCTTCGTCCAGTTTTAAAAAATGCACCTTTGAAGCCTTTAATAGCTGTTCCTTGGCCAGTTTTATCTCCGTCAGCTTCGTTGCCGATTTGTTACTGGCCTCTTCCATATCTCCTCGGGCTAGGTCTGTTTTCTCCTTGAGCCTTTTAAGTTCCGCTTCGCTGGGGGCATCTGACGCCGGTATGGCTTTATTGGGATGTGCCCTAGAGCCGCATACAGGACAAGGCTCCCCTTCCTTAAGGCCAGCCGCCATAATCCCCGCCTGCTCCCGGAAGAAGGCTGTCTCCTTTTCCAGGTAGTCCTTATTAACAATTGTATATTTATCCTGTGCCTTTTGAAACTGCTTTTTTAGTTTGTGGCTTTCAACTTCTAGTTTGTTATATTGGGCCAAATAATTTTGAAGCTCGACTAATTGGGCTAAAACAGTTTCCAGCTGTCTGAGGTCTTGCTGACAATTGGATGTCCTTATCTCTATATCCCCCAGCTGTTCCAGCTCCGTACCCAACGCCTTTTTATTATCCATAAGCCCATCCTTTTGCAGTTTCAGCTTTTCCAATTCTTCCGTTAGACCCTTGTGCCTAGCCGATAGAGCCCTTAGATCCTTTTCCAGCGTCTGAGCATTTTCATAGGCCGGCACCATCTTTTTAAGGCTGTCTATGGCCGAGGTGAGGCTTTCCCGATCCGGCTCTTTTTTTCTTTCTATATTATAACTTTCACTAGCTAGCCCAAGAGTCTTTTCTTGACCTTCGATAATCTGGGTCAGCTTTGTGATATTCTCAATAAGCCCCTCTCTGACCTTCCTTTCCCGCCTATATGCGATCTCTAAAGGGGAGATGGTGTATAGGGCTTTTTCGGCCATCTCCAAATCTTTCTTTTCTCTATTATGCCTTTTTAGGCTCTCGGTTAAAACTTTTTCTCTCTTCACTACAGCCTTTAAATCCTCAAAGGATTGATTTATGTACTGGCCCTCCGTTATCCTGGCGATCTGCCCTGCAAGCCTTTGCTCCAGCTCATCCGACTGCTTCTTTAGATCGTTTCTTTTGATCGTGTCTTCTAAAATAAGGCCCTGTAGCCCAATGTAAATATCCCCTGCTGTGTGTATATTGGCTGTGCCCATCTTAAGGGATAATTCTCGGCCTCTTTCGCTTTCAGAAGCGGAAATCTCGGAAATATATTGGAGGATGCTCAGCTCAACCCTCTCGCAGCGCTTCTTGGCTTCCCGCTCCCCCTCCTTTAATAGTCTCTGAGCTGTCTGGTAGAGGTCGGTATTAAATACCCGTCTAAAAATTTCACCCCGATCCTTGGTACTGGATAGCAATAGCTGCAAAAATTCGCCCTGGGCGATCATGGCAATTTGCTTAAACTGACGGCAATTGATGCTCAGTATGCTTTCAATTTTTGCCGTAACATTATTGAGGCCGGTAACAATATCCCCGCTTGGAAGCTCCAAGGTAGCGTTGGAGTTTTCGGTGGTTAAGCCTTGCCCGCTCCTCTTTGGCCTTTCGTAGCGGGGGTTTCGGGTTACAGTGTATTGCTTATCCCTATGCAAAAAGGTAAATTCCACATAGGTTTCGGTGTCGGGCTTTGCAAAGTCGCTGCGCAGGGTTTCAACCCCCCGAGTAGACCCGCTGGCCTCCCCGAATAGGGCAAAAGCCATGGCATCAAAGATGGTGGTCTTCCCAGATCCTGTATCGCCTGTAATGAGGAATAGACCCCTGCCTTTGAATGCGGTCATATCCAATTCAACTCTATCCGGATAGGAACAAAAGGCGCTCATAACCAATTTTATTGGTTTCATATCCCGACACCCCCCGCCTTCTCAAAAATTTCCTTCATAACCCGTATTTCCTCCCGAGTTAGATCGTTGTTGTTCTGTATCTGGTAGAATTCAGAAAACAGATCCAAGGGGTCCTTTTCTGCGGAATCGCTGGCAGCAAGGACTTCGGAATCATATACCTGCTGGGTACGGCTATTTTCAAGGTCTAAGGCCATTAGATTGGGATAGACCTGCCTTAATTGTCCGATGGCATCATAGATCTCTTCCTCGTCGGTTAAAATGGCGTGGATATAATCCATGGCACCCTCTGCATCCTCTGATCCGACACTGATAAGCTCCTTGATAGGTCCCTTGATTTGTCGGAGGTCCCTTAGGGGAGCGAGGGGGATTTGCTCTATTGAAATCTCCCCCTTACCGCCCAGCTCCACCATGGTCATAGATTTGGTATGGCGAGCCTCCGAAAAGGAGTATTTTAGGGGTGAACCGGCGTATCGAATCCAATCCTGTCCCATGGGCTGGGGACCGTGGAGGTGCCCCAAGGCCACATAGTCAAAATCATCGAAGACGGATGCGTCCACATGGTCCAATCCCCCAACGGATATGGCCTCTGAGTCCGACTGCTGGGGCTGCTTCATTCCGCTTATTACAAACTGATGGGCTACAAGGATGTTTCTCTCGTCCGCATTGACTGAAGACGCCGAAATCACCGTCTTCACTGCCTCTTCGTAGGATTCTATGGGTTCTTCAAAAAACGGCCTGACCATGGCAGGCTTTATAAAGGGCAGCATATATATGTTGATGATGCCATGCTCGTCCTCTAAGGTCATCTTCTCAAGGGACCCGTCAAATACCCCCGCAATATGGAGTCCGTTGCTTTGCATTATTCTGCTCCCAAAGCTCAGCCGCTCGGGGGAATCATGGTTGCCGCTGATTATAAACACGGGTTGCCCCAGGGAAGTCAGTCTCGTCAGAAACTCATCCAACAATTCCACAGCCTCGGCGGAGGGTTGGCTCTTATCGTAGATATCTCCGGCCATCAGAACAGCTCCGGGTTCCTCCTCCCGTGTTATCCTTAAAATCTCATCCAATATATGCTCTTGGTCCTCTATCATGCTGAATCCGTTGACGCGCTTTCCAATATGTAAATCTGCAATATGTAAAATTTTCATTCTATCAACCCTCTCAAACAACACACAGCACAGGGCGACGGTTCCCCCAACACAAGGGAACGGTTCCGCTGTGTTCTTATTTCCACGCTTCGATACGCTTTACTACCCTTTCGGCTGTGACTATATCATCTATACCATAGATATTCGAAAACCAGACCCCTTCGGGTCTCAGGGTTTCAAAGACCAGGGGCAATTCATCCAGAGTTATCATTAGCTGCAGGCCCTTACCCCCATCCTGGATTCTTTGATATACATCGATCCATTTTGCGTAGCCCTCGTTACCTGCGCCGCAAATCCACTGCACGGCATTTAGATTTTCAATAGCCAAAATTGAATCTAAGTGCCGGAGGGCACCGGGGCCGTCCAGATGGTAGATGGACCTGTCGTAAAAATTACACTCCTCAATTATTCCCGGCACAAAGACCTCATCAAACATTTTTTTGCTGATCATGCAGGAAAAGTCATTGGATGGTATGTAGTATCGTCCTTCATAAAATAGGGGTGTCCAAGAGGTTATGGGCATGCCCGCATCCCTTAGCATATTATAGAATATATCATAAACATGGTAATAGTCCTTGTAGGATTCTTTTAGCTTTTGGACCACAAAGTCCAAATTCTCAATCATGTCCATAGCAAGGCTAGCGGGATCCCTAAGGGCCGCTATATGATCGCCGCCGGGATGAAAATCCGTGAGCCCCACAATGAATTTGTCCTTACCCCTCTCTATCAACAGCTCTGTGAATTCCACCATAACCTTAAATAGGGGATGCTCTGGGTCAAAGGCTGCACCTTGGGCGTCTGTCCCCCAATCTAAGATGCAGGGTTCGCTCCATGTAGTCGTCTCGCCGAATTGGTATGGACAGCCGCACCACGCACTAAAGATTTCAGGACCCATATTGGGGAAAACCGTGGGCACCCCGTCCGCAAGGTAGATATTGTTTTCCAGTTCCCGATCTATTAATTCGGCCCTAAACTCTATATCCAGCCATCTTTCCCTATGGTTTTTATATTTCTTGTCCGGCAGAGGTTTGGGATTTTCTTTGGGAAGGATAATGCTGACAGGAGGCCTGTCCACTATCTCACAATTCCAAAATGCATCGATTCTTTCTTGGGTCTTGTCAAAATCCGGCTTAAGGGATAATTCCATCTTTATAAC
Source organism: Clostridia bacterium (assembly GCA_035647175.1). Lineage (GTDB taxonomy): Bacteria > Bacillota > Clostridia > Caldicoprobacterales > UBA3941 > UBA3941. The sequence goes on along the minus strand of DASRNX010000049.1, from coordinate 1 downwards.
C
>DASRNX010000048.1:0-18981 GCA_035647175.1 Clostridia bacterium | reverse complement strand
GTCTTTTGTACATCTTTAGCACATTGTCTAGAATTTCAAGATCCAGATCTACGTCCCGACCCTCTTCCATGGCAATTTCCATATCCTTTATAAAGTGTTTGATGAAAAATCCTGGGTCCAGGTCATCCTTTATTATTCGAGGCGCCATATTCGACATCTGCCAGCTTCCGGCAGCCCCAGCGCTTATGCTATCCAGCATTTTCTGGACATCCAACCCGACGGTCCTCGCATAGGTAATGGCCTCACACACGCTGGCTATAACCCCTGTAATGGCTATTTGATTGGCCATCTTGGTATGCTGACCCGCCCCTTCGGGCCCCTCGTAGATGATGTTTGTTCCCATAGCTTCAAAGATTGGATGGCATTTTCCGAAGGCTTCTTCATCGCCCCCTACCATTATGGATAGGGTTCCCTTTTGGGCGCCTACATCCCCGCCGGAAACGGGGGCATCCAAAGCGTATACTCCCTTTTCCAGTGCCTTCTGGTATATCCTTTTGCTGAGTTTAGGGCTGGTTGTTGTCATATCTATAATATAGCTGCCGGGCCTTGCATGGTCCAGAATACCGTTATCCCCAAAATATACCTCTTCCACATCTTTTGGGAACCCAACCATTGTAATAACGGCTTCTGCGTCAGCGACACAATCCCTGATGGAATCGCACCATACAGCTCCCTTTTCTATAACCTCCAACGCCTTGTTCTTTGTACGGGAATAGATAGACACCTCGTAACCTTTTTTCATTAGGTTAAGCACCATGGACTTTCCCATGACTCCAACACCTATAAATCCAATTCTCTTCATAAGTACACCCCAATTCTATCTATTTTTCTGGTCTTCACAATTTTATCTTACCAAAAGCTTTCCCCTATGGCAAACTCCACTTGGTCTAAAGGGAATGTTTTCTTAAGGTAAGTTATCAGGCATCTCTTATTTTTAGTTTATCGCAACACCAAATTCGGTATAATATAATGGTAAATATTCTTCATGACTATAACGAGTCGGCAAGATGTCTCCCGCTTCTATAAGCGGCGAGTTCCGATTAGTAAAACAGGCGGTGGGTATAAATCCCTCGCCTCGTTGAAACCTGTGTGTTGCAATTGCCAATGCAATTGCTTCCGATGTTTTAATCGCATCTTTTTATTTACATTATTTGCCCCATACCTGTCAATAGTTTGACAAAATATTCTTTGCCCTATATTATAAATCTGATACAATATAGGTGTATTGGAAAATCTTTAGAATAAGGAGAGAAGTAACGAATGAGACTGGAAGGTAAAGTTGTTATAGCTCAAGGCGGTGGCCCGACCGCGGTAATTAATCAGTCCCTAGTCGGGGCCGTACTTGAATCAAGAAAGTTTCCGCAGATTACAAAGGTGTATGGATCGATCAACGGTGTTTCCGGCATAGTTAACGAGGATTTTGTTGACTTAACCCAAGAGACTACCCACAATTTAGAAGAAGTGGCTATAACCCCCTCCTCAGGGTTGTTTTCAACCAGGGAGAAACCCGATGAAGCCTATTGCAGTGAGATCTTAAAGGTATTTAAGGCCCATGATGTCAGGTACTTTTTCTACATAGGAGGTAATGACTCATCTGACACCGTAAGAATCGTCAATGAGCATGCCAAGCAGACAAATTATGACTTTAGGGCTATTCACATTCCAAAAACCATAGATAACGATTTGATGGTCAATGACCATACACCGGGATATGGTTCCGCCGCAAGATTCGTGGCCCAGGCGTTTATGGGTATAAATCTGGATAACAGGGCTTTGCCTGGAGTCCATATAGCCGTTATTATGGGACGCCACGCCGGTTTCTTGACGGCTGCAGCTTCCATTGCACAAAAATATCCGGATGATGGACCGCATTTAATATATGTTCCCGAAAGGGCCTTTAGAGTCGATAACTTCCTAAGGGACGTAAAGAATATCTATGACAAGCATGGAAGGTGCATTATAGCGGTTTCTGAAGGGATTCAAGATGAACATGGCGAACCCATAGTCACCAAATTGGTAGAGCGTGAAGAGGATGACCACGGTAATGTCCAGCTATCTGGTACCGGGGCTTTAGGTGACCTGCTCTCTCAATATATAAAGGATAAACTGAATATCCAGCGGGTAAGATCCGACACCTTTGGATACCTACAGAGATCCTTTATGGGATGTGTATCCGATGTCGACCAATTGGAAGCGCGTGAAGTTGGTGAAAAGGCTGCCCAGTTCGCAATATGGCACGATGCCGATGGGTCCATAACCATTCATAGGACAGGCAATTACGCTGTGGATTATAGGCTCACCGACCTTAGCGAAGTAGCTGCTAAGACCAAGTTAATGCCCGATGAATTTATCAACAGCGATGGAAATCATGTCACTGAAGCCTTTAAAAACTATGCAGTTCCGCTATTAGGGACCAACTTGCCCTCAGCCAGCATGATAAGGGCCCCTAGAGTACCGAAGATAATCAAAAAGTAGAATGTGGCGGGAATAGTTTCCCGCCTTTTTTTATAGATTTATTAATAATGCCTGCAATTCATCCATAATATGAACCAGCAAGGTACTTCATATATAATATATGCCGCTACGATTCCCCGCTTTAGATGGCCTGTTCCTATTGGAATTTGGCCTGGGAGTCAATCCCCAATATATCCCTAATCACCTCGCCGGCTATGATAAGCCCTGCCACGGGGGGTACGAAGGAGATGCTCCCAGGTACATGCCTTTTACCGGTTCGCTCCTGTGATTTTGTCGGGGAGGGATCCGCTATATCCAATGGGATACCCGCAGGATGTTTGGCAGGCCTGATTGGGGGCTCTTTAGAGTAGACCACCTTTAACGCATCGATGCCTCGTTTTCTCAATTCGTATCGCATGACCCTGGCCAGTGGACATACGCTGGTCTTGTATATATCGGCTACCTCAAACCCAATGGGATCCAATTTGTTGCCTGCCCCCATGCAGCTAATAATTGGAGTATTACAGGCCTTGGCATTTTCAATTAGGACCAGTTTGGATGACACTGTGTCAATGGCATCCACAATGTAATCATATTGAGACAGGTCAAATTCCCATGCATTGTCGCCAGTATAAAAGGTCCGGTGCATCATCACCTTGACCTTTGGGTTTATCTCCAAAATTCTGTCACCCATGACCTCGACCTTGGGTCTCCCTATGGTTTTATTGGTAGCTATCAGTTGCCGGTTAATATTTGTGGGACATACCTCGTCGTTATCGACTATTGTGATATTGCCCACCCCACCCCTGATCAACGCCTCTATAGTAAAGGACCCGACCCCACCTATACCAAATACCGCTACCCTGGAGTGTCTTAACTTATTGATGCCCTCTGTTCCAATCAAGAGTTTAGTCCTGGAAAATTCGCTCATCTCGTTCTCCCCCAAATGATTCTATCAAATAACCCATTACAGAGCATCGCAGCGATCGCTGCGACAATTGCACAATATATTATACTCATTATAATGCATGTGTCCAGGAAATAAAAACTCTGCTTTACTAATCCTTTCAACCCAAAGACACTAATGGGCGATGGAAACTATGTAGAGATGATACGGATAGAAGATGCTCCCCATGTGACCCCCTTCTAGAACCATAAACTGCATGGGGAGATTATAGATTTTCTAAAACGGAGGCTTTAGAACCGGCCCTATTGGCGGATAAAAGCTCTGTAAAGCGGTCTACGCTTTCTTGGGCGGTTGCCCAGGATGTGACCAAGCGGATCACAGCTTCTTCTTCGTTGATTTTCTCTTGGATGGAGAATTCAAATTCTTTCGACAGCTTTTCAACGATATGATTTGGCATAATGGGAAATAGTTGATTGGTACACGGCCTCGCATAGAACGAATGGCCGCACCCTTCCAGTGCCCTTGCCACTATTTCTGCCATCTTGTTGGCATGGGCAGCCAGCTGAAGGAACAACCCGTCTTGAAACAATGCCTCAAATTGGATCCCTATAACAAAGCCTTTTGCCATTAGGCCTCCCCTTTGCTTTATTAAATATCGAAAGTCTTCCTTTAAACTATCCCTGCAGATTACTAGGGCCTCACCTAGGAGGGCACCGTTCTTTGTGCCCCCAATATAGAAGACGTCCGTCAACGTCGCGATATCTTCTAGGGATAAGTCGTTAGCCTTTGCCGTCAGGGCCGAACCGATTCGAGCGCCGTCCAGAAAAAGAATTAAATCGTTTCGCAGGCAGATATCATGTATGGCAATCAGTTCAGCCTTGGAATAAACAGTCCCCAGCTCCGTGGAATTGGATATATACACCATCTTTGGCTGCACCATATGTTCGCCTATATGATAATCCAAAGCCGCCTGAATTGATTTAGGACTGAGCTTGCCCCCCACAGACGGCATTGCTATTACTTTATGCCCCGCAGCTTCAATAGCCCCCGTCTCGTGGACATTGATATGCCCGGTATCGGCGGATATAACACATTGATGGGGCCTCAATAGGCCGGAGATGACCAATAGATTGGTCATGGTGCCTCCGGGAATAAAATGTATATCCACATCATCCCTCTTAATCGCCTTTCTTATATATCCACTGGCTCTTTCGCTGTGGACATCCTCACCGTATCCCCTATTCTGCTCATAATTTGATTTAGCCAGCAATTCCAGCACCCTAGGGTGGGCTCCTTCGCTGTAATCGTTCATAAAACTGTGCATCACACATCCTCCAAATCCCTTGCTCCGTAGTACCTCTATGCCTATGCCTTATAGTTATAAATCGGTTTAATAATGCCTATAACATCTACTGTTTCTCGGATATTTTCCAAAATTTCTTCCATTGGTTTGTATGCGAGTGGGGCCTCATCTAGGGTGGACCTGTTTATGGACGTGGAATAGATCCCCGCCATACTTCCTTCAAATTCCTCCATGGTTATGGCCCTTCTGGCAACTGTTCTGCTCATGAGCCTTCCTGCGCCGTGGGGAGCTGAATAGTTCCACTCAGGATTACCCCTGCCTACCCCAATTATGGAGCCGTCCCTCATATTAATGGGTATTAGGACCCTTTCATTCTCATAGGCCGCAATTGCTCCCTTCCGGATGATGTTATCCTTAAAGTTAATATAATTATGGATTGTCTCGAAGTGGTTAAAGTCCTTAAGGCCCTTACCGAATAAATCGTTAAGTATTATCTCAGCCATCTTTTCCCTATTAATACTCGCATAATCCTGGCAGATCCCCATATCGTGTAGATATTTTTTTCTGTATTCCCCGGTCAAGTAACATAAGGCTTTTGGGTATCTGGGCTTAAGGCCGGCATATTCTTTTGCAAGACGATCCAAAGCGCCTTTTATTTCCTTCCTCTTGCCTGCCGATTTATATTCGGTGATTATCTCTTCCTTTTTAATAAAATATTCCTCTTTGCCGCTGCAAAGGTCCACTGCCAACCGCTGGTAGATCTCCGCCACTTGCTTCCCTAGGTTCCTGCTTCCCGAATGGATTACCAGCCATTTGCTTCCGCTTTCATCCTCGCCCAGTTCGATAAAATGGTTTCCTCCCCCTAAGGTCCCAACGCTTCTTTCTATTCTCTTTGTATTCCTCAAATCCCTAAAGCAATGAAGATCATCTAGCCTGTCGAATCTAAATTTTCTTTTGTTATGGGTCGCCCTCCCCGAGGGTATTCCCCTATTGATTATACCATCTAAAGTTGGTAAATCGATATCCACATTCCCAAGTTCTATGGTGAGCATACCGCATCCGATATCAACCCCAACGATATTGGGAATCACCTTGTCCCCCATATCAGCGGTGAATCCGATAACGCAGCCCATACCTTGGTGAACGTCCGGCATTATCCTTACCTTAGACTCGGCTATAAAATCCTGGTTTAGCAATTCAATTATCTGCTCCCTTGCCCCATCCTCTAGATTATCCGTAAACACCAATGCACTATTGTATGTTCCCTGTAATTTCATCTATTCAAAGCTACCGAAAAGCTCTGCTAAATACCATGCTCCCCGGTAACAATTCCCCTCCCTCACAAATCTTTTATTTATGGGATTCTATCCCTTCTTGTATTGATCTTCTTTTACTGACAATTTCCATTTTCTTCAGCCTCAGGACCCCGGGATTTCCCCTCCTTAAAATTCAATGCTAAGGAATTGATGCAATATCTTTGCCCGGTGGGTTTAGGGCCATCGGGAAAAACATGTCCCAGATGACTCCCACATTTATTGCATATCACCTCCGTTCGGATCATACCATGACTCAAATCCCTTTTTTCGCCAACCTTATCCCCGTCTGAAGGTTTGTAAAAGCTTGGCCAGCCACATCCAGCATCAAATTTAGTTTCGGAATCGAATAGTTTATTGCCGCAGGCGGCACAATGGTATTCACCCTTCTCATAGTGGTCGTTATATTTACCAGAAAAGGGCCTCTCCGTCCCCCTTTCCCTCAATATGTGATATGCATCTTCGGATAGCACTTCTTTCCACTTTTTGTTGTCGTCCATTTCCGTATCTTCACTCCCTTCCTCTATAATCTTTGATTGTTTCTATATATTCCTCTCATCCTTGAGATTTCATATTATTCATAGAAAAGTCTTGTTAATTGGTCTACCCCTTGAACAGTTAATTCGGAAGGTTATAGCTCACTAGCCTATAGAATAATTATTCACCCCTATAGATATAATACCCCACAGACAGCATAGATAAAACACAATTGAAAATACTAACTAAAAGGATCAAGTGCTGCCCCCGCCGGGCTGTAAAGAATAGCGGGTATCAGGATATAACGAGTCGACAAGATGTCCCCCGCTCCTATAAGCGGCGAGTACCCATTAGTAAAACAGGCGATGGGTATAAATCACCCGCCTCGTTGAAACCTGTGTGGTGCAATTGCCAATGCAATTGTTTCCGATGTTTAACGAAAATAAAGACAATGTAGGAGCTGATTGCATGATAAAGTTTGCTACCCGGGTAGATGCCCGAAAATATCCCCCTAGGGAAAAGCATGACACCATTTTTGCGGCGTTTGAAGGATTACAGCCGGGTCAAAAGATGGAATTAACTAACGACCACGATCCAAAACCCCTATATTACCAGATGATGGCGGAATATACCGACCAGTTTAATTGGGAGTATTTGGAGGAAGGTCCTGAGGTATGGCGAGTAGCCATTGGTAAAAACTAATTCTATGAACATTTAGTTTAGGCCCATATGGAGGTGAGGAGTATGGAAGTAAAGGAAAATATTATGATCCCCTTGGGATACGGGAAGTTTGTACGCTCGGATAAAATCGTCAGCCTTGAACCCATAGAAGATGACAGAGGCCCCGGAAGGCGTACCATAGTCCATATTGAGGATGTGGGGTCGCCCCTTATAGCCTCGAGAACCGAAAATTCAATCCTAGGAAATATGGTGGAAATCCCCAGGGAAGAACTGGAGGCTGCAGCAGCTTTGGAACTACTCATGGATATTAAAGACGATATAATGCAGATAGGTCCGATGCTGCGTAAGAGCATCAAGAAAGAGGCACAGTTTGACATAGACAATATAGAAAAAAAGATAAATGAAATACTGAGGCATGAAATAGAATACGGAGATATCCATTGATATTCCCAGCAATGGGATTGCTCTATGATGTTGTGGGGATATTGTCTTCAAACATGAATTGTACTACCACATGCTCTACTCGAATAACCCTAGTAAAAAAATACCTCCCATGACCATAGCTATTATTATGTATTGCCTATACGATAGCTTTTCCTTGAGGAAAATTCTGCCTAGAATAACGGAGACGATGCTGTAGGAGGCGATCATAGGCGCTACGACAACGGAGTTTGTATCCAAGGCATAGACATAGAAGAATTGACCCGCAGTTTCGAACAGAGCAGCCAAGACCTTATCCTTCTCCCTATGAATCATAAACTTCTCCTTCTTTATAATCACCAAATAGAGTAAAGCCAAAATCCCGGTAAAAAGGAAGGTCAGCTCATAGGATACCAATGCCTCTTCGGGACTCATTAGTTTACTAAGATAGACATCGTCAAGGAAGGTACCCAGCGCATCCACAATCGCATATAGTATGGGAAAGGTTAAAGCAAACGCCCCTAACTTATACTTTTTATTGGCCTCAACTTCACTATCTCCCATCTCTTCCTCGGCCAGCTTTCTCTGGGTGATTGAGATTGCAATAAGGCCGTAGGTGATCATAGCTACCGCCGTCAGCTGCCAGATGTTCATAGTCTTCCCTAGGACAATGAAGGCCAGTACCCCGGCTATAGCACCTGAGGTATTGCTAACCGGCGAATTAATGGATACTTCAAGATATCTGAGCCCTACATAGCCGATGGTCATGGATAGGATGTACATGGACGACACCGGGATATATTTTATGATGTTTGTAAAATCAAATCGCCAACCCATCTTATTTAGCTCAAACATGGCCTGTGTTCCCATAACCAGTCCCACCATCACTACTATCTTTAGGTGACTATACCTATCCCCCGGATCGGTGCCCCTCTTATAGAAGAGATCGGCGGTTCCCCAAAGCACTATTGTTATTATTCCGGATATATACCATGAAATAGACATATCTTCCCCCCTATATTCTCCTTGATCTGCAACGCTAATTTTTCGCACACCAGTCCATTATAGAACAAAAAGGGGAATCTGTCTGCTTTTTTTGTTAACCGACCCATGGCACCGGCGCTTTCCCGGCGGGTTTGGAGGCCTTGTGCCTTGTCTAATCCGCATCTCCCGGGAACCTTTCATCAATGGCTTCCTTCAAGGTCCGCCATGCCAGGACTGCACACTTTACCCTGGCCGGCATATGGGATATATTCTTAAGGGCCAAGGCGTCCTCTAGGATCTCCAATTCCCCATCGTCGGTAATTGTCTTCTTTATCATGGCTAGAAAGATCTCTGCCAACCTATTAGCCTCTTTTACAGATTTACCGTTGATTAAGTCTATCATAATAGAGGTCGAGGCCTGGGATATAGCGCATCCGCTTCCAAAAAATGCGGCCTCTTCGATCTTATCTCCGGCAATCTTAACCTCTAGGGTAATATCATCCCCGCAGCTTGGGTTATGCCCCCTTTCACACCAGTCGGGATTTTCCAAATGTCTCCTGTTATGGCTGCGCTGACTGTGTTCCATTATAATTTCAGTATAAATTGAATTAAGATCCATAACCAAACCACTTCCTTAAGCCCTTAAGGCTTTGAATTAATATATCAATCTCTTCTTTTGTATTATAGAAGCAAAGGCTGGCCCTTGATGTAGCGGGGGCCCCTAAATAGTTCATCAAAGGTTGGGCGCAGTGGTGCCCGGCCCTTATAGCGATACCGTCCAAGTCCACTATACTGGCTATATCATGGGGATGACAACCTTCGATGCTAAAGGAAATAACCGGGCCCCTATCCACCATATCCGCAGGCCCGTAGATTTCAATATAGGGAACCCCAGAGAGCCTAGTTAGGGCATAATCCGTTAGTTGCTCTTCATACTCTTCTATTTCCCCAAAGCCTATTTTATCCAGATATTCAATAGCAGTGGCCAAACCCAGGGCGCCTGCCACGTTGGGGGTCCCCGCTTCAAATTTATTGGGCAGGTCCGAAAAGCTTGTATCCTGTTCTTCTACATACTCTATCATATCCCCACCTGAGAGAAAGGGCGGCATTTTGTTGAGCAACTCCTCCTTGCCATATAGGACGCCGATGCCCATGGGTCCAAACATCTTATGTCCAGAAAATACGAAAAAGTCTGCATCGGATTCTTGGACATCCTCCCTATAATGGGGGAGGCTTTGTGCTCCGTCGACTACGACCACAGCACCCATTTTATGGGCGCAGTCCACAATCTCATCTATCGGGTAGACAGTTCCCAAGACATTCGACATCTTTGCGATTGACACAAGCCTTGTTTTTTCAGTGATCTTGCTGTGAATCTCATCCGCTTTTAATCTGTAATCATCACCCAAGTACAGGTACTTTAGGGTCGCCTTTTTGGCCTTTGCAACCATTTGCCATGGCACTATATTACTATGGTGTTCAGAAATGCAAAGCACAATCTCTTCGCCTTCACCTATATAGTTCATCCCATAGGAATATGCCACAAGATTTAATGATTCGGTGGCATTTTTGGTAAATATTATTTCACTGGAGGATTTTGCATTTATAAATTTCCCAATCGCATCCCTTGCATTTTCATAGAGCATGGTGGATTTGACCCCCAGATCATGCACCCCTCTATGAGGATTGCCGTTGGATAATCTATAATAATCCCCTATAGCATCTATAACGGACTTGGGTTTATGGGTGGTCGCCGCATTGTCTAGGTATACGAGGGGTTTTCCATTGACGTTTTGACCTAGGGTTTTAAAATCCCTTCTGATCCTGTCTATTTCAATTGCCATGGAGCAACCTCCCGGATATTTCGGCTCTTATCAGATCTTCCAAGCTTTTTGGGTAAATTTTATCAATTACATCCGAAAATGATGCCTCCGCCAACAAAACCATAGCTTCGCCCCTGCTAAAACCCCGACTCATCAAATAAAACAATTTGTCCTGATCCACTTTCCCGCTACTTATGGCGTGCTGTCCCTTGACATCATCCTCGGAACATAATAGCAAGGGCACAGAAATGGATTTTACCGTCCTGTCAAATAGTAGTACATGCTCCGATTCGCTACCTTCGGACTTATCCGCACCTTTTTTAAAGTCTATAGTCCCCTTAAATGTCTTAGATGCCATATCCCTAAGGGCCCCTCTTGCCTCTATGCTGCTTGTACTCCTTCGCCCCTGATGCTCCATTAAAAAGCTTAAATCCAAATGCCTGTCACCGTTCCCAAGGTAAATGGTATTGATATGGGATTGGGCCCCTTCGCTGAGTCTACATGTATAGTTGACTGCCGCCTTTTTGCTGCCAAGTTCCGCTACTATATAATCCACCCTAGCGCCGCTGCCTACAAGAGCCAGGTTAGAATCAAAATGGAACGAAGAATCATTCATCCTCTGGATCTTTATAACCGTTACCATGGCACCCTCTTTGGCCACAACCCTTGTAACGCCGTTGTGCACGGCCGATGCATTGGCGGAGGAGGCTATATCCATAACGATTGTGACTTCGCTGTGCTCATGCGCTATTATGAGGTTATTATCGATAACCGTTGGATTGTCGCTGTCCGGTTTATATCCGACCATAATAGGCTCGGTCACCTTTATACCCCGGGGTATCTCTATATACATACCGGAGTTATGGAATGTATCTGCAAATCCCACAAGATCCTCGGAAACGCCAAAACCTGCAGAATCCATTAAATCCTTCATGATCGGCCTATCCGTTAATCCATTATAGGGCATTTGCCTTTGTATCAGTTCCCCTTGGGGGGCCATCTGAAGGAAGTCTTTGCCATAGGGTCTTGCTTCAAAATCGATTTCATCATCAATAGCCAATTCATTTACCCTGAGCCACCTGAAGGTGGGCACAGGTAATGTGTTTAATTCATTCAACTTAATCATAATTATTGCGATTCCCCCTTCAACCGATAGACCCCTCTAATTCCAATCGGATCAAATTATTCATTTCCACCGCATATTCTAAGGGCAATTCCTTTGCAATGGGCTCAACAAACCCGCGCACTATCATGGCCCTGGCATCGGATTCGCTAAGGCCCCTAGTCATCAGGTAGAAAATGGCTTCATCACTGATCCTTCCTATCTTGGCTTCGTGCCCTATATCCACCTCATCGTTTCGTATATCTAAGACAGGTATTGTATCGGATCTCGAATTATTATCCATCATTAATGAATCACAAGATATGGTGGATTTTGTATGGTGGGCCCTGGGAGCTATTTTTACAATACCCCTGTAGACAGCCACGCCCCCGTCCTTGGCAATGGATTTCGCGTTGATTGTCGAAGTTGTATAGGGAGCCCCGTGGATCACCTTGGCCCCTGTATCCAGATATTGGCCGTTTCCGGCAAAGGTCACCCCCGTGAACTCGGAACTGGCCCCTTCCCCCTTCAGGACGCTCATAGGGTAGAGCATGGATACCCTGGAACCAAAGGATCCTGAAATCCACTCGATAGACCCGTTTTTTTCCACGATACAACGTTTGGTATTCAAATTATACATATTCTTTGACCAGTTCTCTATTGTGCTATACCGAAGCCTTGCTCCCTCCCTAACAAAAAGTTCCACACATCCTGCATGGAGGTTGTTGACCGAATATTTGGGTGCAGAGCACCCTTCTATGAAGTGTAAAAATGCACCCTCATCGACTATTATCAATGTATGCTCAAACTGCCCAGCCCCCGGGGCGTTGGATCTAAAGTATGATTGCAGAGGTATATCCACTTTTACACCTTTTGGAACATATACGAAGGACCCCCCGGACCATACTGCACCGTGGAGTGCGGCAAACTTATGATCCCTCGGTGGTACACAGGTCATAAAATGCTTCTTTATGATATCACCATAATCCCTTACGGCACTCTCCATATCGGTATAGATGACCCCTTGATCCAGTAAATACTGTCGAACGCTATGATAGACAACCTCGGAATCATATTGGGCCCCTACCCCCGCAAGGGATTCATGCTCCGCCTGGGGGATCCCAAGTCTAACAAAGGTATCCTTTATCTCATCTGGGATATCATCCCAGCTAATCTTCATATCCGTCTTTGGCTTTACGTAGGTTACAATGTTGTCTATGTCTAAATCGGAAATATCCGGGCTCCAGGGCGGTACATCCAGTTCATTGTATATCTGTAGCGATTTTAATCGAAAGTCCAGCATCCATTTAGGCTCGTTCTTCTTCCCGGATATTTCTCGAATGATTTCAGGGGTCAGGCCCTTATCCGCCTTATAGCTATAACTAAATTCATCCCTTATATCGTATAATTCCCGATTTATATCATCGATGTAGTTATCTTGTCTTTCAAGTTCTACCATTATCATACCCCCGATTTTGCAGATTCTCTTAAATGGTCAAAACCCTTGTTTTCAATGATTTCAATCAACTCCGCCCCACCGCTTTCGATAATCCTCCCATTGAGCAAGATGTGTACAAAGTCGGGCTTTACATAATCCAATATAGCCCTATGATGGGTAATGATGATGGCGGAATGCTCCCCATCCATATATTCCCTTATTCCGGAGGCAACGATCCGAACTGCGTCGATATCCAGCCCCGAATCCGTTTCATCCAGTATCGCCAATTTGGGTTCGAGGACCAGCATCTGAAGTATTTCACTCTTCTTCTTCTCACCGCCGGAAAATCCTTCGTTTAGATTACGCTTTGCGTATTCCTCCCCCATCCCCAGCCCGGACATCTTCTCCTTAAGCCCCTTGTAAAACGAAAGAACAGAGGGGTTTTTACCGGTTATGGATCCCTTGGATGATCTTAGGAAATTTTCAAGGGTTATACCGGATATCTCTTCGGGATATTGGAAGGAAAGAAACATCCCAAGCCTTGCCCTTTCATCCGTCTTTAAGGAATTGATATTCTGTCCTTCAAATGCCATATTACCCCTTACAAGGGTATATCTGGGGTTTCCCATGAGTATATGTGCCAGTGTAGACTTTCCCGCTCCATTGGGGCCCATGATCACATGAACCTCTCCCTTATCAATTCGTAAATTCATTCCCTTAAGTATCAGCTTCTCTCCTATTGCCACATGTAGATCCTCAACGGATAATAATGCTCTTTCCAAACTTAACTCCTCCAAACCGTCATCTATATGTTTTACGATAAACTTCTTACGTTATTTTCCAAATATCGCAAAACATTTTCCTTGATTTATCTGTTACGAAAACTAAATTTATTGCCATGATAGTTGTAACGGGTCTATGCAATTTCATGGTGATAAATTTTTAGTTGAAGTTGTTTATCTATCCAATAGACTAACATATTATAGTTGCGTACGCAACTATAATATCAAAAAAAATTTATTCCCCGCATGGCGACGAACAAAATCGACACCGACTATTGCCTGCGCAATTATGGCCGACCTTTTTCATAGTCTTCCTTAGAAAGCTTCTCTCCTCCGGGGATAATTCCTTCAATAGATGATTTTCCCAATCAGCCATGACCCCCATAATCTTAGGTTTGATCTCCAGGGCTTTTTCAGTCAGATAGATCTTGTAGGCCCTTTTATCCTCCCTATCCGCCTTCTTAACGAGGTAACCCTCCTGTTCCAATTTACCTAACGCCCGAGCCGTATTAGCCTTATCTATATTCAAGAAGGATGACAGTTCTTCCTGGTTTATACCGTCACAGTGATACAGTTCCAACAAGAACATTATCTGTCCGCTACCGATGCCATACCTTTTAAGTTCATTAGTCATAAAGCCTATGGAGGACCGGTGCAAAACTGAAAACCATCTCCCAATAAAATCATCCGGACATCTTACCACCTCTTACACCTCCCGGTTAAACATTATCTACTATTTTACCAGTCTCAAAAAATCACAGATAAACATCCCGGAAACTAAATTTATCAGCATGATAGTTGTAACGGGTCTATGCAACTTCATGGTGATAAATTTTTAGTTGGAGTTATTGATCTATGATTATTTCCCCCATCTAAGGGCTCTGTATCCCCGATTATGCAGCTTCCCAAGCATACTTCCCCCTGATATAATACCGCCACTTGCCCGGGAGTCACTGCCTTCACTGGATAATCGTAAACAATATGGAGGTTACCGTCCTCCAATATATTAGCGGTGACGGGTATATCCTTTTGCCGGTATCTAAACTTTGCCGTACAGTTAATTGGCATATTGGGGGGATGACCCAGTATCCAGGCCGGGGATTCTCCTATTAAAGAAGTAGAATAAAGTGCCGGGTTATTTCTTCCCTGGGCAACATATAATATGTTGTTTTTAAGGTCCTTATGGACTACAAACCAAGGTTCCCCCGTCCCTATTCCGCCTATTCCGATACCTTTTCTTTGTCCTAGGGTATAGTGGATAAGGCCGCTATGCCTGCCTATCTTTCCCCCGTCCACATCGATTATATCCCCTTCTTCGGCCAACAAAAACTTATCCAGGAATTGCCCAAAATTTCTTTCGCCTATAAAGCATATCCCGGTGGAATCCTTTTTATCGGCTACATGAAAACCATGTTCATCAGCCAACCTTCTGACCTCGTCCTTTTCCAGATGTCCGATGGGGAATATGGTCTTAGAGAGGGCCTTCTGATCAATTCTCGATAAAAAATAACTCTGGTCCTTATTCTTATCCTTCCCCCTCAGGAGATAGTAACCCCCATCCCTTTCCTCCACCTGCGCATAATGGCCCATGGCTATATAATCGCCCTCTAATTTTAATGCATAGTCTAAAAATGCGTTAAACTTAATTTCTTGATTACACATTACATCGGGATTGGGCGTTCTTCCTCTTTCATACTCTTTCAAAAAGTAGGTGAATACCCTATCCCAATATTCCTTTTCAAAATTTACGGTATAATACGGGATATCCAATTGATCGGCTACCCGCCTGGCATCCTCAGCATCCAAAGCTGCCATGCATTCACCATTTTCGTCCTTTTCTTCCCAATTTTTCATAAAGAGTCCTATAACTTCATATCCGGCCTCCTTTAACAACAGACCGGCAACCGAAGAATCTACCCCGCCACTCATACCCAGTATTACCTTTTTCTTCATAGATCCATCCTTTTCCTTCCAAGATCCTACGGATTTGGAATCCAACCATAGTATTTCATATCCCCGGACTTCGCAAAATATTTTTCGGACTCTCCGATATATCCTCTTAACTCAAATAAACCATATTTCCCAATTAAACCATATTTATTAAAACATCGAAAGCAATTGCATCACACAGGTTCCAACGGGGCGGAAGATTAATACCCACCGTCTGTTTAAGACATTATAGCAAAAATCACCCTTTACTACAACAATAAAGGAAACGCAATACACACTGCCGGGTTTTAACGTTAGGTGACAAAGAATCTCCGGGGTATCCTATACCGCAATTTTAAATAACAGGGCACATTTTGCGGGTTCTATCCTTGTTTAGTATCCACGAAAATGTTTAAGTATAAGGTATCCAGAGGCATACAAAGGATACCTTAAGCGATAGAATCCAATCCGTTGGGTATTACTATCTCTGGGATTTAATTTTGTGATTTAAATCTTTATGAGGTGATTAAATGAACAATAAGCCCGGTATGAACAAGAGGAAGCTGTCGGCAGGCGGTAGGGACTATACATACTATGATATCACAAACCTTGAACAATTTGGTATAGACGATACCTCCCGGTTGCCCTACTCCCTAAAAATTCTCTTGGAATCCGCCTTGAGAAATTATGACGACAAACTGGTGACCACAGAGCACATAAGAAAAATAGCATCCTGGACTGGTAAGGGTAACGGGGACGAGATTCCCTTTATCCCGTCCAGGATCATCCTCCAGGATTTCACGGGGGTTCCTGTTGTTGTGGATTTGGCGGCCATGAGGACCGCCATGCATGAAATGGGCGCAGATGCTGACAGGATCAACCCCACAATCCCGGTTGATCTTGTTATTGACCACTCCGTCGTTGTTGATTCCTACGGAAGCAATGAATCCTTGGAATATAACGTGAAAAAGGAATTAGAAAGGAACAGGGAGAGGTATGAGCTTCTAAAATGGGCCCAGGGCTCCTTCGCAAACTTTCGGGTGTTTCCCCCTTCAATCGGGATTGTGCATCAGGTAAACCTCGAGTTGTTAGCCGGGGTAGTCGCGACAAGATCCTATGGAAACGAGGAAGCCATATTTCCAGATACCCTTGTGGGAACAGACTCTCACACCCCAATGATCAACGGAATAGGGGTATTGGGATGGGGCGTCGGGGGTATTGAAGCCGAGGCGTGTATGCTGGGGCAACCCCTCTATTTTTTATTGCCGGATATAGTCGGTTTCAAGCTCACAGGTAGGCTTTCAAAAGAGGTTACCGCTACGGACCTAGTCCTTACCATAACCGATCTCTTAAGAAGGGAAGGGGTTATTGGCAAATTTGTGGAATTCTTTGGTGAAGGTACGGGAAATATCAGCGTAGAGGATAGGGCTACTGTCGCTAATATGTGCCCTGAATACGGGGCCACCGTCGCCTACTTCCCTGTGGATCATAAAACACTAAAATACTTAAGGTCTACCGGCCGGGAGGAATCCCAGATATCCATGGTGGAAGAGTACTACAAGACTCAAGGGATGTTTAGAACGGATGATTCTCCGACGCCCATATTCACCAAAGTGCTGGAGCTTGACCTTTCCACGGTAGAACCAAGTCTTGCCGGACCGAAACGACCCCAAGACCGGATAAATCTTAGGGATATGAAAAAATCCTTTCATAGCATAATAACCGCACCCCTGGAGGAAGGGGGGTACGCCGTTGAAAAAGAGGATATGGACAAATCAGTTATTATTAACTATAGAGACGGGGAGACGGAAACCCTTACGAACGGGTCCGTGGTAATTTCAGCCATTACCAGTTGCACAAATACATCGAATCCCTATGTTATGATGGGAGCGGCCCTACTGGCGAAAAAGGCCGTAGAGATGGGCATTAAAAAGCCCAGGCATGTGAAGAGCAGCTTTGGCCCTGGTTCATTGGTTGTCACAGAATATCTAGAGGACGCCCGACTTCTCCCCTATCTGGAAAAGCTGGGCTATAATGTTGTGGGGTACGGATGTACCACCTGTATAGGTAACAGCGGCCCCCTAACAGAGGAGGTAAGCGCGGCTATAGATAAGAACGATATGGTCGTGGCAGCAGTGCTCAGCGGTAATCGCAACTTCGAAGGCCGTATCCATCCCCAAACAAAGATGAATTATCTGGCTTCTCCCCCCTTAGTTATCGCTTATGGGCTGGCCGGCACAGTTAATATAGATCTGCGAACTGAGCCCCTCTCCTATAACGACAAAAACCAACCCGTATATTTGAGGGATATATGGCCAAGCGACGAGGAAATTGAATCCATGATCGAGGCCCATGTAAAGCCCTCCATGTACCGCGAAAAATACGAAAATATCTTCCATACAAATGAGCTGTGGAACAGCCTACAGGTAACCGACGGGGATATCTATGGGTGGAGCGATACGTCAACATATATAAAAAAGCCTACCTTCTTTGACAATATGGGTATCCGGCCCGATAAGGTGAGGGATATTGTAGGGGCTAATGTATTGGCATTATTGGGCGACAGTGTCACAACCGATCACATCTCACCTGCCGGGAGTATCCCTGAGGCCTCTGATGCAGGAAACCATCTGACCTCCCAGAATGTTAAACCGGACCATTTAAATTCCTACGGTTCCCGCAGGGGAACCCATGAAGTGATGATGAGGGGCACCTTTGCCAATATCAGGATAAGAAACAGAATGGTTCCCGAAGTTGAGGGAGGCTTTACAGAGCATATTCCTACGGGTGAGGTCATGTCCATATATAAAGCAGCTATGAGATATATGAAAACCGATACCCCCCTCGTGGTTATAGCCGGCAAAGAATACGGCACGGGCAGCTCAAGGGATTGGGCGGCCAAGGGGACTGCCCTGTTAGGCGTTAAGGCAGTTATAGCCCAGGGTTTTGAAAGGATTCACAGGAGCAATCTTATCGGAATGGGTGTTTTACCCCTACAGTTTCCCGAAGGAACCAGTGCTGATTCCCTTGGAATAACAGGGACGGAAAGTTTTGATATTATAGGCGTTACAGGAGACCTTTACCCAAACAGGAGGCTTGAAGTGCGCGCCCACCACCAAGACGGCAGTATCCTTACCTTTGAAGTAATCGCGAGGATAGACAGCCGCATCGAGGCCGAATATTATATAAACGGCGGCATCTTAAATTTGATTTTGCGAAGCTTTTGGGAGTCCCCCGACCGCCAATAAAACCCCGGAGGTTTTTCGACACATTAACCTAGGGATCTAATCCTGCCAATAGGGGCCTTTCCAGAGCTGTTTAAGCCCCGGCTGTCTTGCATATTTCCCTTTTATATTATAGTATATTAA
>DASRNX010000047.1:0-7410 GCA_035647175.1 Clostridia bacterium | reverse complement strand
GATTTACAGATTAAACAACCGGTTCCACCTTCAAAAAGAAAGGAGACTGCCTATGGCTAATAACAAGTATTCACAAATTACACCGGAAATAACGAATTTAACAAAATTATGCTACAGAAATAGCAATATTGACCCTTATCTATATGAAAAATATGACGTCAAGCGGGGCCTGAGGGACCTGACCGGGAAGGGAGTCGTAACGGGGCTCACGGAAATCAGCGATATAAAATCCAGCTATACAGATGAGGAGGGGAGGAGCATTCCCGCGAGGGGCGAACTCTACTATCGCGGAATCGATGTGGGGGAAATAGTAAACGGATCCCTTGAAAAGAATCATTTTTGCTACGAGGAGACGGCTTATCTTCTCCTGTTTGGCCAGCTGCCCACCCGCGAAGAGTTGGAGGAATTTATTGAATTACTGGCTTTTTACAGGACCCTCCCCACGAACTTTGTGAGGGATATTATATTGAAGGCGCCCAGCGGGAATATGATGAACACCCTGGCTCGTAGTGTGTTGACCCTTTACGCATATGATGAAAAGGGGGACGATGTTTCCATACCCAATGTACTGAGGCAATCCCTCCAATTGATCGCACTCTTCCCCTGCCTGTCGGTCTGGGGATATCAGGCATACAGCCACTACCACGGCGGAAAGAGTCTTATAATACATACGCCAAAACCCGAGCTGTCTACTGCAGAGAATATACTCAGGATGCTGCGGCCCGACAAACAGTACACTCCCCTTGAGGCTCGCATCCTGGATGTGGCTTTGGTGCTCCATGCAGAGCACGGCGGTGGAAATAACTCTACCTTTACAACCCATGTCGTATCCTCTTCCGGTACCGATACCTACTCTTCGGTAGCGGCTTCATTAGGATCTTTGAAGGGACCCAAGCATGGGGGAGCTAACATAAAGGTCGTGCAGATGTTTGAGGATATAAAAAAATCCGTATCGGATTGGTCCGACGAGGATGAAATTCGCAGGTATCTGACTAAAATCTTGGATAAGGAGGCCTTTGACAAATCCGGCCTTATATATGGTATGGGCCATGCTGTCTATTCCCTTTCGGATCCCAGGGCCGATATCCTAAAGGACTTGGTCAAGGATCTCAGCGATGAGAAGGGTTTAACCTCGGAATATGATCTGTATTCCAGCGTAGAGCGCATAGCTGCGGATCTCATAGGCCAGAAGCGCAGGATATATAAGGGTGTAAGTGCAAATGTGGATTTTTACAGTGGTTTTGTCTACAGCATGCTGGATCTGCCCCTGGAACTATATACCCCAATCTTTGCCGTTGCCCGTATCGCAGGCTGGAGCGCCCACAGGCTGGAGGAGCTGATAAACAGCAGTAAGATCATAAGGCCCTCCTACATTAACGTAAAGGATAAGGGGGCATACCTTCCCATCGATGAAAGATAAGTAAAAATATTATGCAGGCGGTCTATGACCGCCTTTAAAATTTATTCCAATGGCATTATTTGATATTTGGTACTTGGTGTTTGATGTTTAGTATTGGATATTTAATGTTTGGTGTCTAATATTTCAGAAGCATTTATGCCTTATTTGTCACCGTCCTCTTTGATTTGCAGCTTGTATAGAACCTTAAAGCCCTGCTCCGCCATAGTCTTTTCCATATCTGCGGTGTTTGATGAATTGATTCCGATAACCACGGTGCTCTTGCCCGCATTTCCCCTGTAAACTGCCACATTGGAAATATTGGCTCCAAAGTCCCCCATGATTCTGGTCAATTTAGACATAATCCCCGGGGCATCCGTCGCTTCAATGGTAAACCTGGTTCCCTTTTCACGAAACCCCAGAAGTTCAATAAAGGCATCAAAGATATCGCTCTCCGTTATTATACCTACCAGCTTACCATCGTCCACTACGGGCAAAAAACTGACTCCATAATCCCGCATCAGGGTGGCTGCCTCTTCTAAGAGGGCGTTGGAGGATATGATTATCGGGTCCTTGGTCATAATACGGCTTATCTTGGTCTTGGCCAGGAGATAGTTGATCTCACCCACACTGAAGGTGGTCGCCTTCGATGGCGATGCCCTCAGGATATCCTCTTTTGAAACCACGCCCACCAACTTGCCGTTTTTCAGCACGGGAAGGCGTTTAATATCATATCTCGTCATCAATTCCTGGGCGTCGGGTATGGTCTTGTCCGGAGAGATAGTGAAAGGATTTGCCGTCATTTTTTTCCTAACAAACATTCAATCAACCCCCTAAATAGGCTCTTTTAATTTCATCACTGGACATCAATTCCGAGCTGCTTCCCGACAGGACAATAGAACCGGTCTCCATGACATAGGCCCTGTCCGCTACCTGAAGCGCCATATTCGCATTTTGCTCTACCAGAAGTATTGTGGTTCCTGTATTATTTATATTCCGGATTATATCGAATATCTCTTGGACCAATATGGGTGCCAGCCCCATGGACGGTTCGTCTAAAAACAATATCTCAGGTCGGCTCATAAGGGCTCGGCCTATGGCCAGCATCTGCTGCTCCCCGCCTGACAGGGTTCCGGCAGATTGCCTTCTCCTGTCCCGAAGGATCGGGAAGCGCTCATATACCATATCAAGATCCTCTGATATTCCCGCCTTATCACGGCGAAGATATGCACCCAGCTCTAAGTTCTCCAGCACCGTCATACCCGGAAAAACCCTGCGGCCTTCAGGTACATGGGAAATGCCCATCTTTACCCTTTGCTGTGCTGAGACGTTGGTAATATCCGTCCCCTTTAGCGTTATCTGACCCCCAGTCGGTCTTTGGAGTCCCGATATGGTGCGCAGGGTGGTAGTCTTCCCCGCTCCGTTGGCACCAATTAAAACTACGACCTCGCCCTGGTTTACCTCAAAGGAAACATCCTTTAAGGCGTGAATCATTCCATAATGCACATCCATATTTTTAATTTCAAGCATTGCCGACATCCTCCCCCAGATAAGCCTCTATTACCCTCTTATTGGTTCTGACTTCCTCCGGTGTGCCGCTGGCGATTACCATGCCATAGTCTAAAACATAGATGCGCTCGCAGATATTCATGACCAGGGTCATATCGTGTTCTATAAGAAGAATTGTCAGATCAAACTTTTCCCTTATCCAACCTATTACATCCATGAGATTGGCGGTTTCCGCGGGGTTCATTCCCGCCGCGGGTTCATCCAGCAAGAGCAGCTTTGGGTTTGTCGCAAGGGCCCTAATAATCTCTAAGTGCCGTTGTTCACCGTAGGGCAGGTTTTTCGCAAACTCATCCTTTTTCTTATCCAAATCGAAAATCCTAAGGAGTTCTATACTTTCCTCTACCAGCTTCCCCTCTTCTCTCTTATAGGCCGGGAGGTGCAGAAAGCTGGTCAACAGCCCATATTTAATGTTTTGATGCATAGCGATAAGCACATTCTCTAAAACCGTCAAGTCCTTGAACAGACGGATGTTCTGAAATGTTCTGGCCAGCCCCTTTTGGCAAATACTATGGGGTCTCAATCCCTTTAAGGGGATCCTTTCGTTATCAACGGACAGGCTGATGGTGCCGGTATCCGGCATGTATATTCCCGTCAACAGGTTAAACAGCGTGGTCTTCCCTGCGCCGTTGGGGCCTATGAGTCCCACTAGCTCGCCTTCTACGAGATCTAAGCTGACGTTGGATACGGCAGCCAATCCGCCGAAGGACTTTGTTACCTTCTCCACACTCAAAATAGGCATATCCTAGAGCCCCCCTTTCCGGGATTTTGTGATGTTCCATAATTTATTCCTGCCCAGCTTATTGAATACGGACAGGGAAATTTCCTTAGATCCCATAAGCCCTTGGGGCCTAAAGATCATAATGATCACCAATATAAGGGAATACAGTACCATGCGTATTTCCGGGAATGACTGCAGATAGGTGGATATAAGGGCCAGTAAAATAGCGGCCAGAATGGAACCCGACATGCTACCAAGCCCTCCTAGTACTACAATAACTAGCACGTCCACGGATTTTAAAAATCCGAACAAGTCGGGTTTTAGAAAGTAGAAATAGGACGAATAAACAGCCCCCGCTATACCTGCACAAAAGGCGCCTATGATAAAGGCGATCACCTTATACCTAATTGTATCTATCCCCATGGCTTCGGCGGCAATCTCATCTTCCCTTATGGAGATGCATGCACGGCCATGGGCGGATTTAACGAAGTTTGCAAGAAACAGAACGGTCCCCGCCGTAAAGATAAACAGCCAGGTCCAGTTAATAAATTGTGGAATGCCGTTGAGTCCCGCCGCGCCGTTGGTAATTTCCATATTCAGAAATATTATTCGAACTATCTCCGACATACCAAGGGTTGCAATGGCCAGATAATCCCCCCGGAGCCTTAGGGTAGGCAATCCTACCAACCCGCCCAAGATGGCGGCTGCGATGGCCCCTGAAATTACACCTAAAATAAAGCCCGGTATGGTTGATATTCTCATGGTTACGAGGGCACATACGTACGCCCCTACGGACATAAAGCCGGCGTGCCCTAAAGAGAATTGTCCCGTGAACCCGGTAATAAGGTTAAGACTGACAGCCAATATGATGTTGATGCAGACGGTAACCAGAGTCGCCTGAAAATATCCGCTGATGACGTTGGTCATAATCAAAACTTGAACGATGGCGTAGGTGAGAGCAAGGGCTATGAACTTTCTCATAACTTACACCTTCTCCCTTGTGTTTTTCCCCAACAACCCGGAGGGCTTAATTATGAGGATGAGTATCAGTATGGCAAACACCACGGCATCTCTGTACATGGAATTTCCATACCCGGCCACCATGACCTCTACTGCGCCTATGAAGTAGCCGCCGATCATCGCCCCGGGAATGATGCCGATGCCCCCAAAAACTGCGGCTATGAATGCTTTAAGTCCGGGAACAACCCCCATCAGGGGATTTATCGTGTTGTAGTAGATCCCAACCAATATGCCCGCGGCCCCGGCCAGTGCCGAACCTAAGGCAAAGGTAAAGGATACCGTAGAATTTACATCTATTCCCATGAGCTGGGCTGCGTCTCTGTCCATGGAGACCGCACGCATGGCCTTGCCGAGTCTGGTCCTCTTGACTATGAACTGCAGAAGAGCCATCAATATAACGGTAATGCTGATGAGGATTACCTGCTGCATAGAGATAATGATATTTCCTATCTTAAATCGCTGAGCCAATAGGCCAGTTACTTCCGGATAGGTCCTTACGTTGGCCTTGACAAAGAACATGGTGCCATATTCTAAAAATAGGGATACCCCTATTGCTGTAATGAGCACCGAAATTCTCGCCGCATTTCTGAGAGGCCTATAGG
This sequence comes from Clostridia bacterium, assembly GCA_035647175.1. Taxonomy (GTDB): domain Bacteria; phylum Bacillota; class Clostridia; order Caldicoprobacterales; family UBA3941; genus UBA3941. The sequence continues at coordinate 2,105 of DASRNX010000047.1, read as the reverse complement.
CAATCCTTTCTATAAGAACACCCAGCAGGGTGCATACTAACATGGCAATGAGCAAAGAAGGCAGAAGCCCCAGCTTAAAAAAGGTCATACAAAAATACCCTACATAGGCCCCTATCATATATATATCACAATGTGCAAAATTAATTAGCTTAATTATGCCGTATACCATGGTATAACCAAGGGCTATCAGGGCATATATACTGCCCAGGGTTATGCCGTTAACTATCTGTTGCAATAATTTTTCCAAACCCTTTCCTCCCTTTCCCCCAAAAAGTTTGAAATATTAAGTCTACCTTTTAAGTATAGCTTGTTTTTGGGCTAATTTCCACAATAGATTAATAATAATTCTTTCCAGATCATAGATACGCCGCGAAAGAGGCCTGTTATTGCATGACCTATCAGAGCGCGCCTAGGGTTTAAACCAAGGTATTTTCATAACATATATGGGTAATGATCTATTGAAAAGCGGATGACTTCATTGATTTGGATTAGAAAACTTGGCTTATGGAGTGCGGAAAAGCCGTAGCATAAGGCAGGACGCCTTAGGCCGCTTCCACCGGCAGGACGCCGGTTTGGAAGCGATAGGCTTTTCGAATGGAATAAGCCTTAGTTTTCTCCAAATCAATGTCGGAAGCAGCGTTCAATAGCCATTACCGATATGCTTCCGTATTGCTTATTCATAGGTAATGATCTATTGAAAAGCGGATGACTTCATTACGTAAATAAGCGGGGAAAAGTATCTCCCCGCTTAACTGTTCTTAAGATATCTCTTTATGCACGCTTGTAATACACATATTGGTTATTGTGATACCTTTTCGCTGGTATGCTGCTCCCCATCTTTAAGACCTATAACCACAATGGCCTTTACCGGATTATGGTTCTCGTCGATGCTGAATGAACCGGTAACGCCCGCAAAATCAGAAGTTGCGGCCAATGCGTCCTTTAAGGCTTCTCTGTCCACCTTTCCGGCCCTTTCAATACCGTCTACTACGAATTTGGCCAAATCGTAACCCAGGGCATTAAAAGCATCGGGCTCTCTGTCATATTCAGCCTTAAAATCCTCGATAAACTCTGCAACCAAGGGGTCTTTATCCAATGAGGAATAATGGTTTGAAAAATAGATATCGTTTAAGGCGTCGGCCCCGGCCAATTCTAAAAGTTCCGGAGAATCAAACCCGTCGGCTCCTAGGACTGGCACATCAATCCCCAGATTGCGAGCCTGCTTTATGATGAGTCCCGCTTCCTCGTAGTATCCGGAAAGGAAGATGACGTCAAAGTCCTCACCCTTGACGCTGGTCAAGATGGCGTTAAAGTCTGTATCCCCTTTAACAAATGATTCCTTGGTAACAATAGTACCCCCGCCGTCAGTAAAGGTCTCTTCAAAGTTTTTAGCCAGTCCCTTACCGTAATCGCTGGAGTTATCCATTATAATTACGGCTTTCTGCTTTGAAAGGTTGTTAAGGGCATAGTTTGCCATACCGGTACCCTGATAGGAGTCGTTAAAGCATATGCGGAAAGCGTACTCTTTAACCCCTGAACCGTCTACGGTAACCTCGTCAGCAGTGGCAGAACCCGATGCTACCGGCACCTTGCTCTTTTCCGCTACGGGTATCTGGGACATAAAGGACCCGGATGTTGCAGGCCCTAAGATGGCAACGACCTTATCCTGGTCTATCAGCTTGTTAGCCAGGGTAGTAGCCTCTTGCGGTTCCGATTTATTATCGTATTTTACTAGGACGATTTTCTTTCCGTCTACCCCGCCTGCCTCGTTTACCTGCTTTATGGCCAATTCGATGCCGTCCACGGAGCTTTGTCCATAGGTTGCTACTCCACCTGAAAGCTCGTAATTGACTCCGATTTTGATTTCGTTATCGTTTCCGGCTGCCGGTCCGTTGCAGCCTACGAAAAGTGCCGTAACTAACAACACCAATAATGTAACGTGTAATAGTCTTTTCATCTATAATCCTCCTCCTACATATAAAACAAAAGCCCTTTGCTGTAGCATGCTAAAGCGCCTTTATTCATTATTATATACCCACCCTTATAATTATTCAATCACCTTTTTTTATATAATTACCGTTATGCTCCACCGCATTTTTGAATAC
>DASRNX010000046.1:0-12252 GCA_035647175.1 Clostridia bacterium | reverse complement strand
CATTGACCAGGTGGAAAACTCCTATTACCGAAATATGGCTATTTCCAGTGCTCTTATTGGATTCTCGCAATACTTTCATCAAAGGAATTTTACCGATGAAGTGGATATTGAAGATGCCATGGAAGCGTCCTATAGGCTCTTAATCAAGGCGCTGAATTAATCCGCATATGGCGCTACATCAGTACTTATTTTGTCAGTGGGGGTATATGATTACTACTGGGTGGGTAATCATGTGCCCTCATTTTATATTGACAATGTAATTATCATAGATATATAATACACATACAGGAGGATGTGAAAATCTATTAGCATAAACCACCAATGAAATGATACCCATGTATGTTCGTGGATATACACCCATATTATGTATATAGAGTGGGTTATGTATAGGTTTTCATTACCTCTAATTCAACATTATGGTTAATGTACGATGCAAGTTTACCCTCTATTTCCACCTTTTACCCCTTCAAGCCGTAAGGGGAGCCTTGGATTTGTCTGGAATGGAATTTGCCTTATCCTTCCTGTTCTTTATTACTTTTAGAAACCGTTTTAGATTAATTACAACTGCCGTCATTTGGGCTTGAGCATGCATCAGTATTAATCCTACATAACGGGCAATTGTTAGGCCATAGAGTATATTTGCTTCAAAAAACTTTCCTTCAGCTAGAATGCCCCTTATTACCTTGGCAAATTGATATTGGTCACTTTGGATATATTCATCATGGACTTCCCATGCCTGCTCATACTTATCCCTGCTAATAGCACGGACTTTGCTCTTGGATTTAGTACACTCACCAAGCACCGGGCAGTTATGGCAAGTCTTGGCCGAACCTCTGTAAATGGTGTTTTCCCCTGATTGACTGCTTCGGCTTAATATATTGTTTTCAGGGCATATATAAGCATCGAGATCGTAATCATATTGGAAAGCTGATTTGGGGTATACCCCACGTTCTCCAATTACCCTTTTGGGTACATTGTAGATTAACCCCTTATCTTGGGCAAGGGAAACAAGTTCACCTGTTGAAAACTCGCCATCTAGGGTTAGCTCAGGAACAACTTTATCTTCAATAAGTGGTTTTATCCGGTCAGCCATATTATCAGAACCCGGGATTGTAATCACCCTAGTGATGATACCTTCTTTAATATCCGTTGCAAAGGCATTCTGGTAACCAAGCTTTGACTTTTCACCGTTTTTCCGTTTGTAAAACCGGGCATCCGGATCGCCTTGGCTTATTCTTTGACCAACGGGCACCATCTCCCGTTTACGGCTTTCTTCTCTTGCAGCGTCACCCTTTGGATAAGAGGTTCTCTCAAGGTTGATGAAGCTATCCTGCTGATTAACATTGACTCTATACTCATCAGTTTCTGGGTTTTTTAGTTTTTTTTTGAGTCATCATCGGGTTTCTCAATGTAGATATCATCCCGGGTTCCAAGGATTCTGGCTCTGGCTTTTGTATTAGTACCATCGATAACCTCATGCTTACCGCCTATCATATTATGTTCGGCGCAGAGTTCTATTACATTAGCTAATAGCTTATTGATAACCTTAGGACCGACCTTTTGCCTGAATTTAACCAAAGTAGTTCGATCCCAGAGACCTTCTTCCAGATCAATATCGAGAAAATCCCGAAAGCTGGCTCTATCGCTAATTTCGGCGAGGAGTTCATCATCACCGGCAAGGTTATACTTTATCTTTAGTAGTTCCGCTTTGATAAGCCGGACTGGGTCTTCGCTGGGACGACCAATATAGGGGTCATAATAATCTTTAACTTCATCATATACGAAGTTGAAATCTACATATTCTTTTATTTGACGTAGATCAGAGCGATCGGGTATCATAATACTATATATTCTAGCTGATTCTTCTGATATAGGGTTTGTTTTTCTAGTTAACATAACGATCATCCTTTCTATTATGACTATAGCATACCTATATCAGGATCATGAGATGTAAATGTTGGGGGATGGACCTTTATTAGCCAGAAACTTAGGGGTTCTTCACATCCTCCTGTAATAGGATAACAGTTCTTTATATGAAGATGCAGCAGCGTGGTGAAATTCGTCAACAACGATATAATCATAAAAATCAGGAGAAGTTTTGGCTATCATTTCTCTGGAATTTAAAGTTTGTATTGAAATAAAAAGGTGCTCAATGCCTAGAGGCTCATAGCTACCCACAAAAAGCTCACCGAAGTTAGGGTCTTTGAGCACCCCTCTAAAGCATAATATGCTCTGTTCCAATATTTCCTTGCGATGGGCAACAAATAATAATCTGGTCGGGCTATTCCCCTGCTCTCTGCGAAACCTTTTATAATCCAGTGCCGAAACCACTGTCTTTCCCGTACCTGTCGCCGCAACGACCAGGTTTTTATAATATCCTCTGATCTCCCTCTCTGCTTGTAGCCTATCCAAGATCTCCTGTTGAAAGGGGTAGGGCTCAATATTGAATTGGAAAAAGTGCTGATTGTCCCCTGTAATATTTTTTTCTGCGTTTAGGGCTCTTAGTAGTCTTGATGAATCCCCCTTTGAGTACTCTACAAAGTCCGCAGAGTTCCAATAGCTATCAAAAGTTGCCTCTATCTTTTTTATTGTTTCCGGGAGATCTTTTTTCGTTACCTTTATATTCCACTCCAATCCACTGGATATAGCCGCATTGGAAAGGTTTGAGGAGCCCACATAGGCAGTGGTGTAGCCTGTCTTCCTATGAAAGATATAAGCTTTAGCATGGAGTCTCGTGCTCTTAGTATCGTAGGATACTCTGATTTCGGTATTAGGTAGTGCTCTGAGCTCCTCTATGGCTCTTGCGTCGGTTGCTCCCATATATGTAGTGGTTATAACACGCAATTCCCCCCCCTTTTGGGTAAATGACAAAAGCTCATCCCTAATAAGACGTAGGCCACTCCATTTTATAAAGGAAACCAACATATCGATTTTATCGCAGGAAAAGATCTCTTTTTTGAATTCATTGTACATTTGGGGTTCATGAATAGCCCCGGTAAATAAGGAGCTTTGGGCAATAGATGTCTCAGGGCGTGGTATTTCCTTTTTCTTATCTAACGCAAATATACTGTTTTCCATATTGTATAGAGCTAAAAGCTGCTTACTTCTGCTGTCTATTTTCATATTGGAAAAGTAGGATTCACCGGTTTCCCCTTCAATTATATCAATAATTTTGTTTATTAAATTGATCTGGCCCCTTAAACCCCTCCGCTTTTCTTTGCCCTTCTTCTCTTTGATATTGTCAAGGCCCTTCTCGACTATCTCCTGTATGTATTTTGACAGTATTATTGATGCTTCCTCGCTATCAATAGGTGCATCTTTGTATATCATTCCCCGAAGCTTATCTAGGCTACTTCCCAGTTCTTTATCTATCACCCTCTCATATAAGCCTTCTTCTAATATACTCTTATCCCCCATTCCCTTGTTTCCTTTCATTCTTTTGTGTTTCATGCATCCTCCCTCCATTCATCTTATTTCCGCCCTTACTATATATTGCGTTGTAAAACATCAATCTCAAATATTTCGTATTCCGAATAACAATAGCCCGCTGAAGAGGCATGAACCCGAATCATGGAATCCACCGGTAATAAAGTCAAGTTGAGACCCCCGTTTCGTAAATGTCTATGGCGTTATAATCCAATATATATTATACTGATGTAGTAGAAATTTGTCTTAATATCACCAAATAAATAACCGGTAATATGAAGTTTCAACAAAAGCTGAACTATCTACATTTTGACCGGAGATATCATGCGATATATTTCTGCAACTTACCTAATTATCAATATTTTGGAGGACACCATGGAAAATCAAGCTCAATCTTACAGAATCCCACTTTATTATTTAGTAACCAGCCTTTTTTGGTTCTCCCTTTATGCCTTTGTCCCTAACCTGCCTATCTATGCAGAGAGTCTTGGGGCTTCCAATAGGCTAATCGGACTTATTATAAGTTCCTATGGCTTTGTACAGATGGTCCTTAGATTGCCCCTTGGCATATACTCGGACAAAATAAACGCACGTAAAAGATTCATTTTATTGGGCATCTTAATCTCTGTAATAAGCAGCCTTGGTATGGGCTTTTTCAAGACCCCATGGTCACTACTGGTTTTCCGAGGGCTAAGCGGTGCGGCAGCTGCTGCCTGGGTTCCCTTTACCGTCCTATTTTCAAGCTATTTTACTGATCAACAATCCACGAAGGCTATGGGTTACATTAACGCTTTCAACAATCTGGGACAAATTGCAGCGCTCCTTCTGGGCGGTTTGGTGATAAGCATCTTTAACAGCGCCGTTGCCCCATTTTACTTAGCAGCTGCAGTAGGAGCCCTGGCTTTATTGTTAGGAACCGGCATAGTCGAAAATAAAACAGAACACAAACCTATCAAATTAACGGAACTTTTGGCTGTGGGAAAGGACGCCCGGCTTCTAATAGCTTCGGGATTAGCGATATTATCACAGATTAATGCCTTTGCAACTGTATACGGATTTACTCCTCTGGCAGCAAAGGCCCTGGGAGCTAACCAAGGGCAGATATCCCTGTTGACAACCCTTTCGACATTCCCCGGAATATTTGCAGCCGCCCTAAGCGGTTCGAATTTGGTCGTCAGATTTGGGAAACGTAGGACGCTCACGCTGGGTTTTATTGTTATGGCATTGTCGGCGGCACTAATACCCTTTATCAATAGTATTAATCTGCTATACCTGTCCCAAATAGCCGGGGGATTTGCTAGAGGTGCTGTCTTTTCATTATTGATGAGTATCAGCATCCAATCCGTCAGTAACGATAAGAAAGCCACCGCTATGGGATTCTTTCAGGCCATATATGGCCTTGGTATGTTTGTAGGCCCAATTATGGTCGGGTTTATCAGCGACTTTTTGAATCTATCCTGGGGATTTTGGATCACCGGGCTTATCGGCATAATGGGCGCTTTCATGACTTATTGCCTTCCAAGTTTAGAATATAGGGATAACAATTAGGCGGTTGCTTGCTTTCAGAATTTAAGACCATGCAATAATAGTCCAATGATTAGAACCTATGATTGCATCACAGGCATTACTGTCTTTTAAACACCCTGTCAATTAGAGAAGAGAATTCCTGATAAGCGATACTTTCCGACAGGTCACTGAGCCTTTCTAAAATGGCCCTATAATACCACTCGTGCATTCCTTTATCCTTTTGATTAAATCTTTCCCAGATTTCATCACCGCTGCGGATTATACCCTGGTGAAGGCTCCGCATATTTGATAATTTATCAGCCAGTATGATGATCTTCTTATCAAGAGATGCAGATTCTAGGCCTTTAATTGTCGCATCCTTTCTTATCTTCCAGGACTTTTCGGGAGGAATATGGGGCATCTTGTCCTCGCTGGCCCAGGCCACCAAGCTAGCCACCCGTTTCCCAAATTCCCCCTCTATCTGGTCGACAGTAACGGCTGTATCTTCCACCACATCGTGCAAAACCGTTGCTGCCAGAATTTCCGGATCGCAGGTCATGCTCGCCGCTATTGCTAGGGCTTCCACGGGGTGAACTATATAAGGGATGCCGTTTCCTTTTCTTACTGCACCGTAATGTTTTTCCGTAGCGAATATAATTGCTTTTTCAATAATCCCCATATTCCCTTGTCTCCCCTCAAACTGCTCCATTATCTTGGTCCCGTTGCATGCCTGTTCCGCTTCATGCCTCATCCCAATTTCATACGTCGTCCTTCTTCATGCGCCATCCCAACTTCACGTACTGTCCCAACTTCATGTGCCAGCCTTCTTCTTGCGTTGTGTTCCTGATAATTGTATCGTTGACCCGGCACTCTTATCAGGTTTCCAATGAATGTGTCGATACCCCCGTCCCCATGGCATATCTTTATCGAACCCTCAATAAATGTGTCGATACCCCCGTCCCCATGACACAAATTTTGTTATAGGGTTTTTTGGGGTAGACCAATTGTGCGCAAGCGAAGGTTCCCTTATCTGCAAAGACTTCTAGTACTGAGACATCGAAAATGGCTTCCATAGTAATCGTCCCTGTATATAGCCTCTTTTTTATCACTTTGCTGAAAAGATCAGAGGCGAAGATATCACTGAAGGTATTATCCCCCGCCATGCTTCTATCCATAAAAATTTCATCGTCCCCGTTGACACCGAAAACAAGTCTTTCGCCGTTATCATTTGAAAGCGTAACGGCAAATTCACCTTCCCCTTCTATCCGCAGCCCAAAGACTTCGCTATCTATATCCATCTCTGTTTCTATTTCTGTAGCGGGGGTCATTATTTCCCCCGTTGCGGCATATGGTGTGGACGATAATCTCAGTCCCTTTGGAGTATCAACAAGGGAAAGTTTTCTGGCCAGGGTCATCATACCACGATATTCGTTGGTCGGCGTATCCGCAGCATACTGCCAGTTAGCTCCCCATCCAACAATAATCCTATCCTTAAGCTCATCACCATAATAGGACATGGCTGCATAGTTATCAAATCCCGGATCTATCCATTCTATGTCATCAAAAGGCTTGGTGCAGATAAAGGTGTCCCCATCAAAGGTGCCAAGGAAATATTGAGTCTTTGGACCGCCCTTTTCTAGAGGAATAGTCATACTCACCGCCAAAACCCATACTTCTTCCCCGTTTGGTGCTCTTAAGGGAAAGATGTCCGGACATTCCCATATGCCGGGGCATAGATTCCCTTCCGGTCCAAACTCCCCCGTCTTGGTCCAGTGGATTAAGTTTTTCGATGCGTAAAAATGAACCCGATCCCCCGCTACCACTACACAGCTCCATGAATCCCATATCGGATTGTAAAAGACCTTAGGATCTCTAAAATCCTTTATACCCGGATTTTCTATAACTGGGTTACCCGGGTATTTAGTAAAATTCACCCCGTCCGTACTATAGGCTATGCTCTGTTGCTGGGTTTCACCATCATGGGTAAACATGGCGACTATAGGTGGTTTACCCAAAGGTGCAAGGCCGGAAGTATTTTCCCTGTCATAAACTGCGCTCCCGGAGAATATAGTCCCAAGCTCGTCCGGTGCCAGGGCGATGGGTAAATGCTCCCAATTTATAAGCTCCCTGCTTATTGCATGGCCCCAGTGCATGGGCCCCCACTTTGTATCTTCCGGATAGTGTTGGTAGAATAAATGATAGATCCCGTCATGATACACCAACCCGTTAGGATCGTTGATCCAACCTTTTCGAGTAGTAAAATGAAGCTTGGGTCTGTAATCGCGTACACCCTTATTAGCCATCTTAATATCCCTCCAAAACCGTTATTTTCGATGTTGCCTTTTTCGCAAAGTGACCACAATAAACGCTATTTCCCATTCCGGTCCTTCACAAAGTAACTACGATAACTATTGCTTTTTATTGTTTTTCATATTGACCCCTTACAAAACAACCATAATTCCTGTCCCTATACTCTCCTATTTAACCTCTAATCCGTGCTTCCCCCATTAACCCCTAAGGGATTTGATTAATAATACATTATTCTACATGCTATCTTCTAAATCCTCCCAATAGCTGTATGCTTCTCACTAAAAGGGGGAACCGCAACGTTTAATTACAGTTCCCCTTTTACATATCCAATAAAAAAGTATGCTCTTTAGTATCGCCAAATGGGTAGTCAGATAAAACCCCAAAAATAAATTATCAATACTATGACCTAATGTATCGTATGATATATTTCCAGGATCCCCCAATCAAACCACTACAATATGATTCTTTTCCTTCAGATTTAGTCTTTCAGCGGCCTGCTCGCGCATCTTATACTTCATAATCTTGCCGGCGGCATTCATTGGAAACTCCTCCACAAAATCGATATAGCGGGGGGTCTTATGTTTGGCCATAGAAGAGCGAACAAAATTCTTTAGCTCGTCTTCCGTTAGTTCCTCATCGTCTTTTAAAATTACAAAGGCCATGATCTCTTCTCCATACTGCTCGTCGGGGACCCCGATTACTTGAACATCCCTTACCTTAGGATGGGTATAGATAAAGTCCTCGATCTCTTTTGGGTAAATATTTTCTCCCCCGCGGATGATCATATCCTTGATGCGCCCGGTAATCTTATAGTAGCCGTTTTCATCCCTGCGAGCCAAATCACCGGTATGAAGCCAGCCATCCTTATCTATAACAGCAGCGGTAGCCTCCGGCATCTTATAATACCCCTTCATTATATTGTATCCCCTGGCTACGAATTCGCCGTCCACATTATCAGGCAAATCCTCTCCTGTTTTCGGGTCAATAATTTTACATTCGATACTGGGAAGAGCCCGCCCTACGGTGCTGACCCGAAGTTCAATGCTATCGTCCACTCGGCTTTGGGTGCAGCCGGGGGAAGCCTCGGTCTGCCCATAGACGATGGTGATCTCGGTCATATTCATCTTATCTACAACTTCCTCCATGACCTTAATCGGGCAAGGACTTCCGGCCATTATCCCGGTTCGCATATGAGAAAAGTCCGCTAAATCAAAATCCTCATGATCCAACAGGGCAATAAACATGGTGGGAACACCATGGAAACAGGTGATCTTCTCTTGGGTAATGCACTTTAACGCTGGCCTCGGGGAAAAATAAGGCAGGGGCGCCATAGTCGTCCCGTGGGTCATAGCCGCTGTCATCGCCAGAACCATCCCAAAGCAATGAAACATGGGCACTTGGATCATCATTCGGTCTGCAGTTGAAAGATCCATATTGTCGCCGATGTTTTTGCCGTTATTTATCACATTATAATGGGTAAGCATTACCCCTTTGGGAAAGCCCGTAGTCCCGGAGGTATACTGCATATTGCAAACATCATGGCGGTTTAAGGATAGGGCCCTTCTGTAGACCTCTTCTAAGCCCACTTTTTCGCCCAGGCCCAGAGCCTCTTCCCATGTTAGACAACCCTTTTGCTTGGAGTCTATGGTTATAATATTTCTGAGAAAGGGAAGCCTCCTTATATGCAGGGGTTTTCCCGCCTTCGCCCCCTCCAGTTCGGGGCAGAGTTCCTTGATAATTGCGACATAGTCGGAATCCTTGTACCCATCGGTCATAATCAAGGTGTGGGTGTCCGATTGCCTTAAGAGATATTCCATCTCATAAATTTTGTAGGAGGTGTTGACGGTGACCAAAATGGCGCCGATCTTGGTTGTAGCCCAGAATGCGATGAACCATTCCGGTACGTTGGTCGCCCAAATCGATACCTTATCCCCATGCTTAACGCCTATTGAAATGAGTGAGCGAGCAAAGGCGTCCACATCGTCTCTAAACTCCTCATAAGTTCTGGTATAGTCCATAGTCGTATAGCGAAATGCGTATTGATCGGGAAATTCGTCCACGATTCGGTCCAATACCTGGGGAAAGGTTAGATCAATTAAGGTATCCTTCTCCCAGATATATTTCCCGGTCCCGGCGTTGTTATCATATAGATAGCTCTTTAAAGATTCCCTTTCCATATATTGGCCCATAAAAGCCGCATAGTTGGGAAAGACAACCCCGGCTTCGGCTAGATCTGAAGACCAGCGTTTTACCCATTCTAAAGATAGATAACCCTCGTAGTTTATAGAACGCAGGGCCATAACAATCTCATCCATGGGCAGTTCCCCTTCGCCCATCATCCGATACTTCACGATGCCATCTTCCATTACCGAATCCTTGGTATGTACGTATTTAATATAGGCGCCCAAGTTTTGTACAGTCTCTTCCGCAGTTTCCCCGGCAAAGTGGTAAGGATGATTTATATCCCATAGGGCTGCCACTGCATCGCTGGATATTTCATTGAGCAGGTTGCAAAGGCGGGCGGTGTCGGCATAAACACCGTTGGTCTCAACCAGCAGGGTTACACCATTCTCCTCTGCTATAGGTACAAGGCGACTTAGGGCAGCTAAAACTACCTTATCGTCTACTTCACCGGTGGGATGGGGTTCCAGGTCCGCAAGAATACGGATGAATGGAGTCTTTAGTTTGGAGGCTAAGAGAATATATTGTACTATTTCCTCATGGTTTTCTTCCGCCCTCTCGGTAAACCTCAGGCAACATCCCGATGATAGACAGGGAATCTCAAGGTGTAATTCTGACAGCTTTTTTATGGTTTTAGAAAGTTGTGCTTCCGTAAAAGGTTGTGCCTCGACAGCAAAGATATCCTTACCCAGCCCTCTGATTTCTATGCCGTCAAATCCAAAGTCACTGGCCATGGAATAGATTTCCGGCCAAGAAAAATCTGGACAACCCAGGGTTGAAAATGCTAATTTCATGGTCTTTCCTCCTAGTTTTGATTACGATATTATGAAAATTTCAAATAATACGCTGTTTAATGAATTAGGTGATAACGCCGGTAATATGCGATAACGCCGGTAATAAGGTTTCACAGTTTTTATTAAACAAGGGATCCTACTATGACAGTGATCCATTTGGACCATTGTAACCTCCGCTATCCGTATATGTTTTATTGCGTCTGGGTAATGATACGGAACCGTCGTTGCATAGCATGTATTTTTTATTGATACCTTGTTTTATAATACCTGATTTAGGTTTCTCGAACTTTAGGCGTGTAATTATCCCCTTAAATTCTGCGAATAAAAAAAGCCCCCACCCCTAAACAATATGTTAGAGACGAAAGCTTTACTTCCGTGGTACCACTCCGATTGGTATTTATATACCCACTCAATGGTAGAGCCAAATAAGGCACCTACACATCCGTATAACGGCGGACAAATCCGGTTCTGCTTACTAATAAGGGACCAAAAAGAACCCTTACTTTCGGCTAAACTGCTCCAGGGTGAGCTCGCCTTTGTAACCCCTACTGTTTCACAGCAATCAACAGCTTCCTGAAAGTGGATTACAATGCTTTTTCCCTATCATGGCTTTTTGTAGTATTTTTAGTAAGTCTATCAAATTTTGGCCGTCTTTTCAAGGGGTATTTTCCTATGATGTGCATATATATATGCATAACCGTGGATAATATAGATAAATAGCTGCAACTATAAAATGTTTAGTTGACCTATTGTATATCTGTAGTTGCCATGCCATGCTATCTTATGAAGGGGTCAGTTAGTGTGGTAATCTATGTACGTCCCCTTTTGTCTCTATTTGTCACAAACCCATATCATCTTTTAGGGCAAGTGCAATACTTATTTCGCCATATTCATAATCCTCGGGCAGGTTTCCTTTTATAGCCCTAAACGATTCATCCCCTACCCGCCTTGCGACCTCGATAATCACCTCTACTCTTTCCTTATCCACGAATTCATAGGGGTTTAGATCATGCTCCGGAATTAATTTGGCGAAATGGCCCATTATGGTTGATTCTTTTAAGTCCCTCATCTGGGCTATCTCGCTAATGCTATAACCCTGTTTATACAACATTAAGGTCTGGGTATAGGTGTCTATTTCCGCCGTTTTGACTTTGACATCGTCATCGTCCTCATTCCCATCCTCATCCACATCATCTGTGGGATAGACGTCCTCCTCGGCAAATAATATGTTTGTGATATCCTTTACTATCCAACTTCTTCTCTTCCATTTCTTATAGAAAAACCTCTTAATGATATTCTTGAGGCTTTCTTGTAAATCCTCGGGTTGCAGGCTATAATACTCAATAAGTTCCTCTTGGGAATGATAAAACATATCCTCAATTTCGTAATGCGCCCTAAAAGCAGCTGCCTGTACCTCCGGTACATTTGCTAGAAAACCACGGATTCCCTTGTGGAATCTGTCAATTATCCTATTGGTATTCCCAGGATGATACCATTCTTCTTTTGCCAGTCCCAGTAACAGGGTGTCAAAGAACATGGCACATTGATCCCACTGTTGATCGTCGATATCAAAGACGTTTCTTATTCGTTCCTCTGTAATATTTTCTCCGGTATGCGCCTTTAGCCAGGTCATTATTTTAACTATGTTCTTCAAAAATCTATCCAATATCATAGAATCCGAATCCATGGCTGTCGCCGCTGCCCCAATCTCTATAGATTCTTTTCGAAGCCCATCCAGCTTTCCTTCCTCGGTGATGGAAAAGGAATCCAGGAGTTCTTGGCCCCCATCGCTTATAAAGATCATGGGATAACGGTAATTGCCAATCTCTACGTCGGATATATAGAGGAATTTACTTTTTAGGTAAATGGCATAATAAAGCATTATGTCAGTATAATTCCGGTAATAAAACCCGCTTTCAGATCAGTCAATTGAAAATAAAAAAACATGATTAGGTTTCCGGTTTGGTGTTATATATCTATAGGATAAGTAATGTATCATCAAATGAATAACTGGTCAGTTGAAGTTTCAAAAAAC
>DASRNX010000045.1:0-4575 GCA_035647175.1 Clostridia bacterium | reverse complement strand
ATATACAATAATGTAGAATATTTGTCGTAAAACATATAGTTAACCGAACTTAAATTTTGTATCTAGGAGGTTTTCTCATGGCATTTTTCGGTAGGAAAAATTGTGATATATGCGGTTCAAAGATCGGAATGCTGGGAAATCGTAAGTTGGAGGACGGTAACCTTTGTAAGGATTGTGCCAAGCATTTATCCCCCTTTTTTAGCGATCGGAGGCGCAGCAGCGTAGCAGATATTAAAGCACAAATGGATTATCGGGAAGCGAATAAAACCCAGGTGGGGGCCTTTAATGTCACTCGCACTTTAGGCGTAGGAACTAAGATATTATTGGATGAAGATGAAGCAAAGTTTATAGTGTCCTCCTCCCGTAGGTGGCAGGAAGAAAACCCTGATGTACTGGATTATTCCCAGGTTACAGGGTGCGACTTAGAGATAAATGAAAGCCAGACAGAGCTTAAGCGAAAGGATCGCCAAGGTAACGAGGTAAGCTATAATCCTCCGCGCAGGGTTTATCATTACGATTTCTGGATGACAATTCACGTGAATCATCCTTATTTTTCCGAGATTCGTTTTAAATTAAATAGCAGCGCCATAGATATAGAGCCTCCCCAGGGGCGTATATTTATACAAGGGGGAGCGGATGTAGGGCGTAGAAGTGCTGAATACCAACAATGTGAAGCCACCGCAGAGGATATAAAAGAAACGTTTACAAAGGTCAGGGAGGGTGTGAGAAAGGATATAGCTACAGCCAATGCTCCGAAAACAGCCCAGACCTGTTCGTTTTGTGGTGCAACGACGATACCGGATATGCAGGGTCGCTGCGAATTTTGTGGCGGCGCTATATCATGATTACCGCCCTAGGGATATTACAGCCTTTGTTAAGCCCATAAGATATGGGTATGGTAGCTACCTGCTGTAAAAATCGCCTAACAGGTGGGAATCAAAAAATAAAAGATACGGAGGAATGGAGATGGCAAGAGAAAGCAACAAATTCTTAAAGGTAACCGGTATTCTAATGATTATTGGTGGGAGCTTTGGTGTTATTTTTGGAATTATTGCGGTTATTGGTGTAGGCGCCGCTGCTGCTCTTCTAGGCAGTGAGGCGAAGATGGGGCTATTAGTACTATCGTCAGTTCTAGTATTGATCGGTGGGATTATCAGCCTAGTCGCGGGGATTATCGGAGTAAAGAATGCAGCAATTCCTGAAAAGGCTCAAACATGCATTGTTTTCGGTATTCTAGCAGCAGCGGTATCGGTTGGCGGAAATCTTTTAAAGGTTGCCGGTGGCGGGAAATTTAACTTTTTAGGTATACTAACCGGGCTTGTATTGCCGGTATTGTATTTAATTGGGGCTTATCAAAACAAAAGTAAAATAGCTTAATGCAAGACTTGGCGGGCATCAGAGCCTCAATGTTCTGGTGCCCGAACCATAAAATAGTTGACCGCTAAATAGTTCCGTTTGAACTGGGATTACCCGGAATGGAGGTGCTCACCGACTTAGCCCATAACAAAAATGGAATATACCAGCGGATAGTATCACTTTGGTGAAATCATAAATATATTTATATAATTTCTTAATTGGTTTGGGAGGGTAAAATGATGTCTTCATTTAGTACGGGAATCAATAAGAACAGGAAGGTTAGATTTAATAAAATCCCCACATCGTTACGGGAATTAAAGTACTTGCCGGAGGCGGCCCTAAAAGATCCGTATCATACTGCTGCTCTTCTTATCCCGGCATTATGCTTATGGCCAACAAACAGAAATGAATCTATTGATATGATTAATTTTTTGAGGGGCCCCGGACCCTTATCAACATATGAAGTCCAATTCATATCAGAAAGACTGCGGGAAAATGAATACATACCAATGTCTTATCTTGAGGGGGCAAACGCTGAAAATGGATATAGGGCTAATGAACCCTTTACTGTGGTGGTTTCTGCTGTTCCTTCCAGCTTTACTGAAAAAGGATATGCCATGCTTTACCTTAAATCCGGAGGGGCAGACAGTATGCGCCCGGTTAAGCTACGGGAAAAACCGTCAACAGGCCAATGGTTTCTGACGGATCAGATGCTCCTTGCACAGATAAGAAAGCCGATCTCGGAGGACCCATGGGCCTAGAGGAAGATTTTGAGGGGGTATTAAATTGGCAACCCAAATCACAAACTATCAATGTCCCAATTGTACGGGACCCATACATTTTGTAGGGGATACCGGTCTACTAAAATGTGATTATTGTGGAACAGAGTATCAGGTGGAGATAATAGAACAGATATATGCAGATAAAGCAGAAGCTGCGGCATCCTTAGGCACAGAAACGCGATGGGATATGACTATGGCTGGCGGCAACTGGAATGAAGAGGAAGCAAAACGGTTGAGGGCTTATTCCTGTCCGTCTTGTGGTGCAGAGCTTATTATGGATGATACAACCGCCGCAACTTCCTGTCCGTATTGCAACAATCCAACCATAGTACCCGGTCAATTTACCGGGCAGCTCAAACCGGATTATGTTATTCCATTTAAGCTGGATAAAGAAGCCGCTGTGACATCCCTTAAAAAGTATTATAAGGGCAAGAGATTCTTGCCGAAATCTTTTTCCGGAGGGAACCATATAGAAGAAATCAAGGGTGTCTATGTCCCGTTTTGGTTGTTTGATGGTAAAGCCGATGCCAGTATGCGCTTTCGAGGAACAAAAGTACGCACCCATAGATCTGGGGATGTGGAAGTTACTATTACAGAGCATTTTCGCGTACTAAGGGAGGGTAATATTGCCTTTGAAAAGATTCCCGTGGACGGATCCAGTAAAATGCCGGATGAACATATGGATGCAGTGGAACCTTTTAACTATGGAGAATTGAAGACATTTTCCATTGCATACTTGCCGGGATTTATGGCAGATAAATACGATATGGATGCCAATACTTGCTCGGAAAGGGCAAATAGCAGAATAAAAAAGAGCGCGGAAGATGTCATGGCATCTACAACTATGGGCTACAGCACGCTGGTGCCGGAATATTCGCAAATAGACTTGGAACAAGGGGAAGTTAAATATGCCCTGATGCCGGTGTGGATGCTATCAACCAAATGGAACGATAAGACCTTCTTGTTTGCTATGAACGGACAGACAGGGAAGCTCATCGGAGATTTACCCGTCGATAGAGGTCTGTACTGGTCATGGTTCGCTGGGATATCACTACCTCTTATGGCTATACTAGGCTATTTTATGTTCTTAGGGGGTATATTCTAATGGGCAAAATGATGAAGAATGCTATTAATTTCTTTATTGCAATTATCATTATTTTGATGGTTGTAATACCTGTCTTTGCAGATGAGGAGCTTGAATTTATTACAGATAACGCCTATCTGCTAACTGAAGATGAGTATTGGGAACTCAATAGTAGGGCCCGAGATATATCAGAAAAGTACGAATGCGATATATCCATTATCACTGTAGAGGATATGGGATCCGGGGACGTCTATGGTTATGCAGACTCCATCAGAAAGACATATGGGATGGGATATGGCGATGGGGAAAGTATCTTACTTTTATTTGTGAGCATGGAATATAGGGATTATGCCTTAATAGCACATGGATATGGCAATACAGCCTTTACCGATTATGGTAAGGACATGATACTGGATAAGCATGTGCTCCCCCTGATGGGCAAAGAGAAGTACTATAAAGCTTTTTCCAAATATCTAAGCATTGCAGAGGAATATCTGAAAATGTCAAGGAACGGGGCTCCTTTTGATATTAAGACCGACCCCAATTACGGAAAACTTTCATTGCCGATCAAAGCAGGGGTTACATTTCTGATACCTTTAATTATAGCGGCTATAATCTGTAGTTTGTGGAAAAGCAAAATGAAAACTGCAGTTTTGGCAACAACCGCAAGCAATTATATTACTGCGGACGGATTAGTGCTAACGAATAGCCAAGACCATTTTCTCTATCGTACTGAAAGCCGAAGGAGGATAGAGAATAAATCAACTTCATCCGGCGGCACTACAAGAGATAGATCAGGAGTTTCAGGGCGCTCGGGCAAATTTTGACAGATATAATCTTTAAAATGGGAGGTATGCTAACGGGCATCTCCGATTTTGGAATAATCTATGAATAGGACCCTTGATAGGATAATTAAGAGATGGTATGGGGAATTTGAGGAGGTAGGATGGATTGAAAATTGTTGTGATTAGTATGATAAATCGCCTGCTCTCTGGTGCTATCATCAAATATTTGAGGGAGCGTGGTGAGCTGATGCCCATCCGAGTAATGGATTGCAGCAAAAAAAATGAACCCTATATTACCTGCAAATCCCATGAGGCCAACATTCTTTTGATGGAAGTCATGAAAATTTCACCTTTTACCTTGGAAGAGAGGCTAAAAACAGCTGCGAAAATGAAGAAATCACTGCCCCATTGTAAGATAGTCGTGCTCTGCGACGAAAACGCAGACCCCGATATGGCGGAGAAGGTAAAGGAGGCCAAAAAGATGGGGTTTATCGATAGTTTTTTTTATAGTTCCGTCAGCGGGGAGTATCTGGCTGCGATGTTGGATGCTCTTTAAGGTTTTGAACAA
>DASRNX010000044.1:0-3782 GCA_035647175.1 Clostridia bacterium | reverse complement strand
CATTAAGGGTAATGTTTTACGACACCTATATCAATATGGAGTGTTTGTCGTAAAACATATGGATAATGGCGACAAAGTGGAGTGTAGCAAAGAACGGGGGTCCGGTGTTGAATACATTGTTGCGTCTTTTATCATATATTTTAACTAGGTTGACTGTGTTCGCAATTATAGCTATATTAATCATTTTGGCTGTCTTTATCGGCTATGATTGGGCTAATGTCTACGTGATTACCAATGAAGGTTTGGCCCAGCGTGCAGAAACTGTAATTAAGGGTCAAGATGCCTCTGAACTTATCAAATTTTACACACAGGATTTTCTCAATAGAGATCCGTTATTAGCTAGGGCACCATATGAAAAATTTGATGTCAATAATTTTGACCACCGGGTAAAGATCAAGATGCTATGGGTATGGCCATGGGAGAATCAGGCTAAGGTCAATGTTGAAGAGGTAATTACCGGTATTGATGGCAGCAAAAAAGATGAAGAATCCGAAGATATTCCTATTCCTTCTTGGGAGAACGGGGAAAAGCTGATCATCATGGAAAAGGATGGGAGATGGAAGATTGGCAATGTAGTTATGACTAAGCCCATCAAGGTGGAAAGCAAAGAAGAGAAGGATAAAATTAAGGACGGGGTACAAGAATAAGCCGCAGAGCAATGCGGCTATTTCTATTAAATCCCCCCTTTTAAAACTATTTCACTCGGGAAAGGGACATTACATGATAAAGAAGGATTTAGTTATAGGTAGTTTGCAGTTGCCTAACAATATATTATTGGCTCCCATGGCGGGAATAACGGATTTACCTTTCCGATTGATATGCAAGGGATACGGATGCGGTATGGTCTTTACTGAGATGGTGAGCGCCAAAGGTCTATACTATGGCAGCGAAAGGACCGAGGATCTATTGTTGATACATCCGGCTGAAAAGCCCATAGGTGTCCAAATCTTTGGCTCAGAACCCCGGATAATGGGGGAAATGGCAGATAGAATATCAGATCTGGACATAGGGCTTATTGATATAAATATGGGGTGCCCGGCGCCGAAGATAATAAAAGGAGGGCAAGGATCAGCCCTTATGAGGGATCCGGAAAGGGTTCGTAAAATAGTCAAAGCCGTAGTAAAAAGCTCATCCAAGCCGGTTACAATAAAGATTCGAAAAGGTTGGGATGATGCAGAGGTAAATGCGGTCGAGATAGCTAAGATAGCCTGCGATGAGGGGGCATCGGCCATTACAGTACACGGCAGGACACGGGAACAATTCTATTCAGGGAAGGCAGATTGGGAGGTAATAAAACGAGTTAGAGAAGCAGTCCATATACCCGTCATAGGAAATGGGGACGTTTTTACCCCTGAGGATGCCTTTAAAATGTTCGACTATACGGGATGCCATGGGATAATGGTTGCTAGGGGGGCCCAGGGGCGGCCTTGGATATTCCGGGACATTATTCATTATCTAAAGACAGGCAGCAGATTGTTAGAACCACCCGCAACGGAAAGGATAAGTATTGCAGTCAGGCACCTAAAGCTGGCAGTGGAGCTTAAGGGGGAAAGGCTGGGGGTAATAGAGATGAGAAAGCACCTGGCGTGGTATTTAAAGGGCATGAAAAATGTAAATACCATTAAAAATACAATAAATTCCTTGGAAAACAGCGAACAGATACAAAACACCCTTTTCGAATACTTGGAAAAGGAGTATAATTAAGGCAGGAAGTGTGTCACTGTTGTACCTGATATGTAAAGGGGGTACTTATGAAAAGAATTGTAAGCATAAGTATTGGGTCGTCAACCAGGGATCATAGGGTCGAAACTGAAATTCTCGGAAACAAGTTTTTAATAGAGCGAATAGGTACTGATGGCGATATAAAAAAGGCTATTGAGATAGTAAAGGGCCTGGATGGTAAGGTGGATGTATTTGGTATGGGGGGCATCGATCTATATCTCTATGGGCGAAGGAACAAGCGATATATGCTAAGAGCCGCCTTACCCATTCTTAAAGCCGCCGGCAATACGCCGATTGTGGACGGATCAGGCCTCAAAAACACCTTGGAAAGAAGGGTTGTGAGGTTTGTCAACGATGAATGCAATATCCCCTTTAAAGATAAGAGGGTGCTTCTTGTATGCGGAATGGATAGATTTGGAATGGCGGAGACCTTTGAAACCTTGGGCAGCAAGGTCACCTACGGAGATTTAATATTCGCTTTGGGTGTCAAAATTCCCATAAATAGTTTGCGGGGCCTGCATACCATAGCCGGTATCCTAATGCCTGTAGTAAGCAGAATGCCATTTAAATTCCTTTATCCCACCGGCGAAAACCAGAATCAAAACATACCAAAGTATCATGAATATTACCAGAATGCTGATATTATAGCCGGGGATTTCATATATATAAGAAAGCATATTCCACTTGAAATGGAAGGCAAGATAATTATCACAAACACTGTCACCCTTGACGATATAAGCTTTTTAAAGGAACGGGGAATCAAGATGCTGATCACTTCCACCCCCGAACTAAACGGGAGGTCCTTTGGTACCAATGTAATTGAGGCGGTGTTTGTAAGCTTAGCCAATAGGGGGGCTCAGGAGGTTACACCGGGGGCTTATGAGGATCTAATTAAAAGGAGCGGGTTTAAACATCGGGTTGAGATGCTGAATTAGTATTAATGTGAAAGGGGCCGTAATACATGGAGCAGTTCGCGCTGATAGGTATGCCGGATGGGGGGCATAGATATATACAAAGCCATCCCCTTTTAAAATTTTTACCCGTAAAATGGGCTATGGCGATGATCCCCAGGGTAAAGCCAAGGTTTACTGAAATTATATATGATAAGGAAAATCGAAACGAGCTGGGATACATCTTGGATGTACCCGGTTTTTTTATTGATAAGGACAAACATGGTGAATCGAACCGGACCCAAAATATAAACAATCTAGTTGGATTGCTTCTGGAAAAGGGGATAGGTGTTCTTGTTTTTCCCCTGTGGAGGAATTACATTTCGGCAGAGGAAAGGAGTTTTATAGAGGAGTCCATAACCATTTTGGACGGCGGCTTGATCAAGCTGGTCTCACTTATGGATACGGTAGAGAAATTATTTGTTATACTAAACGCCAAGCCCAATGAAATTGAGATAGGCGTTTGGGGAGCGGACAACGCTGTAGGCCGTATATGGACCCGGCTCCTGGCACCTCGGATCAACTATTTAGTCATCGGCGGAGAAGATAAGGAAGCCTTAGTGGAACTGGGTAGTGAAGTTTTTCATGATACAGGCTTATCATGTCATATATCTACGGATCCAAGCACTTGTCTTAGCAACAAATCCATGGCAATTCTAAGCGCGCTACCTAAAGAATGGGTAGACCCGGGCAATACCAGATTAATTATATTGGCATCCCGGCTAGCTGACTCATCTCCTTATATTGGAGAAAACAATAAGGATGTTATATCAATAGAATCGGGCTGGTTCGACTTGCCAAAAGCAATGGAACTGAAAAAAAGCCTTGGGGTGTGGGAACGAATGGGCATAACGGAGGCGATGCTTTTTATCCGGGACAGCTCATATCGGAACCTGTTTACAAAAAAAGCGCTCACGCTGGAAAACCTCAGAATAATGAAAGGTATAATAGAGGAACATGGAATTGGGTTTTCAAACATGATATCAAATGAAAGCATCCTATCATATAATGGTTTTCGAAGGCTTTATTTTGGAAATTTCCTTGACAAATAGAAGGATGCTATTCTATAATGTATTCAAAAATTAGGGGAAAAAGCACTGTTGCCGCTTT
>DASRNX010000043.1:0-2475 GCA_035647175.1 Clostridia bacterium | reverse complement strand
CTGCTCGGGAAGAAAAAGGATTCAAATAACCCCGTAAGCACCTTTTTAAAATGGTTGGACGAACACCACCATAGCTGCATGATATGCGATAGGATAGCAAACCTTTTGGACAGATATGCATTTACCATTATTCATCTCTGGCAAAAGGATAAGGATTTTAAAGGGACTCTGGCAGATTCGAAGGGGTTTTGTCTCCATCATTTTTGGCTGATGACGAAAATAGCGCATGAAACCCTTTCCATGAGGATCTTTGACAGGTGGATCGATTTCATTTTACCGATCCAAACAGAGACCTTGAATCAATTGGATGCGGACCTATTATGGTTTACACAGAAATTCGACTATCGAAATCAGGACAAGCCTTGGGGTAATTCCAGGGATGCTCTCCCCAGGACCCTTCAAACATTATCGGGCAAGTATATGGAACCGCCTGCCCCACCCAACGAAGATAATGAGGATTGATACCCGGCTCCATCTATTCAATAAATTTTTCCAGGCTGACTCCCACCCCCATCAGTATTTCCGTAGCCAGACTGTCGGGGTAAGCCTCCCCGTATACAACCCGAGTGATGCCGCTGTTCACAATCAGCTTCGCGCAGATAACACAGGGTTGATGGGTGCAATATAGGGTAGCACCGTCTATGGATACCCCCAATTTTGCTGCCTGAACTATGGCGTTTTGCTCAGCATGAATGGCATAACAGTATTCATGCCTGGTTCCCGATGGGATTCCCCTTATCCTCCTCATACACTCCTGCCGTTCTACACAGCTGGGATATCCCGAAGGGGCACCGTTATAACCAGTGGTTAATATCCTCTTATTCTTCACTATGATGGCGCCGATTTTTCTGTTATATTGATAGCAGCTGGACCACCCAGCGATTACCTTTACCATTTCCATAAATCTCTTATCCCACTTATCCATGCCAAATCCCCCATTATAAAAATCAATCGATTACATAAGACCCCAAAAATATCTATATGTTACGAAAAAGTCCTGTCATTGCATGACCAATCAGACCTTCTGATATTGTCTTAATCAATGTGTTTTTCGTAACATATAAGCCAAAGAAGAAATGATGCGGTATCCAAGGTATGTGCAAGTCGATTACCAAAAAGCGTACAGTCTAACCTATCCCAACGGTTCATCCGGTGTCGCGGGGTACAGGCTTTTGTCAAAGTTATAATAGCCCCTTTTGTCTTTCCTCTTTTTAGAGTATCGTTCTACTTCCGCATCCGTCCGTAGGAATCCGTCAAAAGGATACCTGTCGTTATGGGGACATGCATCAAAATGATACCAATTACCCTCATATTTTACTAGGTTCCAGTAATGCGTATCGCCTATCCTGGTAATACATAAATTTTCAAACCCGGCCCTAGTCAACAAAGCCCTGGCCGTCCCATAATAGGTAAAACAATCTCCGGACCCTTTCTTAATGCCTTGGACAGCACCCCTCATCCAATTTTCCTTGTAAGTACTGCCGGTATATGAGATTCGTTCTTTAGTCCATGTAAAGATGGCTTTGAGCTTTTCTTTATCGGACATTCCCTCCCTCAGAATCGATGTCAAAACGCTGTCGGCCAGTTTATCTAATTCTTCCGGATCAACGTAATCCCATGGTTTCTTCAAGACGGTAATGGTTATAGTTTCGGTAGCTGTGTTTCCGGCTGTATCGACAGCTATGTAGGTTACCTCGTATTCCCCTTCTTTTTTTAAATTAACCTTACTGCTGTCAATGATTAATTCAACATCGTTATCCCTGTTATCCGTAACCCGTATATTCTTTCTATAGGAGACCCTTTCGTCCACAAAGACGGTCATATCCTCCGCGCCTTCTATAATAGGCGGCTCCGTATCCCTTCTTATTGTAAGGTATGCGATCAAATTCGTCTTGTTCTCGCTGGTATCCTCCAAAACAACAGATACCTTTTGCACTCCGATCTTATTGAAATCCGGCTCCGTATCAAAGGAAACTTTCACATCGGTGTAATCGAATACTTTCTCTACAAAATCCTCGGGGGATATCTCCTCACCCAGCCATATCACCCGGTTTACTGTGTTGCCCCTGGGCGGGGTGGTATCAATAATCTCCAGCTGGGACAGGTACCTGTCTCCATCGACTTCCAAGGCGATATCGTGGGTCCCCGGCTCTTTAAGATTGATATTGGAAATGTCGGTTATAAAGTCACCCTTGAAGGCGTCATCCATCAAAAAGTCGGAGATATCCAACCTTACCGTACCCAATTCAACGGCTACCGTTTTATACACCTTGCTTATATAAAGCCCCGCCGTATATATGGTTCTGTTTTTACCGGTATCCAACAATACTACATCTACATCCTGTTCGCCTATAAATTCGAAATCCGGTTCCTCCAGAAAAGAAACAGTCACTTGGGTAGCGTCCTTTATATCGGAAACGAATTCCCCTGCCTCGACTGTTTTTCCAAAAGGAATTTCCAGATCGATCTTGTCGG
>DASRNX010000042.1:0-5504 GCA_035647175.1 Clostridia bacterium | reverse complement strand
CTTCTTCTTTGAAAAAATATATTTCTATCCTATCTGCCGGATTTAATAGTATAGGTCTTCCCTCAAGCATTGGAAGAGTAACGATGAGATCACCTTCGTTTGAAATATCTTGAATCATACTAAAACTCCTCAAATCCTCTACGTGATCCCTTTTCAATATAATTTCGATTTTTCCCCCGATTTCGATCATACTTTTAAGATCCATTTTTCACCCAACTTCACAAGAATTTGATAGCTTATCCCCCTATCCGTCTTTGAAATTAAACAAACCCAGAAATCTCCTAAAAAAGGATACAAGGCCTTGATTTTGTTCCCCATGGATTACGTCGCATTCTGTTAATTTCTTGGCAATATGTGCCACCTGCCTTGATGCGTCGCAGTTTGGATAGCCCACCATATATGGAACCTGCTCCTTGATCGACTTTGGAACATGAAGGTCATCACGTATAAATCCAAGGGTCCCGATGGTTACACCTAAAAACCTGTGGGCTGTCTTAGTAAACTTTCCGAATATGTCCTCGGCCTCTGCCATATTCTGAACCCTGTTTATTATCAGACGTAGATCAATATCTCGCCTAATTGATGTTATTATCTTTGTGAGTGCGTAGGCATCAGTAATGGCGGTTGGCTCCGGGGTGACTACCAGCACAACCTCATGGGCTGCTAAAGCCATCTTTACAATATTATCCGCCGCACCAGCCCCAGTATCAATTAAAATTATGTCTGCCATTTGATTTAATTTATCAATCCTCCCAAGAAAATTGTCTATCTGCTGTGGTCCTAGATTAATAAGTTCCTTTATGCCAGATCCCCCTGAAATAAACTTTATCCCCCGGGGTCCCTCTAGTATTACCTCTTCAACGTCCATTTGACCTAAAATAATTTCCCTAAGCCCATGCCTAGAGGCCATACCCAGCATTAAATCAATATTGGCTAAACCAAAATCCCCATCTATTATTATTACCCTATACCCCATTTGGACCAAGCAAATACCCAGATTTGCGGTAAAACTGGTCTTGCCTACCCCGCCTTTACCGCTGGTTACCGTAATAATTCTGGCATTACCCTGATTCTCTTTCCTATCTCTTTTCTGCAGCCTGGCAACGATTTCCCTGAGCTGTTCAGCCTGGTCTTTCATGATTCCTTATTTCCTATCAGCAAATCTTTTATCTTATGTATATTGGCTATCTCTATATCCGCTGGCACATTTTGACCAGTTGTTACGTATGAAAGGGGGTTGCGAGACATAATGCTGCAATTTATTATAGCCCCATAGGTGGTTATCTCATCAATTTTGGTAAATATAAGGTTATAATCCTCAAGGAATTCATAACTCCTTATAATATCGTTGCAACCCTGATAGCTCGAATTACCGCTTATCACCAGATAGACTTCTTGGATGTTTCCATATTCTATGATCTCACTTATTTCCCTCTCATGATTTTCATCCTTTATGCTTCTCCCGGCTGTATCTATTAAGACTATATCCCTGTCCCCATGCTCTTCAAGGGCGGAGGGCATGTCGCTTGGAGAATAAATGACACTCATTGGAATCCCTAAAATTTCCGCATACACCCTTAATTGATCCACTGCTGCGATTCGATATGTATCTGCGGTTATTAACCCTACCCTTTTCCCATCCTCTATGGCAAAGCCGGCTGCCAACTTTGCCAATGTTGTAGTTTTGCCAACGCCCGTAGGTCCCACAAAAAGGACTACTTTCCGCTGTCCGGGGACAATTTCTATGGGTTTGACTTCCTCACCCAGACAATCCAGGATTATCTGTTCAACGCATTGGGAAAATTCCAACCCCCCTCTGGCGCTTAAATCCATAGCCCTTTCCATTATCTCAACTGCATATTTTCTATATACCTCATTATTAATTAGTAGATCAAAGTAGGCTTGATTTTCACCAAAGGTATCATGATGTCCACTTTCCGGCCTATGCCTGAACCCCGTCACAAATTGTTTAATCATTTCTTCCATTGCATCAATCTTTTTTTCTACCCCATGATAGGAATGATCAGTTTGGGCTATCTTGGTATCTTTGATTTCCTTTTCCCCATATTTTGGATGGGCAACTATATCGTTATCAATCGCCGCGGTAACCTCGATCAGCGGCTTTGCAAACCAATGAATAATGCCTTTTTTCCTTATGCGCCTGGTATTCAGTATAATCGCATCGGATCCCAGATCTGACTTTACCTGGGTCATTGCTTCCTGGGTTGTATTGCCTATATAACGTTTAATTATCATAGATTACCCGTTCACCACCCCTATAGATTGTATTTCTACCCTGCTGTCCAATTCGTTATAGGATAGCACTATTAGATCGGGCATAACCTGTTCGGTCAATTTTTTAAAATAAACCCTAACCACCGGAGAGGTCAAAATAATAGGGGGCATACCCAACGATGTTACTTTATTTATCTCATCCATCAGATTTTTTAATACTCCCTGGGTTTTTTCAGGTGGCATAGAAAGATAGGATCCATGCTCTGTCTGCTGCACACTATCCATGATCTCTTTTTCCAGCTGATTGTCCAAGGTTAGAACTTTACCTTTATTGTCGGGTATGAACTTCTGGGTTATAGTCCTAGAAAGCGCTTGTCTGACATACTCCGTCAATAAATCCGGATCCCTTACTATGCTCCCATAATCAGCTAAGGTCTCTAAAATGGTAACCATATCCCTTATAGACACGTTCTCCCTTATCAAATTTGCCAAAACCTTTTGGAGCTCCCCAAGGGATAGCAGTTTAGGAACAACCTCTTCCACCAAAACTGAATTGCTCTCCTTTAGATTGTCCAATAGGGATTGTACCTCTTGTCGTCCCAATAATTCGTGGCCGTATTGTTTTATAATCTCCGTCAGATGAGTAGCTATTATCGAAGGAGGGTCTACTACCGTATACCCCATAAGCTCTGCCCTCTCACGATGATCTTCATCGATCCATTTTGCGGGTAATCCAAAGGCCGGTTCAATAGTGTCTACACCTTCAATTTCTCCTTCAGCTAAACCCGGATCCATAGCCAAAAAGCGATCTGCCATAACCTGCCCTTGGGCTACATTTGTACCCTTTATTTTTATCACATACTCGTTGGGATCCAGCTGTATGTTATCCCTCAAGCGCACTACAGGGACTATAAGCCCCAAGTCCAAAGCCATCTGTCTTCTAATCATTACAACCCTATCCAATAGGTCCCCGCCTTGATTTACATCCGCCAAGGGAATAATCCCATATCCGAATTCTAGCTCAATAGGGTCAAGGGATAACAAACTCGCCACATTTTCCGGTTTGCGCATATCCTCCAATTCCCGCTGTGCTATATCGTCGTCTTCAATAATCCCGTCGTCCCCCCAAGATCTCAGCAAAATAAAACCTAAGTATATCAGTATGCCCCCCAAGGGGAATAGGAGCCATGCGGGAAAGCCGGGAAAGAAACCCATTAAACATAGGAGTATCCCGGATATGATTAGTACAATTGGTTGGCTGGTAATTTGGTTAAGTAAATCCTGTCCCAGACTGGATTCGGAAGCAGCCTTTGTAACAATAATACCTGTAGCTGTTGAAATAAGTAATGCGGGTATCTGACTTACCAATCCGTCCCCGACGGTTAGCAGAATATATGTAGATATTACATCCTGAATCTCCATCTTACCGAAACCGACTATTATTCCGCCTACTATATTGATGACAGTTATTATAATACCTACAATGGCATCCCCTTTTACGAACTTACTGGCACCGTCCATGGCCCCATAAAAATCTGCTTCCCTTTGAATGTCCCGTCTCCTGGTCCTTGCCTCTCTTTCATCAATGAGGCCTGAATTCAAGTCTGCATCAATAGCCATCTGTTTACCGGGCATGGCATCCAAAGTAAATCTGGCGGCTACCTCTGAAACCCTTTCCGACCCCTTAGTAATTACAACGAATTGTACTACCACTATAATGAGAAAAATTATTAAGCCCACGCCAACATTTCCCCTAACGACAAATCTCCCAAAGGTCTCTATAATTTTCCCTGCTGATCCGTCAATTAGAATTAACCTGGTTGAGGATACGTTAAGAGCGAGCCGATATAATGTGGTAATTAGCAATAAGGAAGGAAAGATAGAAAATTCCAGTGCACTTTTAGTATATAGGCTGATTAGAAGCATAAGCAGGGACAATGACAGATTTAGGGTTAGAAAAATATCCAAAACAAATTGATTAAGGGGTAAAATTATCAATAATACGATTATGATTACTATGAAAGCTATAACATTATCTGCGAATCTCAACATAAACCCCCCTTGAACTGGAAAAGCGTTAAACAGTTTTGCCCTTAAGGTCGTATACAAACGCCAGGACCTCCGCTACCCCATGGAATAATTCCGCAGGTATCATCTGGCCCACATCGGTAGAATTGTAGAGTGCCCTTGCTAGGGGCTTGTTTTCGGTTATCACTATCCCGTTTGCTTGGGCGACTTCCTTTATCCTAATGGCCAAGTGTCCCTGACCTTTGGCGATTACAATCGGCGCATCATCATGATCGGGATCATAGCTGATGGCGATAGCGTAATGGGTGGGATTTGTGATAACTACATCAGCCTTTGGTATCTCTTGCATCATCCTGCGCATACCCAATTCCCTTTGTTTTCCCCTAATTCGGGAACGAATCTGCGGGTCCCCCTCGGTTAATTTGAATTCATCCTTTACCTCTTGCTTGGTCATCATCAAATCGGTCTCATATTGCCACCATTCATATCCATAGTCCAACACAGCAAAGATAAAAAGGATTATTCCAATCCTTATTACTACGCTAAATACGTTGTTTCCGATCAGATTAACGGTCCATGGAAAATTGCCCATATACCATAAATCGACATTTCCGACATTCTTTTTTATTTCAGTATATACTATGCTACCTATAATAGCCAGTTTTATTATGGCCTTAGCTAAATCCACCAAAGATCTTCTTGAGAATATCCTCTTAAAGCCTTCCAAGGGATTTATCTTGCTGAATTTAGGGGCGATGGTTTTAGTGGTGAATAAAAACCCAACTTGCCCATAGTTTATTGCCAAACCGGCCGCAAGGGATATCAGAAGAAGGGGTCCTATGGCCGTACCTATGGTCATGATTACATCGAGTGCCAGTTTAACAATACCCTGATGGGTAAATATCTGGTCAATAGGGGCGGTGTCGGTGAGAAATTCTGTATATATTTTTTGAATTTTTTCTAAAAGGGTGGGTAAGATGAATTTCAGGGTGGTAAATGACACCAATAATATAATAGCAGAATTCATCTCCTGGCTGCGAAACACCTGACCCCTTTCCCGAGCGTCACGTCTCTTTTTCAGGGTTGCCTTTTCCGTCTTATCCCCTGCAAAAAGCTGAAGATCCATCATATTATCCACCAAAGTCATCTACCTACCATCCTCCACAAGGCTTTGCCCATATCGCTAAACATTTCGTCGAATATTCCATTAAGTGAGCTGATATATATCGGGATAAAGACCA
>DASRNX010000041.1:0-6823 GCA_035647175.1 Clostridia bacterium | reverse complement strand
GGTTTTTGCTACATTGCTATAGTATAACTTTACTACGCTAAAGTCAAGGGGGTATTTTTAATTTCAAATTCGTTACTCCTACACCGGGGACCAAATTCCCTATAAGGTTTGATCCCCCTTACGATACATATAAAAAATAGTGTATTCCTAGCCCCAATCACAGTCAGGATACCCCTGTCGTATCTGCAAACTGGCTGTTGTACAATGAAGAATAAAATCCGTCCCTACTAAGGAGTTCCTCATGATTACCGGCCTCGATAATATCTCCGTCCCTCATGACCAGAATAATGTCCGCATCCCTAATAGTAGAAAGCCTATGGGCGATTATAAAGGATGTTTTTCCTTTCATGAGGTTTTCCATAGCCCTTTGTATAAGCACCTCGGTTCTTGTATCCACCGATGATGTCGCCTCGTCTAATATCAATATCTTTGGATCAGAGAGGATAGCCCTGGCAATGGTTAAAAGCTGCTTTTGTCCCTGGGATATATTGCTGGCATCTTCATTTATGATCATATTATACCCTTCAGGTTGAGTAAGAATAAACCTGTGAGCATGTGCAGCCGTGGCGGCTTGTATGACCTCATTGTCCGTAGCATCCGGTCTTCCATACCTGATATTCTCCATAATGGTGCCGGAAAAAAGCCATGTATCCTGAAGTACCATACCAAACATACCCCTTAATTCCTTTCTGGTAAAGCGGACTATATCATGGCCGTCGATCAAAATTTTGCCATCGTCAATATCGTAAAAGCGCATAAGGAGCTTAACGATAGTGGTCTTGCCTGCTCCAGTAGGACCAACTATAGCTATTTTTTGTCCGGGCCTTATATCTGCAGAAAAATCTTCTATGACGGTTTCGTCCTCTTTATATCCGAATTTAACGTTCTCAAAGGTTACCCTGCCCTCAACGTGCTCAAGTCTAATAGCAGCAGCGCTATCTTCTTCGCCTTCCTTCTCATCCAAGAATTCGAAAACCCGTTCTGCGGCTGCCACAGTGGACTGCAGCACATTGCTTATTTGAGCCAACTGGTTAACAGGTTGGGTAAAGCTCCTTATATATTGAATAAAGGATAGGATATCTCCCACATCTATGATCTTTCTTACGGCTAGCCATCCGCCTAAAATGGTCACGACCACATATCCTAAGTTTCCGATAAACATCATGATTGGCATCATCATTCCAGATAGAAATTGGGATCTCCATGCAGAGCTATAAAGTTCCCCATTGATCTTACCGAACTCCTCAACGGCACCTTCTTCGGCATTGAATACCTTCATAACATTATGACCGCCGTATACCTCTTCAATATATCCGTTGACATACCCAAGGTTCTTCTGCTGGGCTACAAAGTATTTTTGAGATCTTTTAACCACCACCAAGACCAAAAGCATGGACACGGGGAGCATCAAGACAGCTGCGACGGTCATCTCCCAACTTATGGATATCATCATAATCAGTACACCCATAAGCGTTGTAGCTGATGTTATTATTTGGCTGGTGCTTTGACTCAGGGATTGGCTGACGGTATCCACGTCGTTGGTAACCCTGGACAATACCTCACCGTGGGTCATGGTATCAAAGTATTTGAGGGAAAGTCGATTTACCTTTTGCGATATTTCCTTCCTCAAGTTATATGATATCTTCTGGGCAATACCGGTGACCATAAAGCCCTGAACCAAAGAAAATAGCGCAGACAGTAAATACAGCCCAATAAGAATAAGGATGATATTTCCTATGTATCTAAAATCAATTCCTCCCCCAGGAACACCGGATATCTTTGCTATCAGTCCCTCGAATATATTAGCCGTTGCCCTTCCTAGTATCTTCGGCCCCACTATTGAAAAGGCTGCGCTGCCTACAGCGAAAATTACCACTACAACCAGCTGTAGTCCATAGGGTTTTAAATACCTGAGGAGCTTGGAAAAGGTTTCCTTAAAGTTTTTGGGTTTCTCAAAAGATCCCGGTCTACCGCCAAACCCGCCGCCTATCCTTCCGGACCTTCTGGTTGTCTTCTCTCTGCTCATATGGCAAGTTCCTCCTCCGATAACTGGGATAGGGCAATTTGTCTATATACCTCACAGGTCTTTAGGAGCTCTCTGTGGGTTCCCTGCCCTACTATTTTCCCTTCATCCAATACCACTATTTTTTCTGCCTTCATTATGGTATTGATCCTTTGAGCCACTATCAGTACGGTTCTGCCCACTATTTCATGGCTCATAGCCTTCCTTAGGGCAGCATCCGTTCTAAAATCCAAGGCAGAAAAACTGTCGTCGAATATTAACACCCTTGGCGCCTTTGCCAATGCCCTTGCGATGGACAATCTTTGCCTCTGTCCCCCGGATACATTGGTCCCCCCTTGGGATATTTCAGATTGGATACCCCCCTCTCTTTCATCAATAAATTCTTTCGCCTGGGCAATTTCTATGGATTTTAAAACCTCTTCTTCGCCAACGACAGCATTTTTGCCATATTTTATATTGCTCTCTATTGTACCTGTGAAAAGGATTCCCTCTTGCGGAACATATCCTATTTCCTCCCTTAGATCCTTAAGCCTCATATCTCTAATATCTATCCCATCCAACAAAATTCGTCCCCTTGAGATGTCATATAGCCTTGGGATAAGGTTGATTAATGTAGACTTTCCGCTGCCTGTACTACCAATAAAAGCTGTGGTCTGGCCCGGCTCCGCCACAAAGGTTATGCCCTCTAAAACGCATTCTTCCGCACCCGGATATTGAAAATATACATCCATAAATTCTATACATCCTTTTACGCCTCCGTCTAATTCCACATGGCTTAAAGGATCTTTGATGATTATTTCCCTATCTAAAACCTCGGAGATTCTCTGCACGGATACAGAAGCCCTGGGTAACATTATAGATACCATGGATATCATAAGGAAGGACATAATAATCTGCATGGTATACTGTATGAAGGCCATCATGTCCCCAACCTGTATAGTTCCTTCTTCGATTTGATGCGCACCGACCCAGATGATTAGGAGCATTATCCCATTCATAATCAGCATCATAGCCGGCATCATGATCGTCATAAGCCTGGATACGAAGAGGTTTGTCTCGGTCAAATCCTTATTGGCCTTATCAAACTTATCTTCCTCTAATCTTTGGGTATTAAACGCCCTTATGACCATCATCCCGTTGAGGGATTCCCTCATGACAAGATTAACCCTATCCACGAGCTTTTGCATCCTCTTAAATCTGGGTGTGGCGATGAAAAAAAGAACCGTAATCAGAATTAAAACCGCCATAACCCCCACTGCGACTATCCAAGCCATGGAAGTATCGGTATTTAGAGCCCTAATCACCCCACCCGTTCCGATGATTGGAGCGTAAAACACCATCCTCAAGAGCATAACAACAAACATTTGAACCTGTTGTATGTCGTTGGTACTCCTGGTTATAAGGGAAGCAGTTGAAAAATCATCAAACTCGGCGTTGGAAAAGGATGCAACCTTTCTAAATACCCCATCACGCAAATTTCTACCAAGGGAAGCAGAAACCCTAGCCGACAGAAAGCCAACAAGTATAGATGTTGCCATAACCAATAGGGCGATGAGCAACATTATGCCGCCTATGGTCAAGATATAATTCGATTGAGCCTTGGGGATATTTACCCCTATGGCCTCATATTCGGTACTTATAAAGCTTATCGCGGACTGGGTAATCATGGAATCCGGCATCTGATCAAACCATTCTTCAGCCTTCGCCCTTAATTCGTCTAACATTTCTTGGGGCACAGCCTCCAACGTCTCAAAGGGATCCGTCCCTTGGGGCAAGTCATTAAAGGGCGAAGTATCCCCTTCAATATTTGGCATATTCTGATCCATTCCCCACGCTATTAATATCGTCCTACCAAGAAAAGAGCCCAGCCTTTCAATCTCTCCCTTATCTGCTGCATCTAAAATATAAAGGTTTTCTTTTTCTAGAGCTGGATATTTCGTTACATAATGCTCATATTCCTCGGCCGATAAATCCCCCCTGTCCAGCAGTTTGTAGCTGCGGGATATAAGATTTCTCTCATCTTCCCTCGAAAAGGCTTTTATCTTCTCCAGACTGTCCGCCCTTATCACATTAGGGACGACGTCTTCTATACCCTTCTGCTGAATTCCAACGTTGACTATACTCGACATATAGTCCGGCAGGGCTAATTCTGCCATAGCCTGTACAAAAAGTAACGCAATTATTATTAAGATTGTTATGATAAATGGCCTGATTTCCTTTATCATCCGTAACATTTCTCCACCCCAATTTCCTGATTGCCCGCCGCTTGACATGGGCTTCGGTCTTCGTCTAATAAATTTGAAGATTATCTTAGATTTTGCCCAACAGCCCCTTAAATATAATTTTCCCCTAAAAGGTAATATCCAAAAATGTTTCCCTCTCATATTAACACTCCTGTTTTTCCCAGTCAACATAAGCTGAAAAATATAAATGTTTGCATATCCGAGCCATGATCCGAAAACCTCAATAATCTGATCCCGGCACCGGGACATGAGCCAAAAAAAATTATTTAAAAGAAGGATTCACAAAGTATTTGGCGAATTAAGCAAATAAGGTAAAATAATTTCCTAATAACGGGAGTGATCGTTTTGAGCGGCCTGACTGATTATGAGGTTTTAATAAATAAGATTCCCGGTGTTATTTCTTCCCGGTTCGTTGCCAACCAGGGTGGCGAAATCATTGAACTCCACGTCTTGGCGGATATTTATCGCTCTCCAAAACAGCTGGTTAGGGATATTCAATCCGCTATGCTTACTACATATAATTTAAAAATTGACCATAAGATCATAAGTATCGCCCAAATAGAGGATGATCTAATTGGTCCCAGAGAGCACAGGTTTAATCTGCATTATGTAAAAGTGTTATCAGAAGGACCCAAATCCCAAGTCGAAGTAATCCTATTAAAAGATGGGGAATCCTTTTTGGGGATGGCTCAGGGCGGAAATTCGCTGGGAAGCCGCATACGTTTAATATCCGAAGCAGCCTTAAACGCTATACAAAATGCTTTGGACATTGAATACGTATTTATTCTCGGGGATATAACCCCCGTTTATGTTTCAGATAAAAAAGCCTATATGGTAACCGTATCCCACCTGTTCGAATTAGGTGAGGAATTATTATGCGGATGTTGCATCGTCACCAAGGATGAAAGTGAGACAGTGGTAAAGGCAACTCTAGATGCCATCAATCGCAGGATTGTTCGGTATTTTAAATAAAACCATTAATAGGCCAAACCATTTACAGATTTCTTAATATTTTCTAGTTTAATAGCGGAGCGGATATGGCCTGTCTGACTAGCCGATGACAGAGATTTTATAACAGGAGGCTATATCTAGATGAAGAAGATAGCAGTTAAGGTATTAGTTGCACTGTCTGCATTACTTTCCCTGATACTTGCCGGCGGCGCTAGCGTAGGTTGGTATTAGTCTGATGGGTTTGGCCTATTTTTGTTTCGAAAGGTGTTGGAGTATGGATAAAAAGACCATAGCCTTTTTATCGTTAATTATATCAGTTGGTATTCTCATCTTGGGGTTTAGTCTCTACAAAATATCGGGCCAAAGCAATGTGTACGATATGATATATTGGATGCTTTTAGCCGGTCTTTGCCAATCATTTTTGGTGGTATTTAATAAGAATCGATATGTAAGCGTGGTATTCGCGATAATTTTTGCTGTCCAGCTCACCTATGGAACATATTATAGTGTGATTATAGCCGCGGGGAGCCAAACCTTTTTTGTGTACAAGGAAAAACCCCAGACCTACAGGCATATTTTCAGTGTTCCCCCATATAAAACCCTTTTTAATGTGGCTAATGTCTCCATATCGGCTTTTACATCGGGAACAGCATTAGAATTTCTATCAAAAGTATATGAATTAGACATTACAAAGTTAGCCTTTACCCTACTTATGCTGATATACACGCTTTCCTATGCCCTTTTAAATACTGGAATTCTCATGGCATTGATGTCACTGCTAAACAGGGATTCGTTTTTCAAGCTTTGGGGCAGCCTTATGTCTTGGATTCTACCGAATTTTGCTGCCATTGCGCCTTTTGGATACTTTGTTGCGCTGCTCTACAACCAGGCCCTTGGCAAAATTTATATTGCATTATTGGTAGGCCCGCTGCTTCTGGCCCGCCATTCCTTCCAACTATATCAAAATTCCAAAGAACAATACTATAAGACGGTCAAGGCCCTCACGGCCGCTATAGAGGCGAAGGATCCCTACACGGAAGGCCATTCCCGCAGGGTAGAAGGATATGCCAGCCAAATTGCCCATGAGCTTAGGCTAGACAACGCCACCATTCATTCTATCGAAGTTGCAGCGCTTCTCCATGACATAGGCAAGATAGGGATAAATGATTCAATCCTGAATAAGAAAGAGGTACTCAACAGTTCCGAGTTCTCCCAAATTCATCACCACCCCATAATAGGGGTAAAGATATTAGAGGATATTGAACTTCCCCTAAAGAGTAAGGATATAATTAGGTACCACCATGAAAGATATGATGGAAAAGGATATCCCAAAGGCATAGGCGGAGACCAAGTCCCCATAGAGGCATACATCCTTTCAGCAGCAGACGCGTATGATGCCATGACTTCTAACCGTCCATACAGGGACGCCATGTCCCCGACGAAAGCAGTCGGGATACTGATTGAAGGTAGCGGCACACAGTTTCACCCCGATGTTGTAGAAGCCTTTGTCAAGGTTCTGAAAAGATAAATACTGAGAGAAGGAAATTGGAAAAGCAATGTTGATTGAAAGCATCGTAATCGGTATAGCGGTGGGTTATTTTAGGAG
>DASRNX010000040.1:0-3648 GCA_035647175.1 Clostridia bacterium | reverse complement strand
ATGGAGGAGTAATAGAGATGAAAAATATTAACAAGTTCTTTTTGGTTTTAGTTATCTTGCTTTTTACCATTTCCGTTATCGGATGTTCAGCAGGAGGTAAGGTCGATGATGCCTCAAAAGGAAACGGAACTTCCGATAGTGATAACAGTGGGCAAGAAAATGCAGGTGATCAGGATACTACCGACGGGGATGATTCTAACGATGGGGACACCTCCGATGAAGTCGGCATAATTGATAAGATCAAGGATAATAACAAATTAATTTGGGGTACCAACGCCGCTTTTGCTCCCTTTGAAATGCGTGAGGGAAATGAAGTAATCGGTATCGATGCAGAGATAGCCCAAAAGATAGCCGATAAATTAGGAGTGGAATTGGTAGTAGAGGACATGGAATTCGATTCTCTTATAGCCGCTCTCCAATCCGGCAAAATTGACTTTATAGCTGCCGGCTTTACCATAAAGCCCGATAGGCAGGAAAAGGTATTGTTTACGGATACTTATTTTAAGGCCGTACAGGCGGTTATGATTCAGGATGGAAATCCGGACATAAAGGTCTACGAGGATTTGGAAGGCAAAAAGATTGGGGTACAGATCGACACCACCGGTTTCTACGAAGCAGACGATATTAAGGATGCCGAGGTAATTCAATTCAACAACGGAATAGAGGCAGTCCTGGATCTGGGTAACGGAAACATCGATGCGGTGATTATCGATAACCTCCCAGCTCAAATCCTAGTTAACAGCAACCCGGATCTCGTGATATTGGACTTTGATGATAAACCCTTTGAAGATGAGGAGTACGCCATGGCAGTTCGCAAGGAGGATACCGAACTACAAGAGGTCATCAACGAGGTATTAAAGGAACTGCAAGACAGCGGGGAAATCGGGGAACTGGTAAACAAATACTCCATAGGTGAATAAAAGGCTAATGCCTTGGGCCAGCTGAATATATTGATATATACATGGAGCCGATATTGGAACTATTCGATATCGGCTTTTGCTCTGCCCAACACCCCAAAGGCGATAAAAGGATTTGTCGGCCATTGACCCGGACTGAAGATGATTTTGAGATATATCACCTATTGCATATTTATACATTCTATTGTAAAATTGGATTGGTGGTTGCTACCCACAAAGTAATTGGTAAGTTTCAAAAGCAATTATCAAATAGGTAACGGGCAATATCGATTATAGTTAAGCAATAGATCAACTAAGTTTATCTGTAGATGATAAATTCTACAGTTGGGGCCGTTTACCTATACCTAACGGAATATAAAAGGGGTTTTTAGTAAATGGATTCGATCATTAAATCTTTTTCTGATGCAATATATTATAATCTAATAAGGGAACAGCGCTATATGCAGTTCATACAAGGGCTTGGTATATCCCTCCAATTGACCCTGTATGCGGCTGTTTTAGGCACCTTAATCGGTCTGTTTTTGGCTCTGGCCAAGCTGGGGAGGATAAAATGGTTGGAAAGCCTGGCAACCCTCTATGTAGACATAATAAGGGGCACTCCGGCGGTGGTACAGCTGGTGCTCATCTATTATGCCATATTGGGCAGCAGCAGCCTTCCAAAGATAGTGGTAGCCTCGGTTGCCTTTGGAATCAACAGCGGGGCGTATGTTTGTGAGCTCATTCGGGCGGGCATCTTAGCCGTGGACAGGGGACAGATGGAGGCCGCCAGATCCTTGGGGTTTTCCTATTCCCATTCCATGCTTTATATTATTATACCCCAGGCTATAAAGAATATATTACCGGCCTTGGCCAACGAGTTCATCGTATTGTTAAAGGAGACCGCCATTGCGGGATATATAGCCCTAGACGACTTGACCAGGGCAGGGAATATAGTCAGGGGCAGGACCTTTGATGCCTATACACCCTTTATAGTGGTCGCACTCATATATCTATATATAACTACCATATTGACATTGATGCTCAATAAGCTTGAGGGGAGGCTGCGTGAAAGTGATTGAAGTAGTAAATTTGCATAAATACTTCGGAAAACTGGAAGTTTTAAAAGGGGTTAATACCTCCATAGAAAAGCAGGAG
The DNA here is from genome assembly GCA_035647175.1 of Clostridia bacterium. Lineage (GTDB taxonomy): Bacteria > Bacillota > Clostridia > Caldicoprobacterales > UBA3941 > UBA3941. Next base: position 1,597 of record DASRNX010000040.1, on the reverse strand, counting down.
ATGGTCTGCGTTATTGGAGCCAGCGGCTCCGGGAAAAGCACCTTTTTGCGCTGTTTGAACCTCCTAGAGGAACCGACTGACGGGGAAATAATCATTGACGGGATACCCTTAGTTGAGCAAAGAAAAGATATTAATCATCTCCGCCAGAAGGTCGGTATGGTGTTTCAGCAATTTAACCTGTTTCCCCATATGACCGTCATGGAGAATATAACCCTTGCTCCTATAAAACTCAAAGGGGCGACAAAGGCTGAGGCCCGAAAAAAGGCCAAGGACCTTCTATACAAGGTGGGTCTTCCTGATAAGGATAACGAATATCCAAACAGGCTCTCCGGCGGGCAAAAACAAAGGGTGGCAATCGCAAGGGCCCTTGCCATGGACCCCGAGGTGATGCTTTTTGACGAACCCACCTCCGCTCTGGACCCGGAGATGGTGGGCGAGGTATTGAACGTCATGAAGCAGCTGGCTAAGGAGGGTATGACCATGGTGGTGGTCACCCATGAGATGGGGTTTGCCAAGGAAGTGGGGGACAGGATAATGTTTATGGACGAGGGGATTATCTTCGAGGAAGGTCCGCCGCAGGATTTGTTCAATAATCCAAAAAAAGAGAGAACCAGAGAATTCTTAGGTAAGATTCTGTAGGGGGGTAGATATACATGAAGGATACTGTTATTGTTTTTGTCGGAATAGGCGTATTAATCTTGTTGCCTCTTATCTTTTTTGGGGTTAGGAGCATAGCAAAATCCGGGAAGGAGAAGGATTATAGGCGTCTTTTACTCAGGTTACTGGGGACGGTCCTGGCTTGTGCCGTAGCGGTTGTCCTGTTATTTAATATCTATAGCTTTACTCTCGGCTATCAATTACCCTTGGTGGCTGAAGGCTTTTTGAAAAAGGAAGGATACGCCCAGCTCAAAGAACAGGGCTGGGACATGGATAAATTCTTAGTATACTTTAGTGAAAACATCTACGAAAATGATGATGGGACCAAGACCATATACGTCCAGTTTCAAGGAGAAGAGGACAGCAATTATTCTTTTATGAATATGAAGATGGTTGGGAACAGATGGCAAGTCCTATCCCATAATATAATCACCGGGGATTATGACGATTACCCCGAAATCAGCAAGAGATTTTATCTTATAGATGGTAAACTGCCCAAGTAAAAGCCTGTTTGCGAAGATTAAAACATCGGAAGCGATTGCATTGGCAATTGCATCACACAGGTTTCAACGAGGCGGGGGATTTTTGCCCATCACTTTTTAATTAATGAAAACCCATCATTTGCGAAAGTGAAGGATATTTTCTTATGGTGCTATGGCAAGGACAGGGAATCATCCCTGTCCTTGCCATATATGGAACGGGAATTTATCCCGAACCTTTATGGTTTAGAAGCATTTGTGGCCACCATACCGAGATAAGTTGCAATAAGCTTATCCAGGCTCCTACTTAAAGCGAGAACCTCACCATCTACCAAGTTCAAATCCCCTTTGCGAAGGATATCTGCCAGAAGCTCTCGCTTTTCTTCAAGCTCTTCCTCCAGTTCCTCAAGTGTCATATTAACCTCACCCCCCACAAAGCATTATGCCATAAACTAATATAT
>DASRNX010000039.1:0-3968 GCA_035647175.1 Clostridia bacterium | reverse complement strand
TTTTCAACGATTTACATACTTCGACTTTATCTATTATATCTCGTGTTTTATTTCTTTTATAATTTTGTCCTTCAGCATCCCCTCTGCTATAGAATGATACAATATTCAGAACCTTTCGTTATTTAATTATCAATTGACCGGACTCTAGTCCGGGTTTAAGTTTTATCAAGGCCCTATGTCCAAATGATAATCATTTTGGTGGATTTCCTAGTGCATCAAGGATGCCTGGGATTGACGGTTCCCATACCCTTAGAAAGCTCTCCCGTTCCAATATTTGACCCAATTCATGTGAATCTGAAGAATAGAAAAATCTTTCCGGTGGGAATCCGGCCAAAAAGCCATTGTTACCCCTGCTTATTTCCAGCATTCCACCTTTTAGCTCTTGGGGTATAAATCCTAATTGTGAAATGACACTGTATGAGGGTTTATCGATATGGGCAGGGATAACCACACCGTCCCTGCTAGAGACCTCATCCAATATTTCATCTATGGATAGGTCGACGGATGCTATTAGCATCTCCTCCCTTACACCAACAATCCTATCCCTTTCGTCCATAATGAATTGATTGCCAAATAAATCAGGTGCATTGGATATATCCGGCAATCGCCTCTTTATTAGGGATCCAAAATCCATCAGCTTGTCCAACCCACAAAAATAGCATAAAAGATGGACTTCCTCCCTGGTCTGTACCTCCATACCGGGTACGACTATCAATTTGGATCCTGCCGCCTCGATTACGGCCCATACATTATCGCAGCTATTATGATCCGTAATGGATATAGCATCTAATTTCTTGAGCATCGCCATATTTACGATGTTATTTGGGGTCATATGATCATGGGCGCAGGGGGAGAGGGCCGAGTGTATATGCAGGTCGACCGCCATTCTCATTCCCGGTTGCCTATTCCCATCCCGTATAACCTTCCGGATAATTCAAAGGACGTCAGTGGGGAGGAAATTATAACAATCTCCTCTTCATCAGCCTTTTCTATTGTATTTGGGTCCACACTGATATCTTCGGGTATGATAATACACGAAATTTCCATTAGGGATGCAATCGCAATAATATTGACATGGGTTTGAACCGTTATCCATACCCCATTTCTTGGGCCGCGGGCCATTACCCTGCTCAGCAGATCACCGCAATATCCGGATTTGATGGGCCTGTTCAAAAATTCTTCCCCCACTAACACGGTATGGGGCATCCCCTTAATCAGATCCTTTATCTTCATGTGTCAATCCTCCTGTCCCTCTTCTTTCCCTTCCCGTAGGCAAATTATCCGACAGTTCTATAACTTCTCTGGCCAGATTTTTTACCTTTTCCCTAAGCTTGATAACGCAATCAAATTCAGTTGCATATCCCCTTACTATATCCTCCGCCAAAGTTCTGCAACTGGGCGATCCGCAAGAGCCGCAGTCCAAACCCGGAAGATCGGCATATATACGCTCTAATTCTCCCATCTTCTTTATGGCCGATGAAATATCCTCATCCAATATCATGATGGGTTTTGGCAATATCTCCTTATTTAGTATCCAATTATATCTATCAATGGCCCTTTCCAATTCCTCATGGGTAATAGGCGCAGGGGGTTCCATCCTGCTGATGATATTTTTAAGTCTGTTTTGGGCAACAAAGTTGTTCTCAAAAACCAAAGGGCCGCCTACACACCCGCCTACACAGGCTAAGCCTTCAAAAAAATCCAAATCAGATAGTTTGCCGTTCTCAATCTCTTCCAGCACCCTCATAACATTATGGATCCCGTTTACCGCCAGATAGCTGTCTATACCCAAGGAGGTTCCTTCTCCCCCTGAGTTTGCCCAGCCTACGCCCTTTAGGGTAGATTTCTGGAGGCTGACCGAATCATTTAATATACCTTCCCTGTTCATTACCAATGATAGAGGACCATATATATCCAGAATGGATATAGCCCCATCCACGCTGGACTTCTCTGCCCCCAACGGGTTTCTGATGCTGGTCGCCTTTGCTGCACATGGGGTAATAAAAAAGGCGCCTATCTCATCCTCATCCACCCCATGTTCACGACTGAATTCGTCCTTGGCGATTTGTGCCGCAATCTCCATGGGGGATTGTACATCGGCCAGGTTGTTAATCAGTTCAGGAAAACCAACTTGCACCAACCTTACTACAGCGGGACAAGCAGAAGAAATAATGGGCCATTTAGGATCGGAATGCTCTATCTGATACTTTGTAAATTCGGTAACGTAATCGGCACCCCTGGCAACTTCGAAAACATCATCAAACCCCAAGGCCTTAAGACCGTGTAATACGCTGTCTATACTGGTAAGCTTTTCAAACTGGCCATATAAAGTGGGTGCGGGGAGTGCTATCTTATACTTATGTTTATCTATTGAATCCAAAGAATCGGTGACGGCAATCTTGGCATGATAGGGACAGACCCGGATGCATTCCCCACAATCTATACAACGTTCAGCAATAATATAAGCTTTACCGTCCCTGACGCGTATTGCCTCCGTGGGGCATCTTTTAATACAATTGGTGCATCCCATACACTTGTCTTCGTCCAAGGTTACGGAGTGAAAATACTCCTGCATATAGACCACCTTCCTTTACATCATAGACAGGGCCGTCTTTTCATAATTCGTCGCTGTTTTCTACATTGATGTATTGTATCACTTCATTATCTTGCTATGTGACAAATATAACGAGTCGGTAGGATGTCTCCTGCTTCTATAAGCGGCGAGTTCCCATTAGTAAAACAGGCGGTGGGTACAAATCACCCGCCTCGTTGAAACCTGTGTGTTGCAATTGCCAATACAATTGCTTCCGGTGTTTTAACGAGCAATTTATAGGTCAAATTATATCGTAGGATTAGTCACGGATAAGGCCTTGAAAGGGTAATGCCCATCCTATAATGAGAACCTAGCTTCTAGGCAAGTGCCCTGTCCTATCTGGGATTGAATGTGAAAATCGTCGCAGCACCTTTTTATATTGGGCAATCCCATGCCCGCTCCAAAGCCCAATTCCCTGGCCCACTCTTTAGCGGTGGAAAATCCCTCTTCCATAGCCCGGCTTATATCCTCTATACCCGGCCCCTCATCCACGGCCTTGAATGTGATCCCTTTTGGGTTCACCTCTATTTCAATTACCCCGCCTGTTGAGTGAATAACCATATTCATTTCCGCCTCGTATGCGGCGACGGAGACCCTTCTAATTATCTTGGCATCAACGCCTAATTGCCTTAGGAGCTTTTTAATCCCGCTGGCTGCCTCACCGGCTTTGGTAAAATTACCCGATTCTATTTGGTAGCTATGGACCATGCCAATATATTCATTGGATTCCATCTTCATTTCATATCTCCTCTGAGTCCCCCCTGATAGAGTTTACCGCATGCCTCAAACAAGGTGTTTCCGGTGGATAACAGTACTATATCACGCGCCAAGGCCATGTCTATGATATCTTGTGCCGGCCTTTTTCCCCTCACAAACACGATGCAAGATACATCCAGCATCTCGGCAGTTCGGACCACTTGGGGGTTATTAAGTCCGGTCAATAAGACCGTTTGCTCCTTGACGAATGCCAATACATCGCTCATCAAATCCGATCCGCATGCAGATACGACCTCATGCTCTAAAAATTCTTCCCCGACAATCAATTCCGCCTCCAGCAGTTCCTTTATGGTTGCTATCTTCAAATACTATCTCTCCCTACCTGTTGGTAATATCCTCTATATACTTTTGATACTTAACCGCCATATCGATATAAGTATACTTTATCTTGGAGGAAATTTCTACTTTATCCGATACATTTCCCTGCACTATATCCCCCAAATTTTCCATCTGCTCGGAAAAGAGATTTCCCAGACCTGATAATACCAGGCTTCCTTCCTGATCGGCGGAATATCGTTGCAACTGATCCGTTTTAGCCTTTACTGCGTCTTTAATATCCCCTATTTTCCCCAGGGCGATCTCCAAAGTAATTTTATCC